>NZ_JBBNLM010000023.1:0-29185 GCF_040092475.1 Collinsella sp. CLA-ER-H10
CCCTCTCGGGGGCAGGGACGTTCGGCCGTGCGCGGGCGCCCGGTCGGCGGCCCGTTCTGGGCGCGCCTCAATCGTAGCCCGAGACGGTCCCGGGCTGACAATTTCGACTGTAATGGACGTTCTTAAATGACTAGTAGTAGGCCCACATGGCTTCGACTTCGTTGAGGACCTCTACGACGCCCCAGCGGCGGGCGCTGCGGCTGGCCGAGTTGGGGTCGTAGACGCCAATCTGGTTGGCATCGTCGATGCCGTAGAGCACGATGTAGTGGCCTACGTTGGTAAACGTACCGGGGCGCACTGCGGCGATGACGGGCGCACCCGAGCGAAGTGCTTGGGTAATCGATTCGCGATCGTTATAGAGCTGTGTTCCGTTGAGCCCTAGCTGCCACGCACCGCCTGTCATAAACGACCACTCGGTGGCACCAGTGGGGGCGTAGTTGCCGGCTTCGGCCAGTGCGCATACATCGACCGGCGTCTTATCGGTGTGGCCGGTCTTAAAGATATAGACCATGGTGAGGCAAGTGGGACCGCAAGCGTTTTCTCGAATAGTGCCACCGGCATAGGGCAGCTCCGACCATGCGGGGTCAATTTGGTAGATGTGGGGCATGGCGCCGGCCTGCCATTGCGAGCGTGGGGTCGAGAACGCAAAGGAGTAACCGGGCGCGACGGGAGCTTTAAGCAGCTTGTCCTCGGCAGTGGGCTCAAGACCGGCTGATCCGTGGGAGATACAGGATCCCAAAAACACAAAGACGAGGCAGGCGGCAATGGAGCAAAGCGCAAGGCGTAGGCGGCGGGCCGGAAGCGCGTGGCTTGTGGTGTGCGACGCGGGGTGAGGGGCGGAATTGCCGCGATCGCGTTGAGGCCGCGAAAAGGAGCGCTTGACGTAGTAGTCGGTCTTACGGCGATCGTAGCGGCGTGGCTGCGATGTGCCGGTCTGGCGTTGGCGTGTGCTCGTACTCACACGGTCTGACTGCTGCACGGTACGGCTTTGCTGCCGCGAAGAAGCCCCGAGCTGCTCTTGGGGGCGCTGCGGGTTGTCGTTGTCGGAGGTGATTTTGGGCGTTGACGTGGTGCGGCCGGCAAGGCGCACGTTTTGTGGCCGTTGGTCGCCGTCATTGTATCCGTATGCCATTCGAATCACCTTGCCTCATGTGTAACTTGTCTATCCTACATAAAAAGATGCACGACACATGGGTATGTGCGCCAAAAGCCTGACAAATGGTATGAACGTTGCCGCGCCGCGCGCCAAGCGTCACGGCAACAGGTATTCAAAAGCAGACAAGATGAAAGCGTCCAAGACGAATGACGTCTCCCGCCGTTCGTCCCAAAAACGGTGCCGCTCGTTTTGCAATTCTGCCTTCGGTCGAGCTGCGAGCGGCGCTGCTGCGCCAAGGCCGTATCTTAAAGCCATGGAATAAAAGCGCGCGGCAAAACGGACCGCGCAAGGGGTGACGCCAAGGGCGTCAAACAGGAAAGGAGGGGAACAATGGCGGACAAGAACGCAGAAGTTGCAGTCGAGGATAACGGCGGCATGAAGAAAACGCTTTCGCTCTGGAACTTCTTCACCATCGGCTTCGGTGCCATCATCGGTACCGGTTGGGTTCTGCAGGTCGGCGACTGGATGGTCGTGGGCGGCGGTCCCGTTCCCGCTATGATCGCATTCCTCTTGGGTGCAATCTTCCTCGTGCCCGTCGGAGCTGTTTTCGGTGAGCTCACGGCTGCTATCCCCATCTCGGGCGGCATTGTCGAGTATGTCGATCGTAGCTTTGGCCGTACGCTGAGCTACATCACCGGATGGCTTTTGGCCCTGGGCAACGGCATCCTGTGCCCGTGGGAGGCCATCGCCATTTCGACCCTCGTGTCCGAAATGTTCGGCAGCCTGCCCGGCCTTGAGTGGCTGCGCGCCGTCAAGCTCTACACCATCCTGGGGGCCGACGTTTACCTGTTCCCGACGCTGATCGCGCTCGGCTTTGCAGTCTACGTCATCTTCCTCAATTTCCGCGGTGCCAGCTCGGCTGCCAAGCTCCAGGCCTTCCTGACCAAGGCCCTGCTCTGCGGCATGCTGCTCGCCATGGGCGTCTCGCTGTTCACCGGCTCGCCGGACAATGCCATGCCCGTGTTCTCCCAGGTCACCGGCGCTGGCGGCGGCAAGGCCGCTACCGAGAGCTCCAGCCTGTTTGCCGGCATCGTGTCGGTCCTGGTTCTGACCCCGTTCTTCTACGCTGGCTTCGACACCATTCCTCAGCAGGCTGAGGAAGCAGCCGAGGGCCTCAACTGGAACAAGTTCGGCAAGATCATCTCCCTGGCTCTGCTGGCCGCTGGCGGCTTCTACATGGTCTGCATCTACTCGTTCGGCACCATCCTCGACTGGCATGAGTTCGTTAAGAGCCCGGTTCCCGCGCTCGCCTGCCTCAAGGGCATCAACATGCTTCTGTACCTGGCCATGCTCGTCATCGCCACGCTTGGACCCATGGGCCCGATGAACTCCTTCTACGGCGCCACGAGCCGCATCATGCTCGCCATGGGCCGCAAGGGCCAGTTGCCCGAGCAGTTCGCCGAGGTCGACCCCAAGTCTGGCGCTCCCAAGCTCGCCTGCGTCGTTCTGGGCGTCATCACCGTCGTCGGTCCGTTCCTGGGCAAGAACATGCTCATCCCTCTGACCAACGTGTCGGCTCTCGCCTTCATCTTCTCCTGCGGCATGGTCGCCCTCGCTTGCCTGCGCATGCGCTTCACCGAGCCCGACCTGCCTCGTCCCTACGAGGTGCCCGGTGGCAAGTTTGGCATCTCCCTCGCTATCGCTGCCTGCGCCATCATCATCGGCCTGCTTGTGATTCCGTTCTCTCCCGCCTCCCTCAACATGGTGGAGTGGAGCATCGTGATCGGCTGGTTGGCTATTGGCCTGGCCCTCATGGCTTTCACCAATTCCCGCAAAAAGTAACGCCGAGCCGGGGCGGATCAGGTGCGCGGGCCCCTCTCTTCCGCGCACCGAACCCGGCGCCACTTGGGTAGCTTTGTGAGGCCTTAACCCAACACGGCCTCGCCCACTATATGGATCCATAAGGAGGAACCATGTCCACTAAGTATGCAATCGTTGGCGGCAAGCTCATCGACGGTACCGGTGCCGAGCCGGTCGAGAACTCCCTCGTTCTCGTCGACGACAACGGCAAGATCGAGTACGCCGGTGCTATGCAGGACCTTCCCGAGGGCGTTGAGGTTATCGACGCCGCCGGCAAGACCGTCCTTCCCGGCCTGATCGACACCCACCTGCACTTCTCGGGCAACCTGACCGACGATGATACCGATTGGGTCATGCAGCCGCTCCTCGAGAAGCAGGCCGTCGCCGTGAAGCAGGCCTACGACTGCCTCACCCACGGCCTCACCACCGTCTGCGAGATCGGCCGCTTTGGTATCCAGATCCGTGACTGCATCGACAAGGGCGTCTTCAAGGGCCCGCGCGTTCTGGCCACCGGCCTTGGCTTCTGCCGCGTTGCCGGCCACGGCGACTCCCACCACTGCAGCCAGGAGCTCAACAAGGAATCGCACCCCTGGGGCGATCAGGTCGACGGTCCTTGGGATCTGCGCAAGGCCGTCCGTCGTCGCCTGCGCGAGAACCCCGATGCCATCAAGATCTGGGCTACCGGTGGCGGCATCTGGCGCTGGGACTCCGGCCGCGACCAGCACTACTGCTCCGAGGAGATTCAGGCCGTGGTCGAAGAGGCCAAGATGGTCGGCATCCCCGTGTGGAGCCACTGCTACAACAACCACGCCGCTGCCTACGATTCCGTTCGCTTTGGCTGCGAGCAGCTGATTCACGGTTTTGATATCGATGAGCGCACCATGGACCTCATGGCCGAGCAGGGCACCTTCTTCACCCCGACGATCGCCTTCCTGCCCACCTGGTACGCCACCTATCCGCCCGTCTACGTCCCCGAGCTGCACGACAAGTACGAGGGTACCCTGGTCGAGAAGGAGCTGCAGCGCAACTACGACTGCCTGCGCGAGGCCAAGAAGCGCGGCGTCGTCATGACGATCGGCTCCGACTCCTTCTCCTTCGTCACCCCGTACGGCACCTGCTCCATCGAGGAGATGTACGAGTTCGTCGACAAGATCGGCTTCACCCCGGTCGAGACCATCACCTGCGCCACCCTCAACGGTGCCAAGATGTGCCACATCGAGGACGAGACCGGTTCCATCGAGGCCGGCAAGTGCGCCGACCTGCTGGTCGTCAACGGTGACGTCGCCGCCGACATCCACGTGCTCAACACCGACAACATGGACGTCATCATGAAGGACGGCTGGATTGTCGAGGCCGGCACCTTCGGCGAGGCAAACAAGTACAGCGCCTAAGCTACCGTTCATCGATGGCTTGATGTAAAACACAGTATTTGATTGCATAATGCAATGGAGAGGGTCGCTTGCGGCCCTCTTTATTGCTATGGGGTGCGTCAGTAAGAAGGAGATGACGGTGGGTCTCAATAGGCTGATTCTGGGCAAGAGCTACAACTCTACCAAGGTCTTTCGTACCGCTCAGCATGTGGTTCAAGCCATCTTGCTCGGTATTGTCGTTCCGCTGCTTATCCTGTTGCTCATCTGGGATCTAACCGATAATCCCAATCCCGTTCCGGCCGTTGTCGTCATTGCCGGCTTGGTCATGCTGTGCTTCTTCTTCTCGTACGTCTTTGTCGTTCCCGACGACCTCACATCGAGCGCAACCGACCGCACGCTCGCCATCGCTTCAAAAATATTCGCCTACACGTCGCGCGGCCTTACGCCCGAAGCTGCCCTGGGCGCCTCTAAGATCATCCTGTCCGAAACTATCGCCTCTGCCATCTGCTTTACCGACGGCAAGCAGGTGTTGGCAAGCTGGGGCGAGGACTCGGCAAAATGCCCCGCGGGCACCCCGGTGGTACTGCGGACTACGCTCAACGTGATCAACAGCGGTGAGCAAAGCGTGTTCTCGCGCGATGCCTCGACCGAGACGGGTGGCTACTTTCCGCGCCTGCGCGCCGGTATTGTCGCACCGCTTACCGTGCGCGGGCATTGCGTGGGCACGCTCGAGCTGTATTATCCCCGTCTGAGCAGCATCGATATGCGCCAGACGGCGCTTGCCTCGGGCTTTGCCGACCTCATTTCCACGCAGCTTGCGAGCTTTGAGCTCGAGCGCCAGGACGAGCTTACGGCCCGCGTGGAGCTGCGCGCCTTGCAATCGCAGGTCGATCCTCATTTTCTGTTTAACACCATCAGCACCATCGTGTCGCTCGTTCGAACCGAGCCCGACAAGGCCAGGTCGCTGCTGATCGACTTCTCCAACTACTATCGTCAGACGCTTTCTGATTCCGATACGCTCACCACGCTCGAGCACGAGGTGGAACAGGGCACTCGCTATATCAATCTTATGCAGGCTCGTTATGGCGACGGCCGTCTGCGCGTCTCGGTCGATATCGACTTTGAGGTGCGCGATTGCATGGTGCCGCCGTTTATCTTGCAGCCGTTGCTCGAAAACTGCATCAAGCACGCGCAGCGCGAGACCGAGCCGCTTTCTATTCATGTTAGGGCTTTCGAGACCGATGACGGTTTGGAGATCATCGTCGAGGACGATGGCATCGGTATGAGCGAAGAGGTCTGCGCGCATCTGTTTGAGCAGCATCGCCTGGAGGAGCCCGAGAGCATTACCGCCGACGGCTCCATCAAACGAGGCTGCGGCTTGGCGCTCTTCAACGTGCTTCAGCGCATCCATTTCTTTTACGGAGAAGATTCTGGCATGCGCGTGAAGTCCCAGGAGGGCGTTGGCACGCAGGTCATCGTCGAGCTGAACGGCGAGCCGCATGAGCCGGCGCCGTTGACGGCGTAGCACGCGGTTGGATTGAGAGAAAAAGAGGGGAAGCACATATGTCCGAAGGCTGGAACATCTTGGTGGTTGATGACGAACCTCCCATTAGGGCCGAGCTACGCTATCTGTTGGAAAAGGATACGCGTGTGGGCCAGATTGCCGAGGCGGGCAATGTCACCGAAGCCGTGGAGTCGATTCTGTCGAACAAGCCCGACGTGCTATTTTTAGACATTACCATGCCCGGTCGCTCGGGAATTGAGCTTGCCGAGACGCTGCAGAACCTAAAGACGCCGCCGGTGGTTGTGTTTGTGACGGCGTTTGCCGAGTATGCGGCCGATGCCTATAACCTCGATGCCGTCGATTATGTCGTCAAGCCGGTCGAGGACGCACGCCTGTCAAAGGCACTCGACAAGATCGAGGCAGCCTTGGGTGTCCGTCGTGTTATCCACGCTCCGCGCCAGCCTTTGCGTCTGACGGTGGACCGCGGGGGCAAAAAGGTGTTCATTCCCGCCGCAGACGTCTGCTACTTTGAGGCGCGTGCCGATTTTTGCAACGCCGTCTGCGCCGAGGGAACATACCTGATCAATGAGTCGATTTCCTCGCTCGAACGGCGCCTGGCCCCCGAGGGCTTTATCCGTGTCCACCGCAGCTATCTGGTCAATTTGGAGGACGTGCACAATGTCGAGATCGGTTCCACGGGTCTTATGGAGCTCAGGCTCGATCGCGTAACCTCGACGGTGCCCGTGTCCCGCCGTCGCGCTGCCGAGGTTAAAGCACACTTGGGGCTTGCGTAGACGGTCTGCGTGCCGTCGTTTACCATCGCAGGTTTGGCATGGGCGCGCGGTGGGCATAATGGGTGGCATCGAATGAAATCGAAAGGATCATTATGCCCGCGCTTATCACCCATCATCTGTTTGGCGAGGAAAGCATCGACCGTCTTCCGCAGGGCGTCATCACGTCCGATGAAGAGCGCATTGCCTTTATCTTGGGCAACCAAGGCCCCGACCCGTTTTTCTTTCACATTCTGACACCGCGTGTTTCCGACTGCACGCTGCTGGCGCAGGTCATGCATCGGTCGCGCATGTCTCGCCAGTTCGCGTGCCTGCGCGACGGCGTGTCGCATCTGCTGCCGCGCGACGCCAGCTTGGGTCGCGCCTTTGCGCTGGGCCTGCTGTCTCATTACGTGCTCGACCGCAACGCCCATCCTTTTGTCTATGAGCAGCAGTTTGGCATCGTGGAGTCCGATTCAGAGCTTGAGGATTCGAGCAGTCAGGTTCATGCCGTGATCGAGAGCGACCTGGATGTACTGATGCTGCAGCTTAAACGCGCCGGCGCTACGGTCGACGATTACCCGCCGGCGGGCGAGATCGTCACCACCGATCGCATCAATCGCGTGGCCGGCGTGCTGATGAGCTATGTTGCCGGACGCGTGTACGGCATTGACATTCCGGCGGGGGAGTACGGTGCTGCCGTTGCCAATATGCAGCGACTTTACCGCGCGATTGAGCCGGCCGGCTCCGCAAAGACGCGCGCGATCTCGCTGGTTGAGGGCTTGGTGCACGACTACTCGCTGCTCGACGGCCTTGCCCATCGCGTGACGACGGAGCTGCCCGAGCGCACCGGTAACCTGGGCCATCTGACATGGAAGAATCCCTTTACCGACGAGGTCTCGAACGAGAGTTTCCCCGAGGTCTTTGATCGCGCGCTGGTCGATTACGAGTGCACGGTCGCACGTTTTATCGAGACCGGTGACATGGATGCCGTGACCAGTCACGTCAACTACAGCGGTCGCGTGCTCAATGCCGATGAGGAGTTCGACCGCGAGGAATAGGGCCCGTGCGTGCCCCTTTGCCGAATCCTTACCGGCGGTTCTGGACAATTGGGGTACGATGAACTAACTGCATATCGGGCGAATACGAAGGGTCCCTGTCCATGAAATACACCAAGCTCGAGCGTAACTGGGTTATGTATGATGTGGGCAATTCGGCCCTTGTGCTGCTCAATACCTCGGTGGTGCCCATTTACTTTAACGCCATTAATACCGGCGCTTCCTCGGCCGACCTGGTGGTCGCTTGGGGCAATGCGCAGACGATCGCCTCGCTGGCCATCGCCATGCTCATGCCCATTCTGGGCGCGCTTGCCGACTACGCCGGCAACAAGATCAAGTTCTTCTTGGGCTTCTTCCTCACGGGCCTGGTGCTTTGCCTGGCGCAGGCTATCCCAATGTCCGCCATGGCATTTTTGACCGTGTACGTGCTGTGCACCATCGGCCTTAACTCTTCTATGACGTTCTACGACGCCATGCTGCCCGACATTACCACCGACGAGCGCATGGACGCCGTGTCCAGCTCGGGCTATGCCTGGGGCTACATCGGTTCCACCGTGCCGTTCGTCATCTGCCTGGCGCTCATCATGGGTGGCCCCGCTCTTGGCGTCCCTACCATGCTGGCAACGCGTCTGTCGTTTATCATCACTGGTGCCTGGTGGCTCATCTTTACCCTGCCGCTCATTCGCACCTATAAGCAAAAGTACGGTCGCGAGCGCGGTCCCGAGGACACTATCGGCCACATCGTGGGCGGTGTGTTCTCCGAGGTCGGACACACCATGCGCGAGATCGCCCACAACAAGACCGTGCTGGTCTACATGATTGCGTTCTTCTTCTATATCGACGGTGTGCACACGGTCATTTCCATGGCTACCAGCTACGGCTCGGCTTTGGGCATCGATTCGACCCAGTTGGTCCTGGCGCTGCTCGTCACGCAGTTCGTGGCCTTTCCATCCGCCATCATCTACGGCAAGCTCGCCGGCCGCGTGGGCACGCTCAACATGATCTTGGTGGCAGTCGCCGCCTATATGGGCATTGTGCTGTTCGCCGCGTTCTTCCTAAAGACCGCCTTTGAGTTTTGGGTGCTTGCCATTATGGTCGGCCTGTTCCAGGGCGGCGTGCAGGCGCTTAGCCGTAGCTACTTTGGCCGCATTATCCCCAAGGAAAAGTCCAACGAGTACTACGGCTTCTTTGACATCTTCGGTCGCTATGCAAGCGTCATGGGCACTTTCCTAGTGTCGGTCGTCACCTCGCTGACCGGCAACCCGTCGCTGGGCGTCCTTTCCATTGGCGTGCTACTGATCGTTGGCTTTATGCTGCTGGTCCGCCTGTCCCGCATGACTCGGGCGGCAGAGCATGCCGCATAGGAGCGAGCGGCTATTGTGCCTGTCCACGGTACTCTTTTGGGGTTATCCGCAATAAACATTGCGACTTGCGAGCAATGATTTGCCCAAGTGGGTATGATGGAATCAGCTAGGTCGCGGGGCGTCGCCTGTGTTTGGCGGCGTCCCGTTTTTGTGTTGCAGGGAGGGTAAGGCATGAACGCCACAGTCGTGATTCCAACGTATTGGGCGGGCGATGACGCTTGCGCAAACGCCCCTGGCACCTATGACCATTCGACGCGACTCAACGCCGACAATCCCGAACTCGACCGCTGCCTGGCCTCGCTTGAGCAGGTACGTGACATCCCGCGCATCATCCTTTTGGTGGTCTGTCCCGTTTCTGCCACAGCCGATGTGTCGCTGCGCGTGCACGAGATTGTCGACGCGCATCCCACGCTCAAGGTCACCGTTGTCACCAACACCCAGGCCTCGCGCATTGCAGACCGGGTTGCTCAGATCGCGCCCAAGGGTTCGGGCGAGTGCGTGAGCCTGCGAGGCTACGGTGCCATCCGCAACATGGGGCTAGCCTGTGCCGCTGTGCTGGGGCATGACGCGGTTATCTTTTTGGATGACGATGAGACTGTCATCGACGCCGACTTTATGAAGCGCGCGACCTATGCGTTGGGGCAGCAGACGCGTCAGGGCTTGCCGATCTTGGTCAAGAGCGGCTATTTCTACGATCGCGACGGCTCGCCGCTGGCTCCCACGGACAAGGCGGGCATCTGCCATCGTTGGTGGACCAAGCGCATCGAGTTCAACCGTTGGATGAAAAAGGCGCTTTCGGGCACCCGCATCTCGCGTTCCAACTACGTGTGCGGCGGCCTGATGGCCCTGCACGCCCGCGCCTTTACGCGTGTGGCCTTTGACCCGTTTATCACCCGCGGCGAGGACTTGGATTACCTCTTTAACATGCGCATGTTTGGCTACGACGTGTGGTTCGATAACGAGTGGACCGTGCGCCATCTGCCTCCGGAGTCCGAAAAGCGCTCACCGCGCTTTATGCAGGATGTATACCGTTGGTACTACGAACGGGCCAAGTTGACATTCGCCGCGCATCAAAAGGAGCTCATTCCCGTTACGGCGGCATCGCTCATGCCCTACCCGGGCCCGTGGATTTCGCGCGAGCTCGACGACCGCGTGCGCAAGACCGCTATGGTCCGCAGCGTGTTTACCCGCGAGCATGAGGGCTACCTGCGCATCTGGCGCCATGGTATCGACGAGGCAAAGGCCTATGCGCGCCAAAACGCTGCAAGCTACCTGCGTTTCCAGAGCTTTTGGCCCAAGATCATGGACGGGCTTTGGCGTGACGCACAACTGATCAGTATCCTGGAGGGGGCCGAATGATCGACCGCCGCGCCCAGCGCGATAGTTCAATATCAATCTTTCGCATCATTGCCGTTGCCTGCGCCATTTGTGTGCTGGTGTACTTTATTTTTGCCTTGGTGACCGGTATCGAGCCGATCGCCACGGTGATTGCCTGCGCGCTGCTGTGCATCTTTCTGTGCATCTTTATCTTTTTGACGCTCAATCCCGATTCGGTGCGCTCCCAGTACACCGAGGAGACGCTCTCGGTGGCCTCGGCCATGCTCGAGGACATTAAGGGCGGTCTGACGCAGGAGTCGGCGCGTTTGGTGTGCCGGCGCATTTTGCCCGAGACGCGCGCCATGACGGTGGCCATCACCGACGAGGACAACGTGCTTGCCTGCGCGGGCGAGTTTGAGGAAAAACTGCTGCCCGATACTCCCATCCACACGCTTGCCACACGCTACGTTATCGAACATGGCATCGTGCAGTCGTTCAACCGTATGGTGGATGTCGTGGGCTCGGACGGCTCGCACAACCAAGTCCCCGCCGGCATTATCGCCCCCATCAAGGTGGGCGATCGTACCGTCGGCACGCTCAAGTTCTACTACAAGACCCCGCGCGCCGTCGACCGTACCCAGTATGCGCTTGCCTCGGGCTTTGCCGAGATCTTGTCCACGCAGCTCGCCATCCACGAGCTCGAGGTGCAAAAGGAACTCACGGCGCGCGCCGAGGTGCGTGCGCTGCAGGCGCAGATTAACCCGCACTTCCTGTTCAACACGCTGAACACCATTGCATCGTTTACGCGCACCGACCCGCTGCGGGCCCGCGAACTGCTTCGTGAGTTCTCATCGTTCTATCGTGCCACGCTCGACAACTCGGGATCGCTTATTCCGGTCTCGCGCGAGGTCGCACAGACCAAGCGCTACCTTACCTTTGAGAAGGCCCGCTTTGGCGAGGATCGCGTGCTTGCGACGTTCGATGTGTCCGAGGACGTGGAAGATACGCTGGTGCCGGCGTTCGTGATCCAGCCGATTGTCGAGAACGCCGTGCGTCATGGTATGGGCGATGACGACGCCCTGAGGATCGACGTGACCGTTCACCAAGACGGCGAGGATGCAATCTTGATTGCCGTGGCCGATAATGGCGTGGGCATGGATGAGGGTACCGCCGCCAGACTGTTTGACGAGCGTTCTGCCCGTCCCGACGCCAGCTCTCCCCAGGGTGGCGGCGCCGGTGTGGCCATGCACAATATTTCGGAGCGCATCCATCGCTTTTATGGGCCGCACTCCTATACGCGTGTCGAATCGGCGCCGGGCAAGGGCACCAAAGTGCTCCTTCATCTTGATTTGTCAGAGAGCATCTTTGACATTCAAGAGTAAAATAAAAGGCTACGGGCTCAACGTCATGCGACGGATGCCCGGCGTAGTTAGTTGACGAAAGGTTTTATCCCTATGCTGCGTGCGATGATTGTGGATGATGAGGCGCCGGCTCGCTCGGAGCTTCGCTTCCTGCTCGAGCAAACGGGCAAGATCGGCACGATCACTGAGGCGTCGAGCGTCCGCTCCGCCATCGAGATGCTTATGGAAAGTCGCGTAGATGTCGTGTTTCTCGATATCTCGATGCCCGGTGCCTCGGGCCTGCAACTTGCCGAGGCGCTGCATAAGCTCAAAAATCCGCCGGCGATCGTGTTTGTGACTGCGTATAGTGACCATGCGGTCGAGGCATTCGACGTGGATGCCGTCGATTATCTGATGAAGCCGGTCGAGGAAGCTCGCTTGGATCGCGCGATCGAGAAGGTCATGCAACGCACCAAGCCGGTTACGGACAGCAAGGTGACCATCGAGCGTATCCCGGTGGAAAAGGGCGGCCGCAAGGTGCTCATTCCCGTGGACGACATTCGCTTTATCATGGCCAAGGACGATTACTCCTGCATCTATACCGTCGATGATCGCTTTTTGTCGACGACCTCGCTGGCGCAGTTTGAGGCCAAGCTCTGCGACTTTGGCTTCTTCCGTGTTCACCGCCGCTATATCGTCAACTTGGCGTGCGTCACGGATGTGGAGACGGTGCCCTCGGGCGCCATCCAGCTGGGCATTACGGGCGTCGACGAACGCGTGCCGGTTTCGCGCCGCCGCGTCGTGCCGCTTAAGAAGGCCCTGAGTCTCTAGCACACTGGCCCCGCAGCCCTGTAGACCTATCGTCTGCGGAGGCGTGGGGCCTTTTTGTATGTATCTGCCGAATCGTTTTTTGCGGAAGGGATCCCATGAACAGTGCAAGCGCCAAGCGTATCGACATCATCTCGGACACCCACGGCTATTTATCGCCTGCGCTCCTGGATGAGCTTGAGGGCGCAGACCTGATTATCCACGCCGGCGACCTCACGTCAGAGATGGACTACGAGCACCTATGCACCATCGCCCCCGTGCGGGCCGTACTGGGCAACAACGATTACTACCGCGACTACGGTCCCGATGTAGACCGTCTTGCGCTCTTTACCTACGAAGGCCTCAAATTCGCTGTAGCCCACTACCGCGAAGACCTTCCGGTGGGATCCGTAGACGTAGCCATCAATGGTCACACCCACGTAACCAAAGAAGCCCAAGTGGGCCGTTGTTTAGTCCTCAACCCGGGCAGCGCTAGCTACCCCAGAGGCACCCGAGGCCCCACCATGGCCAGAATGCTAGTAAAAGACGGCAAGATCATAAGCACCAAATTTATTGATCTAGAGTAACCACAACAAAAACGGGGGATGCAAATGCGTCCCCCGTTTCCATTTGAGCCAAAGGCAGAGCTTCAACAAAAACAATCAGACCAACCCCGCCGAGGAGCACGCGGGCTAGCCGCGCAGCGGCGCACGCCCGCAAAACTGGTTGAATAATGTGACGGCAGGGAGGGCTTCCGGGGCTGAGGGCGGGGGTTAAGTTTGTCGCGAGTTCCGCACGCAAAGGAAAGCACTTAATGTGCTTTCCGTCTTGCGCAGGACTGTAGAGCAGCAAACTTAACCCCCGCCCTCAGCCCCGGAAGCCCTCCCGGATGGCCCCAAAAAATTTTTCAAAAAAGTTGTTGCGCGCCGGACAGACTTCTGTGTATACTAATCCCCGCAGCGCACGCGAGCGGAAACAAACGCGAACGTCTGCCTGGGGAGTTAGCTCAGTTTGGTTAGAGCGCCGGCCTGTCACGTCGGAGGTCGCGGGTTCGAGCCCCGTACTTCCCGCCAACGCAATTAAAGCCACGTCTTCGGACGTGGCTTTTTGCGTTTGATGCGCTTTGTTTCGATAGAACGATCGCCCTGGTGCATCTTCGCCCAGAACCCCCGCGCCTTCGGGAACGCAAGTAAAATCTAATGAGTATATCTGTCTGAACAACAGCTTTGTTGCGCAACACCTGTTCTACGAGACAGGGGGTTAGGTTATACTAAATTGCACTGTGCGCCGCATCTGATGCATTTCGCTCCAAGCGCGGCACTCAGTGGATATCCGATTTACCATTTGGATGTCCTGGCGGTCATTTAGCGTCTCGACACAAGCTCGGCCCCGGAGCTCGTTCGAGCTGTTCGTATTCCTTGAAAGGGGAAAAATGGACATATCGAGGAAGACTGATTACGCCCTTCGTATGCTGGCGATGCTTGCTGAGGATTCGGAGTGTTTGCTTTCTGTTCGCACCGCTGCCGAAGAGGTCAATGTTCCGTATTCGTTTGCCCGCTCGATTCAGCACGGTTTGGTCCAGGCCGGTATTGTGGAGAGCCTGCGTGGCGTCCACGGTGGCATGCGTCTCAAGGTCAGTCCGGACGACGTCACTATCCGCCAGGTCGTCGAGGCCGTTCAGGGTCCTATGGTTATGAACGACTGCACCGCGCCCGATGGTGACTGTGCGCGCATGGGCGCGTGCTGCTATCATCCCCTGTGGGCCGGAGCTCAGGCGTTGATGCGCGACTACCTCGATTCCGTTTCGCTCGGCGACATCGTCGCTCACCGCCAGTTCCCGGCCGTCGATCCCAAGTTCGCCGACCGCGAAGCGTTTCCCGAGTACGCCACCTGCGCGTGCGCTTACCGGGAGGAATAGCGCCGCATAAGGAGCATAGCCATGATTCAGGACCCCTTTCGTTCGATGATTCGTTCGGAAGGGGTCCTGCGTTATCGCGACCTTCCGTGGCGCCGCACACGCGATCCGTACATCATTTGGCTTTCTGAGGTCATGCTGCAGCAAACACAGGTGCCGCGTGTGGAGGCGCGCATGCCGGTGTGGCTCGATTGCTTTCCGACTGTGCAGGCGCTTGCCCAGGCCGCGCCTTCCGATGTTTTGGACGCTTGGCAGGGCATGGGCTACAACCGACGCGCTCTGGCGCTTCACGGGGCCGCTCAGCGCGTTGTAGAGGACTGGGACGGGGAGTTTCCGCGTGAGACGCGTGACTTGGTCGCTCTGCCTGGTATTGGCCCGGCAACGGCGCAGGGTATCCGGTCGTTTGCGTTTGATCTTCCGGGTGTGTATCTAGAGACCAACGTGCGCACGGTCTTTTTGCATCATTTCTTTCCCGATGTGCCGGCTGTTCCCGATCGCGAGCTGGTGCCGCTGATTCAAGCCGCCTGTCCGGCGGCCCCCGGTGCGGTGGCGGATGAGATCGCGCCCTTTGCCGTGCCTCAAGACGATGCCGACACGCCGCGCGCGTGGTATTACGCGCTGCTAGATTATGGCGCGTATCTTAAGAAGACGCTGCCCAATCCGTCCAGGCGCTCGGCGGGCTATAGTCGTCAGTCCAAGTTCGAGGGCTCGCGTCGCCAAAAACGCGCCCATATTGTGCGCATGCTACTGGCTGCGCGCGATGGGCGGCCGGCGGGGATAACGCTTGCTGATGCCGTGGTGGGCGTTAACGAAATGGAGACGGCAGCCGGTCGCGGGCCGGTCGAGTGCGAGCTTGTCGCGGGCATTCTAGCCGACCTGGAGCGTGAGGGCTTTTGCCGAGCCGAGGGCGATCGCTGGTTGAGTGTGTAGCCCGCTCAAATCTGAAGAACGGGATTGTAAGGTTTAAATTCGCGGCTTGAGGGCATCCTAAAGACAAGGTCGCTCAAAGCCTATGGGCGGCACGTGTTGAAGGGAAGTACACCTATGGATTTTGAGAATTCCCAAACCAAGAAGAACCTCGAGACCGCTTTTGCCGGTGAGTCCCAGGCACACACCAAGTATCGCTACTACGCATCTAAGGCCAAGAAGGATGGCTACGTTCAGATTTCGAATATCTTTGCCGAGACGGCGGGCAACGAGTCCGAGCACGCCAAGCTGTGGTTTAAGTATCTGCACGACGGCGCCGTTCCGGGCACTCTGGACAACCTGCGCGACGCCGCCGCGGGCGAGAACTACGAGTGGACCACGATGTACGACGAGTTCGCCAAGACCGCCGAGGAGGAGGGCTTTGCCGAGATCGCCGAGAAGTTCCGTGGTGTCGCCGCCGTCGAGAAGGCCCACGAGGAGCGCTACAACAAACTCGTCGAGCGCATCGAGTCGGGCGAGGTGTTTGAGCGTGAGGGCGTGAAGGTATGGAAGTGCCTGAACTGCGGGCACCTGCACGTTGGTGCCGAGGCGCCTGAGGTGTGCCCGGTGTGTAACCACCCGAAGGCGTACTTTGAGGAGCAGGTGGTGAACTACTAGCGCGTGGCGCTGGCATGAGCTGGGCCGGGAGGGCGGGATTGCCTTCCCTCCCCGCTCACGGCTCCGCAGGGTCGCGTTGAGGGAAGGTAATCCCGCCCTCCCGGCCCGCTTTGGGTCGTCGCGTGCTCGCTACAGAAAAGCTGATTAGAAGTTTGTGTGCCGCCCCTTTTGGGCGGCACGTTTTGTATAGGGATTGGGTTGTGGCCATTTGGTTGATGGTTCGGTTATTTGGTTGACGGGGCTTGCTCCGGGTTGGGGCGGCGCCGTTGTTTAGGGGGTACACTGGGTGGCGACTTTTAGTTTATCTACTACCTGATGGGGTGTTTTTTATGGGCAAGAAGTCTCGGGCTCGGGTTGCTGCGGCGGGAACTCGCAAGGATCCTGGTCGTCGGGTTGCCGAGGGTAAAAAGGCCGATCGTGCCGAGAAGGACAAGAAAGTCGGCGCGCATGCTCATCCTGAGTGGGCGCCTCATTTGAATTCGGCTAGTGAGGATTTGACTGCCAAGTTGTTTACTCTGGTCGAGGTAATTTTGGGCGTGGTGCCCCTTGTGGTTATCGGTTTATTCTTGGCTTCGAAGGACGCCACGAGTGTCGATAAACTCACCGAGGTCTTTTCGCAGGACCCCTCGATGGTGGTCTCGTTTATTTCTGCGTGCTTGCAGCCGTTTGTGGCGTACATGCTGTATATGGTCTACCGCAAATACTGCGAGGGTGATGCGGGCTTTGCCGCCGGTAACCTGATCGGTCTTTTGTGCTCCGAGATCCTACTGCTCAATATCCCGGGCGTCATCGGTATGGGCATCTTGCTGTGGCGTGTTTGGCGCAACGTCGCCCCGCACTTTGAGAGCTGGTTGTTTGAACGCCGTGCAATGGGCGTGCTGGCAGACATCGCGGGCTCGCTCGTGATTCTAGCCTTGGCGTTTATGTGCGCCACCGCCACCCGAGGTCTCGCGGGCATCTAAAGCTGCCTCCATCGACTGCGGAGCACGGGGCGGGGAAACACCTTTCCCTCTCGCTCACGGCTGCGCAGGTCGCGCGAGGTAAAGGTGTTTCCCTACCCTGTGCTCCGGCTTCGGGTCGTCGCGTGCTTGCTACTGAAAAACTGATAAGAAGTTAGCGTGCCGCCCCTTTTGGGGCGGCACGTTTTTGTATGGGGTCCCTGTCTTCACAATTTCCGTCAAGCTTTTGGTTAGATTTTGGTCAGTTGGCGTAAGGGTGGAAGGCCAAAAGATTGCTGACGAAAAAAGCTCAGAGAAAGTGCTGGTAGGGGAGTTGTTGAGCTTTTCGACAGCTTTTGAGCAAAAGAAACTTTGTGGCTATTGCCGGCGATTGCGTTGTCGCGGTCATGGCGGTGCGGGATGCTGGTCGTAAGCGTCGAATGCTCCGATTTTGGAGGCCAGCATGGATCTGTTTCTTGAGACTCCGCAGCAACAAGCTGAGCGCATGCTGCGTCAGCAGCAACGACTCATGGAGATGCAAATGCAAGGGGCGGCAGCCCAGCCCTTTGCGCAAAATGTCGTGCCCGCTGCTGTACCTGCAGCTGTGCCCGGGTGCGAATCGGCACCAGAGGCCTATTCCGTACAGCAAGATTCATATGCGCAGGAGCTCGCGTTCGACAAGCGTCGTGCGCGTCGTCGCCGTGTGGGCCAGCGCTTGCGCACATTGGCGATGATCGTGCTCATCCCGTTAGGGCTTGTGGCCATCTTTCTGGCATCGTATGCCCTCACGTGCATCCTCAACGGCGCATCGCCCAACGAGGTGCTCCAACATCTAGCGGCTCTCGGCCAGCGCCTAGGCGATGTCGTAGCAACCATTCGCGCCGGCTGGGAGAGTTAGCGTTTGTCACGTTAGGACTTCTGGGGTGTAGGGATTATCGCCATGAGTAGAATCCTCACATCCTGGGAATCCTGTCATGCGACTGAATAGTATTATTGATGATGAATAATAATAGAAAATGCCATGTTAAGGTACTTAACGACATCCTTGGAGGATCTGGCGTCGTCGCCTTCGGAGCGGAGTTATCAAGAGATGGTCTGTGCATACAGGCAATACAAAAAGGAGGTGCTCGGTTGAATCTGACCTTTGAGGGATTCTTAAAAGGCTATTGCCGAGAGCTATCCGGACAGCAATCGCTCAGTTTTAGAAAACTGGTTAAGCAAGCGACGACGGTTGCGCCGCGCGTGGCGGAGCCCCTGTTTTTGCTCGCTTTGGCACAGGGTAAAGCCGAATACGTTCTGGGCTTATCCGAGGGTTCGTGGATGGAAGAGGGTTACCGAGGCGTTTTGTCCTTGTACGCCCAAACGGGTAGCCTGGCATCTCTATGCGCCGAGGATAAACTTCCTAATCGTTATGCCAACGTTTGGCGTGCGTATAGAGCGGTGAAGGAAAAGCCAGTGGCGGACAGAAGGATCAACGCCCTGATGCGAAAAAGAACGTTGGGAGCGCTAGAGGAATCGGGCGTAACGCGCTACGGTCTCTGCCGCGATTTGAATCTGAATAAGGGAAACGTGTACGCATATTTAGCCGGTGATGACTCAAAGGTGAGCAGGGAGACGGCGCGCCGCATTATGGAATATGCGGAGGAGAGGGGCGCCCAAGAAGGGACCGGGCGCCCGGTGCGTATGGCGGGGTAAGATTGATCGCGGTTTTGATTGGTGCTCGATTGGGTTTGTTGGGCGGAGTTTATGTCTGCTATTGATATTGTGCTTGTTGTGATCGCCTTGGTGGCGGTGGGGGTTGCTGTGGCTTGCGCCCTCCAACTCAAGAGCCTGCGTGCCGAGTTGCGGGAGCGTGGCGACAGTAGCGCGGAAACGCTGGCAGCACTCGAGCAGGCTAACAAAGCGCTCGATGCCCTGAACGTCGCGCTGGCCGAAACCCGTCGCACGGCCAATGCCATCGCGCAGCAGCAGACGACCGATGCGGCCGTAGAGCAGCAACGTTACCTGACCATCGCGCGCGAGTTCTCGCAAGCCGGTGACCGGATGGATGATCTGCGCCGCGAGACCGCCCAACAGCTCAGCGCCAATCGCGAGGGCATCGAGCATCGCCTGGACAAGGTGCGCGAGACGGTCGATGCTCAGCTGGGTGCCATCCGCGAAGACAACAACGTGCAGCTCGATCAGATGCGCGCGACGGTGGACGAGAAGCTCTCTCGCACGCTCAACGACCGACTTTCGGCATCGTTTAAGCAGGTGAGCGACCAGCTCGAGGCCGTGTACAAGGGCCTGGGCGATATGCAATCTATCGCCACCGGCGTAGGCGACCTCAAGCGTGTGCTGGGCAATGTAAAAGCGCGCGGCATTTTGGGCGAGGTACAGCTGGGTGCGATCCTGACGGACATCCTCACACCCGACCAGTATCTGGAAAACGTTGCCACTAGGCCCGGCGCCTCGGAGCGCGTTGAGTTTGCCGTCAAGCTGCCGGTAGACGAGGGCGATCCCGTGCTGCTGCCGATCGACTCCAAATTCCCGGGCGACGCGTACGAGCATCTGCTCGACGCCCAGGAGTCGGGCGATGCGGAGGCCGTTGCCGCAGCGCGCAAGACGCTCGATATGATGGTGAAACGCGAGGCAAAGGACATCTGCGAAAAGTACCTGAGTGTGCCGGCAACGACCAACTTTGGCATCATGTTCGTGCCGTTTGAGGGGCTGTACGCCGAGGTCGTCAGCCGACCCGGGCTCATCGAAACCCTGGGCCGCGACTATCATGTCAACGTTGCCGGTCCCAGCACTATGGCCGCCATTCTCAACAGCCTGCAGATGAGCTACCAGACGTTTAGGCTGCAAAAACGTACCGACGACGTACTGCGCGTGCTCTCCGCCGTCAAGGCCGAGCTGCCGCGCTATCAAAAGGCGCTGCGCCGCGCCCAGCAGCAGATCGAGACCGCGGGCAAAACGGTCGAGGGCATCATTACCACGCGCACCAACGTAATGGAGCGCAAGCTCAAGGACATCGACGCACTGGAAGACGCCGACCAAGTCGATGAGATCTTGGGACTCACGCCCGCGGGCCTTCCCACAGACCAAGAAGACGAGGACTAATTGCAACAAGACGGCGGGGCACCGGTGCAAACGCGGGCGCCCTACCGCTTTTCGTATCGCACTTGTCTGGAGCGTGCTCCAATGTGCAACAATGGCGTTTCGCCCTATCAGATGCGAAAGGAAGCCCATGTCTCAGAGAAGCACCAGCCCGCTCAGCCGCTCCACCGTGCGCCGCACGCTGCAGCGGTTTTGGGGTGTCACGCGCACGCAGCCGCTGATTGTCTTTCTCTCGGTGTTCTCGTCGGCGGGCTACATCTTTTTGCTGACGTTTGCCAATACCTATGTGATGGCCCTCATTGTCGATCGCGTTCAAGCCGGTCCCGTGGCGGGTGATCAGGTGTTTGAGGTCTTCGGCCCCTATATCCTGGCGCTCGTACTCGTTAACCTGGTGGGTCAGATTCTCTCCAAGCTACAGGACTACACCGTCTACAAGCTCGAGATTGCAGGCAACTATCACCTGGCGCGTCTATGCTTCGACACGCTCTCCAACCAATCCATGACATTCCATACCAGCCGCTTTGGCGGATCGCTCGTGAGCCAGACGAGTCGTTTTATGAGCGGCTATACGGGGCTGGTGGACGTGACGGTGTATTCGCTCATCCCCACCATCACCTCGGTCGTCTGCACCGTGGCCGCACTCGCCCCGGTGGTACCGACGTTTACCGTGATCCTGGTGTGCATCATGGTCGTCTACATTGCGTTTGTCTGGCTTATGTACAAGCGCATCATGCCGCTTTCGGCCGCGACGTCCGCTGCGCAGAACAAGCTCTCGGGCGTGCTCTCCGACGCGGTCACGAACATCTTGGCCGTCAAGACCTGTGGGCGCGAGGACTTTGAACGCGATCTGTTCGACGCCGCCGATCGTGCCGCGCGCGATGCCGAGACGGTCTCGATGCACGCCATGATGCAGCGCAACTTTACGACCTCGGGTCTTATCGTCATCACCATGGCCGTGGTGAGTGTGTTCGTGGCGGGCGGCAACGCGTGGTTTGGCATCTCGGCCGGCTCGCTCGTCATGATCTTTACCTATACCTATAACCTCACCATGCGCCTGAACTACGTGAGTTCCATGATGCAGCGCATCAACCGCGCTTTGGGCGATGCGGCCGAGATGACGCGCGTGCTGGACGAGCCACGTTTGGTGGCAGACGACCCGGACGCCCCTGAGCTCAAAGTGACCGAGGGCGCGATTGATTTTGAGCACCTGAGCTTTGCGTACCGTGACGCTGCGGCGGGCGAGAGCGTGTTCGATGACCTGACGCTTCATGTGGCGGCGGGCCAGCGCGTGGGCCTGGTGGGCAAATCGGGCTCGGGTAAGACGACGCTCACCAAGCTGCTGCTGCGCCTGGACGATGTTCAGGGCGGCCGCGTGCTCGTGGACGGTCAGGATGTCTCGCGCTGCACGCAGCAGAGCCTGCGCCGCCAGGTTGCCTACGTGCCGCAGGAGGCGCTGCTGTTCCATCGCTCCATTCGCGAAAACATTGCCTACGGTCGTCCCGACGCCACTGATGAGCAGATTCGCGAGGCCGCGCGCCTGGCCAATGCCATGGAGTTTATCGACCGCTTGCCCCGTGGCTTTGACACCATGGTGGGTGAGCGCGGCGTCAAGCTCTCGGGCGGCCAGCGTCAGCGCGTGGCCATCGCCCGTGCCATCCTAACCGACGCGCCGATTCTGGTGCTCGACGAGGCGACCTCTGCCCTCGACAGCGAGTCCGAGGCGCTGGTGCAGGAGGCGCTCGAGAACCTGATGCGTGGACGTACCTCCATTGTGGTGGCACATCGCCTGTCCACCGTGGCGGCGCTCGACCGCATTGTGGTGCTGGCCGATGGCGAGATTGTCGAGGACGGCACGCATGCGCAGCTTGTCGAGGCGGGTGGCGAGTACGCGAGCCTGTGGAGCCGTCAGACCGGCGCATTCTTGGAGGCGTAAGCGTCTCGGACGTGGGACAATTGTGCCCATAAGTTTATTGTGCCGTTGAGCCGAGGAGTCGTTATGCCACGCGAGACCAATGCCGCCAAGCGCGAGCGCGCCATCGAGGTGTGTGAGCGCCTCAACCGTCGCTATGGCCCGGTCGAGTGCTTTTTGGACCACGAGAATCCCTTCCGCCTGCTGATCGCGGTGCTGCTTTCGGCGCAAACGACCGATGCACAGGTCAACAAGGTGACGCCGCGGCTGTTTGCCCAGTGGCCCACGCCCGAGGCCATGGCCGGGGCGAGCGTGGCTGACGTGGCAGACACTATCAAGTCACTCGGCTTCTACAAGAGCAAAGCCAAGCATGCCGTCGAGGCCGCGCAGATGATCGTCGCCGACTATGGCGGCGAGGTGCCGGCCGACATGAAGGAACTCGTGAAGCTGCCGGGCGTGGGACGCAAGACGGCGAACATCGTGCTCAACGTGGGGTATGGCATCGTGGAGGGCATTGCGGTGGACACGCACGTCAACCGCATTGCGCACCGCCTGATGCTGAGTCCCAAGACGCATGCCAAGGAGCCGCTCAAGACCGAGCAGGATCTGCTCAAGATTTTGCCGCACGAGTATTGGGAGTCGGTCAACCATCAGTGGATCACCTTTGGTCGCGAGATCTGCGATGCCCGCAAGCCCAAGTGTGACGAGTGTCCGCTGGCAGATTTGTGCCCCAGCGTGCGCGTAGCGGGGTAGGGCGGAACGCATCTTCGTCTGGCGTTTTTTGCGGGGCTGGGTTTGCCCTTGAGCCGGAGTCCTCTCCATGCGCTACCATGACAGACAATGTATTTGACGTACGACCCGCCGAGCTTGCCCCGGCGGGCTTTTGGCGTTGCGATGCCGGAGGAACAGCATGCTCATTCACCGTATAGCCGCGCAGCTCTACACTGCCGAGGCACTGCAGACCGTCGAGGCCGGACTCGATGCCGGCGAGGACGTGACGCTGGCCGTGTCGCAGTCGGGCCGCACGCTTATGGCGGCCGCCCAGTTTGCGCGCCGCCCGCGCCCGACGGTCTACATTGTGAGCGGCGAGGATGCGGCTGATCGCGCCGCGCGCAGCCTTGCCGCCTATGTGGGCCTGGCGCACGTGTGCCGCTTTCCCGAGCGTAAGGACTATCCGTGGCGCGAGCAGGCGCCCGACGACGCCGTGGTGGCGCAGCGCTGCGAGGCATTGGGACGCATCGTGCGTGGGGACAACTGCATCATGGTTGCCTCGGCCCGTGCGTTGCTGCGTTGCGTGCCGCCGGTCGAGAGCCGCTATTGGGAGTCCACCACTTTTGCGGTGGGCGAGGAGATTCCTTTTGACGAGGTGCCGCAGCGCCTGGTGGGCATGGGCTACACCAATGCCGGCGCCGCCGACGCACCCGGCCTGTTCCGCGTGCACGGCGACACCGTCGAGGTGTTCCCCGCACAGGAGAAGGCGCCCGTGCGCATTGAGTTCTTCGGCGACGAGATCGATCGCATCCGCCGTATGGTGAGCTCAACGGGGCAGACCATCGGCAACGAGGACAGTATCGAGATCTTCCCCTGCCGTGAGCTGGCGCTTACCGACGATGCCGTCCACAACATGCACGTGGCGCTCTACCGCGCCAGCCAGGACGACAGCAAGCTGGCGGCGCTGCTCGAGATGGTGGATGCACGCATCGTCACGCCCGAGCTCGACCGCTTTTTGCCGGTGATGTACGGCCAGACCGTAAGCCCACTGGCACACGTGGGCGGCAAGGCGCTCGTGGTTCTATCCGAGCCGCGCTCGCTGTTCGACGACTGTCTGCGCGCCTACGAGGATATCGAGGCCCGTGCCGGCGAGGCGGGGATTGACCGCCTGGACGGCCTGTATGTGCGCGCCCAACAGCTCGATTTTGGTGCCCAGCAGCGCCTGAACTATGTGAGCCTCATCCGTGCCGGCGGTGCGGTGACGGCCGAGCTCAAGATTGAGCAGCCGGCCATCGCAGGCTCGGACAACCGTTTTATGACGCGCATCCAGGAAGTCGTGGGCAAGCGCTACGCCTGCGTGTTTGCCATTCCCGACCGCGGTGCGCGCGAGTCGATGGAGCTCACCTTTGGCGACGAGGGCATTACCTTTGAGGAATCGCTGACCGCGGCGCCCGAAAATGCCGGTGCTATCGGCGACCGCGTGCGCGTGGCAGCGGCGGATTCCGCCGACCGTGCCGCACGCCAGGAGGCCCATGCTTCCATTCGCGAGCGTAAGGCCGACGCGCTCAACGCCCGCTCGCTCGAGGCGGGTGCCGCCCAGGCTGCCGCTGGTGCCGCCGTGCCCACCATCTCGCGCGGACGCGTGACCTTTGTCGATGCCGCTCTGCCGCAGGGCGTGGTGGTGCCCGATGCCAACCTGGCCGTGTTCTCAATCGCCGACCTCAACGCCCGCATGGACGCCAACCGCGCGCGCAGCCGCCGCAAGGTGGACATTACGCAGATCACGTTCCCGTTTAAGCCGGGCGACTACGTGGTGCACGCCACTCACGGCATCGCACTCTTTAGCGAGATCGCGCGCCAAGAAGTGGGCGGCAAGGAGCGCGACTACTTTTTGCTGGAATATGCCGATGGCGACAAGCTCTACGTGCCGCTCGAGCAGGTCGACCGCATCACGCGCTATGTTGGCCCCGACGGCGACAAACCGCGCTTGACCAGGCTCAACACCGCCGACTGGACGCGTGCCACCAATAAGGCGCGCAAGAATGCCAAAAAGCTGGCGTTTGACCTGGTCGATCTGTATACGCGCCGCTCGTCGATTACCGGTATCGCCTGCCCGCCCGACACGCCCGAGCAGATCGAGATGGAGGAGAGCTTTCCCTACGACGAGACGCGCGACCAGCTGGAGGCCATCGCCGACATTAAGGCCGACATGGAGGCGCCCAAGCCCATGGACCGTCTGCTGTGCGGCGACGTGGGCTTCGGCAAGACCGAGGTCGCTCTGCGTGCGGCGTTTAAGTGCGTGGACTCCGGCCGCCAGGTCATGGTGCTCTGCCCCACGACCATTCTTGCCCAGCAGCACTACGAGACGTTCTTTGAGCGCTTTGCTCCGTTTGGCCTTGAGGTCGAGGTGCTCAGCCGCTTCCGCACGCCGGCGCAGCAAAAGCGCGCGCTCAAGGCGTTTGCCGAGGGCACGATCGACGTGCTTATCGGCACGCACCGCCTGCTTTCGGCCGATGTGAACCCCAAGAACCTGGGCCTGGTGATCATCGACGAGGAGCAGCGATTTGGCGTGCAGCACAAGGAGCAGCTCAAGAACCTGCGCGAGCAGATTGACGTGCTTACGCTTTCGGCAACGCCGATTCCGCGAACCATGCAGATGGCCACGAGTGGCGTACGCGACATGAGCCTAATCACCACACCGCCGACCGGGCGTCGTCCCGTGATCGTGCACGTGGGGGAGTACGACCCCGACGTGGTGAGCGCGGCGATTCGCCTGGAGGTGGGTCGCGGCGGCCAGGTGTACTACGTGTCCAACCGCGTCAAGACCATCGATGATGCCGTGGCGCGCGTGCACGAGGCCGCGCCCGAGGCACGCGTGGGCGTGGCGCACGGCAAGATGAGCCCGCGCGAGGTCGAGGACGTGATGATCGAGTTCGCGACCAAAAAGATCGACGTGCTCATCGCCACGACCATCGTGGAGAGCGGTATCGACAACGCGACCGCCAACACGCTGATCATCGAGGACTCGCAGCGCCTGGGTCTGGCGCAGCTCTACCAGCTCAAGGGTCGTGTGGGTCGCTCTGCCACGCAGGCCTATGCGTACTTTATGTTCCCGGGCGAGCTGCCGCTTACCGAGGAGGCCACGGCACGCCTGACTGCACTTTCCGAGTTCCAGGACCTGGGCAGCGGCATGCGCATCGCCATGCGCGACCTGGAGATTCGCGGCGCCGGCTCGCTTATGGGGGCCGAGCAGCACGGCAACCTGTCGAGCGTGGGCTTTGACCTGTTTACGCAGATGCTGGGCCAGGCCGTGGCCGAGGCACGCGGCGATGACGATGCCGGCGTGGAGGCGGCGAGCGTGGGCATTAACCTGCCGGCCGACTACTTCTTGTCCGAGGAGTACCTGCCGGCGGTGGATCAGCGCGTGCTCGTGTACCGTAAGCTCGCGGCGGCCGAGGACCTGGAGAGCATCGATGAGGTGCAGGAAGAGACCGAGGCCGCGCATGGCGAGCTGCCGTTGGCGGGACTCAACCTGTTCAATCGCGCACGAATCCGTATTCGCGGCGAGCGCCTTGGGCTCGAGAGCGTCACGCTCAGTGGCGGCCGCATCACCTTCTTAGGCGTTGACGTGCCCAAGAAGGTGGCCTTTGAGCTTAAGACCCGCTATGGCGCGGTGAACTTCCCCAAGAGCCGCAAGCTGTCGGTACCCTACAAGGCGGGCGCCGGTGCGGGCAGCGGCCTGGGTCGCGGCCTCGACGCCAACGACGGCACCGGCCCGGTGGCCGCGGCGCTCATGCTGCTGCAGCAATTAGGCGCGAGTGACGATGACTGACAAGTAAGGGGCGTGGCGGGGCGGAGTCATCTTTGCCTCGCCACGTTGCAGGTTGATTCCAGCCACATCGAAAGGAAAGCATGTTCGGATACATCTATAAGAAAGATGTCGCCATTATCGCGGTTATCCTTGCCCTTTGCCTGGGCGTGGGCAGCTTCTTCGATTATCAGATCTCGTGCGCGCTGTTCAACATCGGCAGCATGTACGGCCGCTTTATCGAGGCTGCCGGCGAGCTGCCGTTTGAGCTGACGGCGAGCATCGCAGGCGTTATGCTCGTGCGCGCGGTGCGTCCCGACTCCAGGGGGAGCAAATGGCTCGCCGTGCTCGGTATCCTCGTTAACGTTGGTCTGGCTGGCTACGAGATCGTTTCGTCCCTGCGGGCTGGCGGCAAACTCATTGCCGTTCAGCTGGTGCTGACGTTTGTGCTGGTGATTGCTGCTAACTTTATCGTCTATCGTCTCACGCGCGACACCGCGCCCGACGAGCTTATGCGCTGGGCGTTGATGGTACTTGCCGTGTGGGTCGCTCAGGCCATTATCCTCAACGTGGTCGTCAAGCCGCTGTGGTCGCGCCCGCGCATGCGCGTGATCGAGGTCACGCCGGGGCTCAATTTTCAGCCGTGGTGGGTAATCGGCAATCCCGACAAGTTGACCTATATCGCCGCCGGCGTAATCAAGGACGGGTTCAAGTCGTTTGCGAGCGGACACACGGCGCACGCGGCGATCGGTCTTATGCTCGCCGGGCTTCCCGCGGTGGCCTTTAAGGAAAAACCGTCGCGCCGCCGGGTGGTCTTTTGGACGGCGGCTGTGGTCGCGGCGCTCGTCGCGTTTGGCCGCATCGTGATCGGAGCACACTTTTTGAGTGACGTGAGCTGCGGTTTTGCTCTGGTACTGGCACTTGAGTGCCTTGCCGCGCGCATTGCCTATCCCAACGGCGTACAATAGCCCCGTTTGAATCATCGGGTCCGTGCCCGGCTAGAGAGGATTGCCATGCTCGCGTTTAACAACGACTATTCCCACGGTGCACATCCGGCAGTGCTGCAGGCGCTCGTCGACACCAACATGGAGCCGCAGCCCGGCTACGGTACCGATGCGCACACCGAGCGTGCCAAGCAGCTTATCCGCGAGGCTTGTCAGGCCCCCGATGCTGACGTGTTTTTTCTGGTGGGCGGCACGCAGGCCAACGCGACGGTGATCGACATGCTGCTTGCGCCCTACGAGGGTGTCGTTGCTGCCGAGACTGGTCACGTCGCCTGTCACGAGGCGGGCGCCATCGAGTTTGGCGGCCACAAGGTGCTCACCATCCCCGGCTACGAGGGCAAGATGCACGCCGAGGACCTCGAGAACTATATCCAGGTGTTCTACGAAAACGAGAGCTACGAGCACACGGTGTTCCCGGGCGCCGTGTATGTGAGCCTATCGACCGAGTACGGTACGCTGTACTCCAAGGCCGAGCTCGCGGCGATTCACGCGGTGTGTCAGAAGCGCGAGATTCCGCTGTTTGTGGACGGTGCTCGTCTGGCCTATGCACTGGCGGCCGATGAGTGCGACATTACCCTGCCCGAGCTGGCGCAGCTGTGCGACGTGTTCTACATCGGCGGCACCAAGTGCGGTGCGCTCTGCGGCGAGGCCGTGGTGTTCTGCGGCATGCACGCCCCGGCGCATCCCATTCCGCGTATTAAGCAGCATGGCGCACTGCTCGCCAAGGGCCGCCTGACGGGTGTGCAGTTCGAGGCGCTCTTTACCGACGGCCTGTATTTTGAGATTGGTCGCCAGGCGATCGAGACGGCCCAGGCGCTGCGTCGTGTACTGCACGAGCGCGGCTACCAGTTCTTCTTGGAGACGCCCACGAACCAGCAGTTCGTGATTCTGCCCAACGAGGACATGGCCCGCATTCGCGAGCATGCCTCGATCGAGTACTGGGAAAAGTACGACGAGACCCACACGGTGGTGCGCTTTTGCACCAGCTGGGCCACGACGCAGGAGGACATCGACGCGCTGGCGGCTGTCCTGTAGCCTGATGTAATAACGGGGGCCGCCTTGCGCTGGGCTTGGCGCAGGGCGGCCTTTGCTTTTGAGGGGGAGGGGCTGTATGCCCGAGATGTCCGAGCCGACGATTCGCCTGGCGACGCCCGATGATGCGCCGGCGTTGCTTGCCATCTATGAGCCGTATGTGCGCCAGACGGCGATTACCTGCGAATACGAGGTGCCGAGCGTTGAGGAGTTCGCCGGGCGCATCGAACGCACGCTCAAGCGCTATCCGTATCTGGTGATGGAGCTGGGCGGGCGTCCGGTAGGCTATGCCTATGTGAGCGCGCTTAACAGCCGCGAGGCCTACGACTGGTCGGTCGAGACGTCGATCTACCTGGCACGCGATGTGCGCCATGGCGGGCTGGGTCGCAAGCTGCACGATACGCTCAAGCAGTGCCTGATCGCGATGGGCATCACCAATATGTGCGCGCTCATCGCCGTGCCGCACGACAAGGACGACGAGTATCTAACGCACAATAGCCAGGACTTCCATGCCCATATGGGATATCGCTTGGTGGGCGCCTTCGATCGCTGTGCCCAAAAGTTCGGCCGCTGGTACGACATGTGCTGGATGGAGTTGGTCCTGGCCGAGCGCACGCCCAACCAACCCAAACCAACCTGGTTCCCCGATCTCCTCGCCTAAAACCACCACAAAGGTGCCTGTGAACTGCCTCCCATTTC
>NZ_JBBNLM010000024.1:0-28181 GCF_040092475.1 Collinsella sp. CLA-ER-H10
AAGAAATGGGAGGCAGTTCACAGGCGCCTTCGTGGTGGTTTTGACCGTCGAGTTTGATCCGCAGACTTCGCTACAGCTCCACGCAGGGATTGTCGCGAGTCACAAGCGTTTTAACGACAACCGTCGCTCCCAGATAGCGCTCGAGCAGCTCGGCTAAGCGATCGATCGCGGCCTGGCAATCCCCCATCCGCTCGGGCTCCACGCACTCAATCGCCAGGAAAGCATCGGCCGAATCATCGGACAACGCCGTTCGAACGCCGTCGCGCCAGTTCCAGCAGCGGCATACGGCGCCCGCATCATCGATGTAGGCGAGCTCGCCGGGAAGCGTCGGGTCATCTGTCTCCTCGCCAAGCGGCAGAAATGAATCACCACCGTCGGTCACCTTCAGGCAAAGGTCTCCCTCAATCGCGTGCAAATCCTCGCCGCCTACGGGCAGCGCGTAGGACAGCGACACCGTGTTGTAGATGTCCACCGCGGGCGTAATGTGGCCCACCGGCTTGCCTTTGAGCACGCGCTTGAGCAGGTTCTCAATTGAGCAACGCGCGCCCTTCTTGGTCTTGAATAGGCGATATGCCTCGCGCCATGCCTTAACCGGCGCATTCTCGCTGATAGTATCGCTGGTCAGATGACGCTCCGCGTCGATATTGGCGCGGTCGAGCAACGCCGCAATCGCGTCCACGTCCTCTTGAGGAATCTGAGCCGCGGGCTTCATGCCCTTTACGACCACAACACCGACAGCCGCCTGCGGAAATAGCTCCCAAAACGAATCCTCGGCAACGAAACTCTTCATGTGCTCTCCCTTCATAGCATGCGCCCGAGCCCGGGTGCCTAAACAAAAAGCGCCCTTACGACGGCCACCTTCAAAGTCCTACGGTGCCGCCACAAGAGCGCTTACGCTGCCCCCATCCGGAGAAGGGAGCGATATGTTAGGCGTATTGTAACCCGAGTCATCCGCGCGAGTAAAACCACCACAAAGGTGCCTGTCCCCTTTATGGTGGTTTTGGGTCTGAGGCGACGCTAGTGGCGAAGTCCCAGCAGGCCGTGGCCGCGATGACGGGCGTCGGCGTGCACCTGAGCGTGCGGACCGGCGGCCTTCACGGACTCGGGCAGGTGCGAGTACTTCTTCTCGAAGTTCTCCTCGAACATCACGGCCAAGTTGTGCGCGGCCTCGTCGTAGCGAGCGGTGCTCTGCCAATACTGGCGCGGCACCAGGATGCCGTCGGGTACGCCGTGGCACGTGGTGGGAATGTCGACGTTAAAGATGTCGTCGTGCACGAACTCGCTGTCCTCGATGGTACCGTCGAGGGCGCGGGCCACCAGGGCGCGCGTGTAGGCAAGCTCGATGCGATGACCCACGCCGTAGCCGCCGCCGATCCAGCCGGTGTTGACCAGGTACACACGCGTGCGGCCGTCGGCGATGCGCTCACCGAGCATCTTGGCATAGACCATGGGGTCGAGCGGCATAAACGGCTCGCCAAACAGCGAAGAGAACGTGGGCGTGGGCTCGGTGACGCCGACCTCGGTGCCGGGGATCTTGGCCGTAAAGCCCGTCACAAAGTGATACATGGCGGCGTCGGCCGTCAGGCGCGAGATGGGCGGCAGCACGCCAAAGGCATCGCAGGTCAGGAAGAGCACGACGCTTGGAGTGGTGCCCATGCCCTTGGTCCACGCGTTGGGAATGTGCTCCACAGGGTATGCCACGCGCGTGTTGTGCGTGATCGAGATGTCGTCGTAGTTGGGCTTGCGGTTCTCGTCGAGCACCACGTTTTCGCAGATCGCGCCAAAGCGGACAGCGTTGAAGATCTCGGGCTCGTGGAACGCGTCCAGGCCCTCGCATTTGGCGTAGCAGCCACCTTCGATGTTGAAGATGCCCATGTCGGACCAACCGTGCTCGTCGTCGCCGATCAGCAGCCGCGTGGGGTTGGCCGAAAGCGTGGTCTTGCCCGTGCCCGAAAGGCCAAAGAACACGGCGGTCTCGTGCGTGACGGGATCCATGCTGGCCGAGCAGTGCATGGGTAGCACGTCGTCCTCGACGGGCAGCAGGTAATTCATGACGCTGAAGATGGACTTTTTGATTTCGCCGGAGTAACCGGTGCCGGCAACCAAAATCACGCGCTCCTGGAAGTTGATGACCACGGCGGCGCTGGAGTTGAGGCCCTTAATGGCGGGATCGCACTGGTAGCCGGGAGCGGCGAGCACGCAGAAGTCCGGCTCGCCGGTGCGTGCGATTTCACGGGCAAGCGGGCGGGCGAGCATCTGCTTAATAAAGAGCGCTTGGCTGGCACGCTCGCAGGCAACGAGCAGGCGACGCGTGTGGTTGCGGTCGGCGCCCGCCATGCCGCGGGTGACGAACACGTCGCGCTCGTTGAGATAGTCGACGATGCCGGCCTTGATGGCCTCATAGCTCTCGACGGACAGTGGGCGGTTGACCGCACCCCAGGCGATCTTGTCGTGAACATCGGGGGTGTCAACGATAAAACGATCGTTGGGCGAACGACCAGTGCGCTCCCCCGTCTCGATCACGAGCGCGCCATTAGAAGCCATACGGCCCTCTTTGCGACGAATAGCGTGCTCGACAAGCTCTGCCGCCGGCAGGTCCACCAGCAGACGGGGTTGATTCTCGGCGGGATCTTCAACGAGCGTAATACCAAAGTTGGACAGAACTTCTGCAGGGGTAACACCAGGCATGGGGCCTCCTTTAAAAACGCGACACGTGGACGCGACGCGCACTTTACTCACGTAAAGCCCGTTGTACCCGATATGCAAAAACGTTTTTGCGGCAAGGGCGGCAAGCCCGCCCAACGGTCAAAAATCGCAGGCAAGCGGCCTAGTCATTGGGGACGTTTTTAAACGCCTAGTCATTGGGAACACTCTTGAACAGGCAACATTCAAGGAGCGCCCCCGGATGCCGGCACTTAGGGACGTTCCCAAAGTGCCGGCACATAAGGAACGTCCCTAAGTGCCGACTACAGCGGCAGGTTTTGGCCGAGCATGGCTATGGCGCTCATCAGGACCAGCATGCCGGCAGCGTAGGGCAGCACCGCGCCCAGGAGTTCGGCATCCTTACCGCGCACGTGCACGGCGGCAAGACCAATGGCGAGGGTCTGCGGCGAGATCATCTTACCAGCGGCGACGCCCAGGGCGTTCAATGCGACCATCCAGTAGTCGCTCACACCCAGCGCAGTGGCGGCCTGGCTCTGAATGGGACCAAACAGCATGCCCGAGGACGTGCCCGAACCGGTCACGAACGCACCGACTGCGCCGATCCACGGAGCCAGAATCGGGTAGAGACCGCCGGCGACCGCAATGCAAAACGCACTGATCGACGAAATCATGCCGGCATAGCCCATCACCTTGGCGCAGCCCAGTACCGAAAGCATCGTGATCACCGTCGGCGTCATCTGCTTCACAGTCGCGACCAGCACCTCGCCCATCATGCGCGGCGAAGCGCCCTGAATGGCACCGCCGACAAACGCCGCCAGGAAAATCCAGACGCCTGGCGTGTTGATCCACGAAAACGTAAGCGTACCGGGATTCTCACCGCAATACACCTGCACGTGGCTCGCAAACGGCGCGAGCGCAGCATGCACGGCGGGTACCAGGTTAGACGTGCCCAGCAGCAACACAAAGATCAGGATGAAGCACGACCAGGCCGAAAGCGCCGACTTAACGGTGAGCTTCTCCCCCGCCTCGATATTCATGTGGAAGCGCGCATCCAGGTGGCCGGACTTCTCGGCACGCATGGCAAGCGCGGCGGTCAGCGCAAGCGACACGATGGAGCCTACGACCACGGCCAGCTCGGGACCCACAAACATGGCAACGACCAGAGCCGCGCCGACAAACGACACGCCGGAGAGCAACGCCACGCCGGCAACACCGTGCAGGCGCTCGCCCACACTCGCGGCATTGCCCTGGTCATCGGCAACACGGCCCGCAACCAGCACAATAAATAGCGGCATCACCACAAAGAACGGTGCGAGCTGCACCAGCTGGACGGTCGCCAGGTGCAGGGAATCCAGACCCACCAGGTCGGCAACGGACACCGTGGGGATGCCGATGGAGCCGTAGGGCGTGGGCACGCCGTTGGCCAGCAGGCAGATGAGCACGGCAGGCACGGCCTCAAAGCCCAGGCCCGCGAGCATGCCGGCGGGAATGGCGACAGCGGTACCGAAGCCGGCCATGCCCTCCATAAAGCCACCGAAGCACCAAGCCACGAGCAGCGCCAGCAGACGGCGGTCGCTGCTGATGGAGGTGATCATGCTGCCGATCACCTCCATGGCGCCCGTACGAACGCACAGGTTATACGTGAACACCGCGGCGATGATCACCAGGACGATGGGCCACAGAGCCATCAAAAAACCTTCGAGCGAGGCGGTCGCGATCTGCGCTGCCGGCAGGTGCCACCATGCGAAGGCAAGCAAGCACGAAAGGACAAACGATCCGATAGCGGCCTTCCAAGCTGGCCATTTAAAGCACAGCAGCATCACGACCAGCCAAATAATCGGCACAAGAGCCAGTAAGAATGCGGCGACGTCCATAGGTAGAAGCTCCTTGGTGCCGCGTGGGCGGCATCGGGGGGTGTCACAAAACTTCAACAGGATACCGCACACTTACCGACAAATTACAGCCGCCTGCCGAAAATATTGAACAATCCGTTCAAAAACACGAGCGAACACCGTCGCGTCTATACTAGAGCGCAGCAATAGAAAGGACTCCGCTTTGAGCATCACGCCCCTCGATAGCATTCGCCGCGCCATCGCTCGCCGCAACGGCGTCTCCAACCCCGCTGCATCGAGAGACGGCGCCGCGAAGGCCCAGGGCGGCCGCATCGAGAACGGCCTCTTCCCTGCCTCGCACACTGCCGAGGAACTCGCACGCATCCAAGAGCTGAGTCAGCGCAACGCCGGCGGGCCCGATAGCAGCCAAGCCACACGTCGCCGGCGCGAACGCGATCGCAAGCCCGGCCCCGTCCGCCGCATGGTCAACGCTTGGTGGAACCGTCTGCTCGGCGCCGTCTACGGCGGCGGCTTCTCCATGCAGGAAGCGGAATACGAGGAGCACGCCACCAGTCGCGATTACCTTTGGAACGCTCTCGGCACCGCCGTGTGGGGCTTGGCGTTTCCGCTGCTCACCATCGTGTCCACACAGCTCGTGGGCGCCGAAGAAGCCGGCAAGTTCTCCATCGCCTTTGTCACCGGCACGCTCATCATGATCGCATGCAACTACGGCGTGCGCAATTTCCAGGTCTCGGACATCGACGAAAAGACGTCCTTCGCCTCCTACCAGCTCAATCGTTGGATCTGCGGAGCGCTCGCCCTAGGCTGCGGCCTCATGTATAGCAGCGCCCGCGGCTATGACGCGCAGATGGCGACGATCGGCCTGGGCGTCTACCTGTATAAGGTCATCGACGGCGTCGCCGACGTGTACGAAGGCCGCCTGCAGCAGGCCGATAAGCTCTACTTGGCTGGAATGAGTCAAACGCTACGCTCCGTCGGCGTCATCGCGGTCTTCAGCGTGGCGCTGTTCCTCACGCGCAGCATGCCCATCGCGGCCATGGCCATGGGCATCGCCGCAATCGCCTCGCTCGTGCTGTTCACCGCGCCGCTTGCCCTGCTCGAAACCGAAAAATCGCGCCGCGTGAGCCTGCGCGAGGTCGGCCACCTGTTTGTCCAGTGCGCCCCGCTCTTTGGTGCACTGTTCCTGTTCAACCTTATTGAAAGCATGCCCAAGTTTGTGATGGAAGGCACGCTGGCATACAAATATCAGCTGTACTTTAATGCCCTGTTCTTTCCGGCGCAGGCTATTTTGCTGAGCATTGGATTTATCTATAAACCGCAGCTCCTGCGCTTGTCGAGCATTTGGGCTAATCCTCGCAAGCGTCGTCGCTTTGACCTGATTATTGTTGCCGTTATGGCACTGATCGTGGTCATCACCGGCGCGTGCGCCGCATTTATGGCAGGTCCCGGTATTCCCCTCATGAGCTTTATGTACGGCCTCAGCTTTGAGCGCTACCGTACGCTGGCGCTGCTGATGGTCGTCGCCGGCGGCGTCACCGCGGCCATCGACTTTATCTACGCCATCATCACGGTGCTGCGCCACGCTGGAGACGTCACCAAGATCTACCTGATCTGCTTTGCCGTGAGCGTGGTGCTCCCGGTGATTCTGATCAATCTGCTCGGCCTGATGGGCGCCGTCGTGAGCTACCTAGCCATCATGGCCCTACTGCTGGTACTGTTGATTATCGAGTACGCCCACATCCGCCAACGCATAGAGAGGGACCGGAATCCGTACGGCGCCTAATTGCGGCGATGGGAGAAGCTAATTTGCGGTAGAATCACCCCGGCTGGAGTCTCGTTGCGGACACGCAAAACTAAGTGAGTAGACTTTTACCGAATCCCGGACCACACCGACAAAACACAAGTCCGTGACCAGCGGTTTTATTGAGGCAAATATGTTGGGTGCTCGGCATTTCCAAAAAAGTCTACTCACTTAGCCAGCGGGCAGCCAAATGATTATTTAATCCCCGTCCCTGAAAAATCAATTTGCGGGCAGAAGGGCAAAAGTAGTCAAAAAAGGCCCCGTCCAAAATTAGCTACCCCTTGCACCGATTATTCGCCCGGGTTGATATTCGCATAGAACTCGGCCCCGTCGTCCAGGCGCAGGATGCCCACGCGGCCGAACTCGGAGCCGGTGGCGGCAGCGCAGTCGATGTCGATGCGATCGGGCACACCAGCGGTATCCTCGCCACCCAGGCGCACAATCTGCCCGCGGCCCGACTCCTCATCGAGCCCTGCCAGGCCGCCAACCTCGCAATAGCGCCCAAGCGATACCGTGGGCGTGTGACCGCTCACCACGACCGGGCCCTTGCCCTCGGCAGAAAGCAGCCCGGTCGGCACATCCCAATAGCCGTGACGAATCCAGAGCAAGTCATCGGACGACTGCACCGCGAGCATCTGCTGCAGCAGCTCGCGATCGGCACCCACCGCACCGACGCCATCGGCACAATCGACACCATGCTCAAGCAAAAACGCACGCGCCGCCTCGGTCTGAATGCCGGCGTGCACCAGCAGGTACGGCCGCTCGGCAGTCTCGACCACCGCGTAGAGCGGCAGCGCGGCCATCCATCGCACGAGCTCCTCGTATGCCTCAAATTCCATGTCGTTGAGCTGCTCGCGCGTCGTCCAGCCACCGTTGATATCCCAGGTCTCGGCATCGAGCGGATCCTGGCCAATGATGGCATCGAGCATGATCTGCTCGTGATTACCCTTGAGCACGTGGGCGTTGGGCAGCGAACGCACGAGCTTAATAACGCCGACCGGATCGGGCCCGCGATCGATCATGTCGCCCAGCACGTACAGCGTGTCGTCGGACGTCAACGAGATCTTAGACAGGGCCTCATCAAGCGCACGCACGTGCCCGTGAGCATCAGATGTCACATAGATCGCCATGGTACGCCTCTCCTTGCATTGCGGCCGAAGCCCGGTGCCGCAACTAAAACTTCAAGTTGAACTTAAACGTTACCCATTGTACTCCGTTGCAATAAAGCTGGAAAGGGTTTCCGAGCAGAGGCAAAGACGGCGGCCGTCTATGACGATATCGCGCACGCCCGCAATCCAACCCCATAAACCCACCATCTTTGGGTACAAATAACCGCAGACAACTGACCGTGCCACGCCAACCACCCAGGAGCGGACACCATCCATGAACCAGATCCTTCTCTTTATCGGCCTCGTTATTATTCTGTGCCTGACCATCAAACCCGTCGGCAAAAAACTCCCCTTCCCCACCCTGCTCATCTTTATCGCGCTCGGCATGCTGCTGGGCGTCAATGGCCCGGCGCATATCGACTTTAGCGACTATGCGCTTACCGAAACCGTCTGCAGCACGGCGCTGCTGTTCATCATGTTCTACGGCGGCTTTAACACCAACATCGACCGCGCCAAGCCCGTCGCCGTGCCCGCGGTGCTGCTGAGCACGCTCGGCGTCGTCATCACCGCGGGCATCACCGGCGTGTTCGCCCGCTTTGTGCTGGGCTTCGACTGGATCGGCGGCCTGCTGCTGGGATCGGTCGTGGCATCCACCGACGCGGCCAGCGTCTTTAGCGTTCTGCGCGAGCACAGCCTTTCGCTGAGGGGCGGCACCGACTCGCTGCTCGAGGTCGAATCGGGCTCCAACGATCCCGTCGCCTATATGCTCACCGCCGTGCTCGCCACACTCGCGGCCGGCGGCGACATCAACATTCCCGCACTGCTGGCCAAGCAGATTATCTTGGGCGTGGGCCTGGGCTTCGCCATCGGCTGGGCGGCGGGCCGCCTGATTGAATGCGCGCACGCAACGGCCGAGGGCGCGCAGACCATCTTTTTGTTCGCCGTGGCGATCGTTGCCTACGCGCTACCAAGCTATCTGGGCGGCAACGGCTTTTTGGCTGTATACCTGGCCGGCATTGTGCTGGGTGCCAGCGACATCACCGGCAAGGTCGAGATGGCGCACTTCTTTGACACCCTCACCGAGATGGCAGAGATGACAATCTTCTTCTTGCTCGGCCTGCTCGTAACGCCCGCGCGCCTGCCGCAGATGCTGCTGCCGGGCTTGGCGCTCATGGCGTTTATGCTCTTCGTGAGCCGTCCCATCGCCGTCGGCGTGCTCCTGGCGTCCTTTAAGACAAACCCCCGCCAGGTCGCACTCGTAAGCTGGGCGGGCCTGCGCGGAGCAGCTTCGGTCGTCTTTAGTCTCTTTGCCGTGGTTGCCGGCGTTCCCGGCGGACACGACCTATTTGACCTGGTGTTTGTGATTGCCGTGTCGAGCATTGTGGTGCAGGGCTCGCTGCTGCCGGCGGTGGCGAAGAAGCTCGATATGATCGATGCGACCGGCGACGTGCGCCGCACCTTTAATGACTACCGCGACGAGGACGGCATGTCGTTTGTAAAGCTCAAGGTGGGCGCTGGACATCCGTTTGCCGGACGCTCGCTCGCGGACATTGGCAGCGCCACGGACATGCTCGTCGTCCTGGTGCTGCGCGATGGCGCGCACCCGGTGCTGCCCAATGGCGATACCGTGATTGAGGAAGGCGACCTATTGGTGATGGCTGCCCCGACGTTTGAAGAGCGTGCCGAGGTTACGCTGCGCGAGGTCGCCGTGACGCCCCACGGTCGCCTGGCCGGCCAGCGCCTGCGCGACGTGCCGCAAGGCAAGCATCCGTTTATTGTAGTGATGCTCAAGCGCGACGGCCAAACGATCATTCCCGATGGCAACACCCTAATATACGCCGGCGACGAAGCCGTCATTGCCACACTGGCGTCGTAGCGGGCAGGAGGTAGCTAATTTGCGGCGAAGAGATCAAGCGCCTAGAGAACCTCATGTCTTCGCTCGCAGATTTGGATTTGCCTGAGGAGTAAGGTCACCTCTCCCCCATGTAACCATCCTGTAAATCATAGCGGCGCACTCGGGTTTTGCTGTGATGCGGTCGCGCCTGACGCTGCACTGTGCTAAAGTATCCCGAACGTTCAAACGACTACGAGGGGGAACTAGAAGATGGCACGTGTGCACAACTTCTCAGCTGGCCCGGCCGCGCTGCCCGCAAGCGTGCTCGCCGAGATCGCCGACGAGATGATGGACTACCGCGGTTGCGGCATGTCCGTGCTCGAGATGAGCCATCGATCTAGCATGTACCAGCAGATCATCGATGACGCCGAGGCAACCCTGCGCCGTCTGCTGAGCATCCCGGACAACTACCATGTCCTGTTTTTGCAGGGCGGCGCCACGCTGCAGTTTGCGGGCATCCCGATGAACCTCATGCGCCGCGGCCGCGCCGGCTACGTCGTGACCGGCAACTTTGCCAACAAGGCGTACAAGGAGGCCGCCAAGTACGGCGAGGCCATGCTGCTCGCGAGCTCCGAGGACACCAATTTCGACCGCATACCCACCATGGCCGACATCAACGCGCGCATTGCCGCCGAGGCCGCAGGCGACGGGCTCGACTACGTCTACATCTGCCAGAACAACACCATCTTTGGCACCATGTACCACGAGCTGCCCGCTTGCGGCGATGTGCCGCTGGTCGCCGATGTCTCGAGCTGCTTTTTGTCGCAGCCGCTCGACGTTGAGCGCTACGGGCTCATCTACGCTGGCGCGCAGAAAAACGCCGGTGCCGCGGGCGTGACCGTGGTCATCGTGCGCGACGACCTCATCGCCGACGGCCCTGCCTTTGCGCAGACACCGCAGTACATGGACCTTAAGGCCCAGGCCGCCAAGGGCTCCATGCTCAACACGCCCAACACCTTTGGCATCTACGTGTGCGGCAAGGTGTTCCGGTGGGTCGAGGAGACCGGCGGACTTGCCGCCATGGCCGAGCGCAACTGGGCCAAGGCCAACCTGCTCTACAACCTGCTCGAGCAAAGCGAGCTGTTCCATGGCACCACGCAGACAGACAGCCGCTCCATCGCCAACGTCACCTTCCGCACCGGCGACGCCGAACTCGACGCGGCCTTTGTCGCAGGCGCGGCCGGGCACCAGATTCAAAACGTCAAGGGCCATCGCCTGGTGGGCGGTATGCGCGCCAGCGTCTACAACGCCGTAACCATGGAAGACGTGCGGGCACTGGCCTCGTACATGAAGGACTTCGAAGCGCAGCATAGTTTGAGCCCGCGATCTAACTAGCCCGCAGCACGCGGGCCGACCAGCCATCTCAAACCACCCTGTTTAGATCAAAACCTGCTAAGGAGTTTTTCCATGCGTAAGATTAAGACCATCGACGATATCACCAAGGACGGCAAAGTCGAGTTTGGCGAGGGCTACGAATTTGTGAGCACCGCCGAAGAGGCCGACGCGATCCTGATGCGCTCGACCGACCTGCACGGCTACGAGCTGCCCGAGGGCATCCGCGCCATCGCCCGCTGCGGTGCCGGCGTCAACAACATCCCCGTCGAGGAGTACGCCAAGAAGGGCGTCGTCGTCTTTAACTCCCCCGGCGCCAACAGCAACGCCGTTAAGGAGCTCGTCCTAGGCATGCTGGTGCTCTCGAGCCGCGGCGTGGTGCAATCAATGAACTGGGTGCGTGACAACGCCGACGACCCCGAGATTCAGGTCGATGCCGAAAAGGCCAAGAAGGCCTTTGTGGGCCGCGAGCTCAAGGGCAAGCGCATCGGTGTCATCGGCCTGGGCAACGTGGGCTCCAAGGTCGCCAACGCCTGCGTCGATCTGGGCATGGACGTCTATGGCTACGATCCGTTCATTTCCGTTGAGCACGCGTGGGTGCTGAGCCGCGAGGTGCAGCGCGTGGGCACGCTCGAGGATCTCTGCCGCGGCTGCGACTACCTCACCGTGCACGTGCCCAGCAAGGCCGACACCATCGGCATGATCAGCACCGAGCAGATCAACCTGCTGGCCCCGGACGCCGTGCTCATCAACTACGCACGCGAGACCATCATTGACGAGGACGCCGTTGACGCCGCCCTGCGCGAGGGCAAGCTCAGCTGGTTTAGCTGCGACTTTGCCACGCCCAAGACCGTCAAGATGCCAAATACGTTTATCACCACGCACTCGGGCGCAGGCACCGGCGAGGCCGAGGCCAACTGCGCCGACATGGCCATCAGCGAGCTTAAGGATTACCTGGAGAACGGCAACATCGCACACAGCGTCAACTACCCCGCCTGCAGCATGGGCAAGGCGCGCGCCGCAAGCCGCATCGCCTGCCTGCACGCCAACGTGCCCAACATGATCGGCCAGATCACGGCAATCCTTGCCAAGGACAACGCCAACGTGCAGCGCATGACCAACGAGTCCGCCGGCGAGAACGCCTACACCATGTTCGACACCGACGAGCACCTTGACACCAGTACCATCGAAGCACTCAAGCAGATTCCCTCGATGTATCGCGTGCGCGTGATCAAGTAGCGCCGGCTGATCTGAAGGGCAGTTCCCCATGTGGCCTGCCCGTTACTGACATTGAATGCCCGCGGGGGCGCCTTTCGCATGAGAGGCGCCCCCGTTTTTGTAAGCACTCCATTAAATGCACCGAGCCGCTTCTTGGCATACAATCTGTATGTTGACCTAACTATCTGTGAGGTGCCTATGGTTGATACAGATTTTGCTTGGCGGCTTACGCAAAGACTCGTGCGGATCGACAGTTCCGACCCAGGTGCGTATGAGGGCGAGATTGAACGCTATATCAAAGCGTTGGTTGAGGAACGGTTAGCGCAGCTGAGCCATCCGGTACTCGATGCCGTGCAAATTGCAGAGCTCGAAGCACTCCCCGGGCGCCGCAACCTTATGATTACCGTGCCGGGAGTGAGCGACGAGGCGCGACTCGTCTACATCTGCCACATGGATACCGTTACGCTGGGCGATGGCTGGGACGCAAACACGCCGCCACTCGGGGCGGTTGTGCGTAACGACAAACTCTATGGCCGTGGCGCCTGCGACATGAAGGGTGGCCTGGCCTGCGCCATTGCCGCACTGGTCTATACGCTCGAGCGCGTGGTAGCGGATGGCGCGCTGCCCCGCCGCGGCTTTTCGCTCATCTGCTCGGTCGACGAGGAAGATTTTATGCGTGGCTCAGAGGCCGCGATCGATGCCGGCTGGGTCGGCTCACGCGAATGGGTGCTGGACACCGAGCCCACCGACGGACAGATTCAGGTGGCGCACAAGGGACGCACGTGGTTCGAGATCGAGATGACCGGCGCCACGTCACATGCGAGCCAGCCTTGGAAGGGCGCAGACGCCGTCGCCGCCATGGCCGAGGCCGTCTGCGCGCTGCGCCATGCGTTCGCGGCGCTGCCCGCGCACGATGAGCTGGGGCCTTCGACCATCACGTTTGGACAGATCGAAGGTGGCTACCGTCCCTATGTCGTACCCGACCGCGCCAAAGTCTGGATCGACATGCGCCTGACCCCGCCGACCGATACGGCCGCCGCGACGCGCATGGTAGAGCAGGCCATCGCCGTCGCCGAAGCCGCCGTTCCCGGTTGCCATGGCAGCTACACCGTGACGGGCGACCGCCCCGCCATCGAGCGCGACCCGAACTCTCCCCTTCTAGCAGCGCTCAAGCGTGCCGCCGATGACGTGACGGACGCGGACACGACCGTCGGCTTCTTTACCGGCTACACCGACACTGCCGTCATTGCCGGCAAGACGGGTAACCGTAGCTGCATGAGCTATGGCCCAGGCTCGCTCGCACTCGCCCACAAGCCCAACGAATATGTGCCCCACGCCGATATCGTTCGTTGTCAGCAGGTGCTAATCGCGCTCGCCGATAACGTGCTCTGGGACGCGAGCGGCCAAGTTGGGGCATAATAAGCCGCGAACAAACCGACTCGTGCGTTAGGACCGCCCATGAAAGCACTTCCGTTTCCCTGCATCCGCCCGGCTCAGGACCGCGTGCTCGAGGCGTTGCCCGCAATGGGCAGCATCCTGAGCGGCAACGATGCTCTGCGCGGAGCCATTGCCGATGGCCTGATGCTCAAGGACCCGGGTGCGGCGTATTACGTGTACGAATGCTCGGGCGAGCCGGGACGTGTGACGGGTGTCGTGGCGATCTGCCCGACGAGTGTACTTGCGGGTGGCAAGGGCGATGCCAGCGCTGACGTGGCCGCCGCGCGCGCGATCGCCGAGCTCAAGGTGCAGCCGCGCCCCGTGTCGCTCGCCTACGAGGCCTCGCCCGTCATGGATATCATCCTGGGCGCCGCCAAAGAGGGCGCGTCGCTCTACGCCGACACCGACCCCGCGGGCATTACGCACCGCGTGTGGGAGGTCAAGCGCGAGGACGCCGTCGGCGCCATCCGTGCCATGCTCGACCAGGCGCCGGAGCCGGCACTGGCCGACGACCCTGCCTACGCTGCCGCACTATTCGAGGCATCACAGCTCCTGGCCGACGATGCCCATGCTGCCGGCACCTACACGGGCAAAGAGCCGTTCAACTTTGCTGTAGCCGCACTGTTCCCCGCCGCGCAGGTCAGCGGCGCCGCGCCGCAGGTTCCGACAGGTCTGCTCACGCACCAGGTCGCGCGGTTCTAGCAAGACCAGACCGCCCAGCACAAAAATCGGCAGCTCAACAAACAGGAGGCGGAGATGCAGCAGGTACATGCATCTCCGCCCCTTTTGCGTCGAGAAGTTATGCCGGCGACCCGTGCCGCCACGCTCACGTTATCCCCGCTGCGGGCCTGCTGCCGCCACGAGCGGTTCAAGCCCCAGCTCGCGTGCGTAATCCTCCTGCGTAAAAATCTCAATCAGCTCAAACGTGTCGGATTCGTCGTCAAACGCAAAGTGCAGCACCGCGCAGTTGCCCGGCACGCGATCGCGCTCGTCGGCCGCCGCACCCTTCACGTGATCCATAAACTCCTTGATGGCCGAGCCATGGCTTACCGCGAGCACGCACGTATGGTCCGGACGCTGCATAAGCTCGATCAGCGTCGCCACCATGCGCTCGCGCACTTGCATCTGGCCCTCGCCGCCAAACTGGCAATAGAAGTCGCGCCACGGGCGCTCGGGCATAAGCATCACGCGCTCGGCCTCAAAGTCGCCAAAGAACCACTCGCGCAGACCGTCCAGGCGCTCGTACGCCAAGCCCGGCCACAAGTTGGCGATAGTCTGCTCGGTGCGATGAAGCGTGGAGGTGTAGGCATGATCGGGCTCAATGCCACGCGCACGTAAAAACATGCCGGCGCGCGCCGCCTGGTCGCAACCCAACTGCGTAAGCGGCGAGTCACTCCACCCCTGAATGATACGCTTAAGGTTGAATATCGTCTGTCCATGACGGACCAGATACAGATCTTTATTCATAGGGGTCCTTTCGTTCGTTACCAACCCAAGAGCGAAAACGCCCCGTCGCAATAGCCAAAATGAAGCACGGCACCGTTGTCGGGTAGCTCCCCCTCGCCAGTCACATACTCAAGAAACTCCTGGCAGGCTGAGCCATGGGAAACCGCCAGCACGCAGTCGTGCTGCGGCCTGGCCATGATGCGTGACAGCGTCGCGACCATGCGCGACTGAAGCTGCACTTCCGACTCGCCGCCAAAGGCCACCGGATAATCGCCCCAGGGCTGCGGCGGCATCTCGCGATTTGATGTGCCCTCCAGCGAGCCAAAATGCCACTCACGCAGGTCATCGACCAGCTCAATGGAACGGCCCTCGCCAACGATAAGCTCGGCCGTATGCCGCGCCCGGCCCAACGGCGAGGAATACACATGGTCAAAGGCCACGCCGCGCGCCTCAAACGCCGCGCGCGTCGCCAGCGCCTGCTCGCGCCCGCGCGCCGTAAGCGGCGAATCGTGCCAGCCCTGCAAAATGCTCTGCACATTGAGCTCAGTCTGCCCATGCCGCACCAAATACAGATCTGCCACACACCCTCCCCTCGTACCACCACAAAGGGGACAGGAGCCTTTGTGGTGATTTTGCCGCCGGATTGCACCGCAACGACGCACAACTACAGCAGCACGTCGGCAAGCGGACGCTTGGGTACGTGGTGCACCCGCGCCTCGTCGCGCCAATAATTGATGGAGCCGTCGGGGTTGGAATCGATCGCATCGATCACCTGTGTCTCGGCCGGAACGCCAAACGCCATGATCAGCTTGAGCTCATACTTGTCGTTATCGAGCCCCATGGCATCGATCGCGTGGGGCGTAAAGGCCTTGAACATGCAGGCTGCCACCTCGGGCGTGGCGCTGCGGGCGGCGAGCATCATCGTCTGCGCGGCAATGCCCGTGTCGACCTCGGTGATGGGAGCGGCGGGCTTGCCCGGAACGGCGCGCTCGGCCAAAATCGCGATGTAGCCGGTCGGGCGCTCACCCTCGGCAGGACCCGGCCAATCCTTAAGCGCACCGGCCCACGCGAGCTCATCAAATACGCGCGCGCAATCCTCGGCATCGCTCACCACATGAAAACGAAGACGCTGAGCATTGGCACCACAGGGAGTCAGGTGAGCCAGCTCTGCCAGCTCGAGCAAAAACTCACGCGGCACGCGCATGGACTCGTCAAAACGGCGGCACGTACGGGCACGACGGACCAGCGCATCAAACGCTTCCAAGCCGAGCTTTTCGCAACCCTGCTCTGCCATCGATTCGACACTCGACGGCGCCTCGGGAACTGCTTCGTTCATAGGGACCCCCAATACAAGCCAATTGTCCTTAGGAAAATCTAACCTAAAACGTAGGCAATAACGAACAGGGCTGCAATGTTCTACACCTGTTGAATAGAAAATCGCAACGTGGGGAACAACGGAAACAATTCGGGGCCTTTGGGTTACGTTTCGCCCTCTCCGACCCATACGCCAGCGCCTTTAGGCGATACTGGTTGTAACGATCAAGGCTTACGCCGCACGGAAAGGAGACATTATGGGCATCTTTAAGAACGATGACCAAAAATCGAGCCAGTTTGGATTTGACGAGAAAAGCATGGCGGGCAAAGCCGTCAAGGCCGTGCGCTGGATTTACGCCATCACGGGCGTCTTAGCGCTCATTGCTGGTATCGCGCTGCTTTTTGCACCCGCCAAGTCCCTCGTCTTTTTGACGACTGTCCTGGGTTTTTACTTTGTAATCACTGCTGCCATCAGGCTGTTCACTGCCATTTTTGAGCCGCTGCTGCCCACCGGCTGGCGCGTGACGAGCATCATCTCCAACCTACTCATTATCTTGGGCGGCGCCATAATCCTGCGCAACCAGGCCTTCTCGACCGCGACGCTCACCACGATGGTGGTTATCGTGGCCGGCTTTGGCTGGATTGTCGAAGGTGTCATGTCCATTCTGGAGTCCGAGCTTTCGTCCAACCGCGCCCTCGCCATCCTGAGCGGCGCACTCTCCATCATCGCCGGCATGTTCGTGTTTATCTATCCGCTGTGGTCGGCCAAGATGCTCGTCATCTTTAGCGGCGCCGCACTGCTGGTGTTTGGCGTAACGCTGATTGTTCGTGCTACTCAATTTGGCAAACTGGTGCACTAGATGCCACGAACGCTCTTTATTGATGCAGACGCCTGCCCGGTCACGCGCGAGTCGATTGACTGCGCGCGGCGGGCGGGCGTCGCCGTTGTTATCGCCGGCAACAGCACGCAAAACCTAGAACGGCACATTCGCCGCGACGACCCGCGCGATGCTGAGCACGCGCGACGCGGATTTTGGGTCACGACGCTCGATGTGAGCGTTGGCGCCGACAGCGCCGACTTTGCCATTGTCGAACGCCTGCAGGCGGGCGACGTAGTCGTGACGCAGGACATTGGCTTGGCGAGCATGGTGCTCGGGCGCGATGCCGCCGCCATCGGCGTGCGCGGGCGCGTCTACGATAAGGCGACCATCGACATGCAACTGTTTATTCGCCACGAGGAAAAGAAGGTGCGCCGCGCCGGCGGTCGCACTCGCGGTCCGGCGGCATTTACCAGCGAAGACCGGGCCCGCTTTAAGCGCAACCTCACCGAGCTGTTGCGCTAACCAAGGTAGATTTTTGGGACATGCCTAAAAATCTACCTTTTTGTTTTGGCAGCGGGAAATGCCCTGGTCACAGGGGTAGATCGTAAGACATGTCCCAATAATCTACTTAAAGGCCAACGGCGGATAGGATAAGGCCCCAGCCGGCGCCGATGACGTACATCATGACCAGGAACACGACGTTTTCGCGGGCGCTGCGGTTGGTGCGGAACAGCACCAGGTAGCCCACGCCGGCAGAAATGAGCGTGCCGGCGAGCATCGGGGCCAGCTGCAGCGCGCCTTCCAGGTACAGTTGCGTGATGACGACGCTGGCCGAGCAGTTGGGAATCAGGCCGACAAGCGCCGAGCCCAGGACCGCAAGCGTCTCGTTGCCGCGCAGGAACTGCTCGATCGCCGACTCGCCAAAGGTCTCGAGCACGGCGACCAGAATCAGCGTCACCAGGAAAATGAATACCGACACCTGCACGGTATGCGAGATCGCGCTGCGGATGATCGACACGATGGGCGCGCCCTCGTAGGAGTGGCTGTGGTCGTGGTGGCGCTCGTGCTCGTCCGCGTGACCATGATCGTGGCTGTGGTCGTGCCCGTGCTCGTCCTCATCCTCGTCACAGCCGCAATGATCGCGTTCGCACAGCTCGTGGATGTGATCAGCACTTACGCCCGCCTCGGCCACTTCATCAATGATGTCGCCCCCGGTATGGTCGTCGTGCGCGCAGTTCACATGAGCCGGATTGGCAGCGGTCCCCAGCACGGTACGGCGAATCGCCGCATGCGCGCGGGCATTACGACGAAGGCCGCGGATAGCCGCATCCACGATAAAGCCCGTGACCAGCGCGATCAGCGCCTTCGAGGCGAGCAACATCGCCATGGTCTGCACGGGAACTTGCTCGGCGAGCAACAGCGGCAGCATCTCATCGGAGGTCGAAAGGAACACCGCCACCAACGTGCCCAAGGTCACGACACGACCGGCGTACAGCGTTGCCGCCATTGCCGAAAAGCCGCACTGCGGCACCATGCCCAGCAACGAGCCAACCACGGGACCCGCGGCGCCGGCGCGCTTGATGGCGCCGTTAACGCTGTCGCCCGCGACGTGCTCCAGGGTCTCGAGGGCCAAATATGTCACCAATAAGAACGGTACCAGCGAGAGCGTGTCCTTGCCGGCGTCGAGCAGAATATCAATCAGCAAATCCATGACGGATGGAACCTTTCGTGTCTTTCGGCAGCATTGTAAAAGTCCTAGCGGTCAACTAGGGTATTGTAGTTGTCCTAGGCGCGATGCCAATAGTTGCCCATGGTAAACTATCATCTCGCCACATCTTAATGACACTGAGCCGCACGACGCGGCCCATCCAAGGAGCAGTTGTATGAACGTTTCACAAGCACTCGAATACGAGCGCCAGCCGTTTATTCCCATGTTTATCTATGGCGATCACGGCGCCATGGAATCCGAGCGCCAGAAGGGCGAGGAGGCCCTTAAGGTGCTCGAAACCGAGTACTTTACCGCCGAGGGCGACCCCAGCTTCGACTTTGCCACCGTGCGCGACCTGGCTGACCGCAACCGCGACCTGTGCGACCAAATTGGCGAGGCACGCCTGCGCAACGTGACGCCCGCGACGCTTTCGCGCGGCCTGTCCGATGCCGACACCTGCGCCGCCATCGGCAAGATGCAAAAGCGTACCGCTGCGTCCGTCATGCGCGAAATCCGCGGCGACCGCGACGCGCTCGGCGTGGCGTACGCCCGCAAGCCTATCCAGGGCACGGTGCTCGGCATCGACATCGAGACCACCGGACGTGCGCCCGAGCGCGGCTATATCATCAACGTGGGCTGGGAGATCATGGAGCTCACCAGCGACGCCGTCCCGCATGACGCCGAGGCACACTACTGCGGCTTGCCCGACATCTACCGCGGCGAGGATGTGCCGCTATCGAACATCCATCACATTACCTGGGACGACATCGACGGCAAAAAACCATTCCGCGAGAACAAGGAACTGCAGAAGCAGCTGCTCAAACTTATGAAGAAGTACCCGTACATGGCGCATAACGCCGCGTTCGAAGACAGTTGGTTCAAGATCCACCTGGACGGTTACGCCGAGGCACGCCGCGCCGGCAAGATCATCGTCATCGACTCGCGCCAGATCTGCCGCAGCCTGGATGCCGACGTCCGCTCGCTCCCCCGCGAGTCCGCCCCCGCCGCGCTCGAGAACTGGGCGCGCCGCCGTGGAACCCTCGCCGCCGACGCCAGCGAGCAGCATCTGGGTCTGGACGACACCGACCTCATGCTCCGCACCGTTCAAGCCGAGTTCAACCTCAAGAACCTGTTTGCGAAATAACCTATCCATCTGCGGGAGCGCCTGCCAGGCACAGTGCAATCCGTCTGGACGCACCGGCACGCAGTAAACTAGGGCGCAGCCTTATGGCTGCACCCTAGTTTTCATCAAAACGAGCAAATATGCGTGCTTCACATAGTCGGCAGGTTGGCCCACCTACATTTTTCCAGTTGTTCGGCCAGCTGAACCACTAGTCGAGGCCCCTTGAACCGCAATCGAAGCTAAAATCGCCTTAATTTCGCAACCAAGCCCCATAAATCTACCTGAATCAATTCGAATAGGACGTTGCGATCGCGCCATTCGTATAGGATAAGGCCGAATAACTCAAATTATGTTGGTGAGGCATCTGAGCGGTCGGCAAAAACGCTTAGAAGCTACGAATCCGCAACTAAAGTTCACCAAAAAGGGGCAGCCGGCAGAAACCTCCCCAGCCGAAGCTGCTCCCTCAATACGACAGCTCAAAAACCCACCGTTCGCAGAAGATAAGCCACGCCCCAATACCGTTGCCCGAAGTTTCGGGCGTATGCGGCGTCCGCTATGCCATCATGCGCGTATGGGAATCATTCTGTCACATACCACGGCACGCGCTGTATACCAAACAGCCAACTCGCTCGCAAGCTACGCGACCGGTCCCATACCTATGGAAAAGATTAGGGTGTCTGCGCCGACCACGTCCGACCTGGAAGCGGCACGAGCATGGCTCAACAGAAAGAATGTCGATTCTGAACGCATCCATGTGCTGACGTTTTCCAATAATGCCAAAAGGCACCGCAAGGGCTGCATCTGCCACTGCACGCGCTATGCGTTTGATGCAGAAAGCTACCTAGAACTCGAGCCGAACGTCTACATCGTCGATATCAAGCTGTGCGCGTTAGAAGCAACAGCCGACCTCAACCTTTCGGAGCTCGTTGAGTATTACTTTGAAATCTGCGGCTCCTACGCGCTTGGAACGTCCGACGAAACTCAATATCGCAAGCGCCCAGCCCTAACCAGCGTTGAAGAGCTCAGAGCCTTCTTTTCAGAGGCATCGGGGTATCGTGGATCTAATAAAGCACTTAAGGCACTTTCTTATGTACGCGAAGGCTGTCGCTCCCCACTCGAAACGGCGTTTGTCATGATGCTGACAATGCCCAAGTCAATGGGTGGCTTAGCCATACGCGCTATCAAAACGGATTATCCGATCCCAGTCCCCAAAAGATACGCCGCCCTAACGCGACGGACGGTTTTCTACCTCGACGCGCTGCTCGAAAATTCAATGACCGATATCGAATACAACGGCTTTTACCACGACGAGCCCGGGCAGCAGTCAATTGACGAGGAGCGCCGAAACACGCTGCGAAACATGGGATATGCCGTTATCACAGTTAATCGTCATTCGTTTTTCAAGCAGTCCGCTTTTAGACGGGTCATGGAAGCAATTCGCATTCGCGAGAAGATATGGCCCGGTCGACTCCCGGATAACTTCGCCATCCTGCAAGAAACTCTTCGTCAATTTGTCTTGCGGCGCTACTTCGAATACGGTCGCCGCGTCCTGGAGACACTCAAAGAAGAAGAGGCCGCCAAGCGCGAAATTGCAAGCCAATATCCGCAAGCTGATGACCCGAGCATCAACGATGTGCCCGAACCCGACGACATGCAACACGTCGGGGCCCTTGCTGAGGAAATCAATGGGCCTTGGGAATGCGACATGTCCGCAAAAATCGATGAAAACCGCACGGAAGACGACACGATTATTGATCTAATTGAGAATTCGCTCTTCTAAAGGCGATCTCTGCGGATGTCCACCTACATTTTTCGACTTATTCGGCCACCGATGTGCCAGATTGGCTGCAGCAATGCTCAATATAACTTTAGATAAAACTGATTCTGCAGGAACTCCCGTAGAGGAAGAACTGATTCTCGCGGTATTTTACACGATAAAGTACAAATATGAACAGTTCTAATGCTTCTCAAGGTGGCTTTCTTAGCATGCTAGCCGAACATCTCGAAATATGTTGGCGAGCATTGCGTCGATGTCTCCCAACCCACAGAAAATCGCAGAGGCGGAAAGCAGTCATCGAAATTATCGCAAATTGTATTGACATATGAACATACACTCATATAATCGGAAGCAAGTTATATGAGTGTATGTTCATATGAAGGGATATTGCAATGAGCATCCGCGTTGATGAAACGAAACTCGACATCGAGGCCACCGAACCCGCGATCCCGACCACCTGCTCGCCCGAGGACCTTCCCGACGAGGAGCTTCTCTACGACCTCGCCGACCTGTTCAAGGTCTTCAGCGACACCACGCGCATCAAGATTCTCTATGCTCTCATGGGCCGCGAGCTCTGCGTGGCAGACATCGCCGAAGCGACCGAAACCTCGCAGTCCGCGGTGTCGCACCAGCTGCGCACACTCAAGCAGTCACACCTGGTTAAATTCCGGCGCGACGGGCGCAATATCCTATACTCGCTCGCCGACGACCACGTCTACACCATGCTCAACCAGGGCATGAGCCACATCTGCGAATAGCGACCAACCACGGTACCAGCGCGGCCTGCACCCAAGCCGCAAATACGGAGAAAGGAACCCACCATGAAAAAGCAGTTCAAGCTCGACGAGATCGACTGCGCCAACTGCGCGCGTAAGCTTCAGGACGAGCTGGCCAAGCTCGAGGGCGTCAAGTCCGTTTCGGTCAACTTTATGACCCAGAAGCTGACGCTCGAGGCCGATGAAGCCGAGTTCGACGAGGTCCTCGACCGCGTTGTGGAGTTCACCGCCGACGCCGAGCCGGACTGCGAGATCATTCTCTAGCCCAGGTTTACGCCAACCCGCAAGGCCGCGCTTGCCGCGGCCTTTGCTCGCGAAATTGTATGAGCGAGTGTTCATACGTTCAAATGGGAGGATACGAGTCATGGCCACCGCCGACCCCAAGAAGAAAAAGAAGAAGCGCAAGAAAAAAGAGTCACTCGAGCATAAGCGCAACCGCATACTGGTAGCGCTGGGCATTTTTGCCGTGGTGTACGCCCTCGATGAGTTCGGCACCCTCACCGCCGCATTCGGTACCCCGGGCGACATCTACGCCAGCTTTATGCTGTTCCTCATACCGTTTTTGATTGCCGGCTACGACGTGCTGCAAAAGGCATTCAATAACATCCGCCGCGGCAAGGCCTTCGACGAGAGTTTCCTTATGGCCGTCGCGACCATCGGCGCGTTTGCCATGGTGCTCTTCCCCGACACCGATCCGCACATGGCCGAAGGCGCCGCCGTCATGCTGTTCTACCAGGTCGGCGAGCTGTTCCAGGCATACGCCGTGGGCAAGAGCCGTAAATCGATCAGCGCCATGATGGACATCGCACCCGACTACGCCAACGTCGAGCAACCCGACGGCACACTCGAGCAGGTCTTCCCCGATGACATCGCCGTGGGCACCGTGATCGTGGTCAAGCCCGGCGAGCGCGTGCCCATCGACGGCGTCATCGTCGAGGGCGAAACCCAGCTCGACACCGCCGCCCTTACCGGTGAGTCGGTCCCCCGCCCGGCCAAAACCGGAGACGATATCATCAGCGGCTGCATCAACATGACGGGGCTCATCCACGTGCGCACCACCAAGCCATTTGGCGAGTCCACTGTCGCGCGCGTTCTGGAGCTCGTAGAAAACGCCAGCGAAAAGAAGGCGCGTACCGAGAACTTCATCACGCGCTTTGCCCGCGTCTACACGCCCGCCGTCACCGGCGCGGCCGCGGTGCTCGCGCTTGGCGGCGGCTTGGTCACCGGCGCCTGGTCCGACTGGATCCTGCGCGGCCTGACCTTCCTGGTCGTCAGCTGCCCGTGCGCGTTGGTGATCAGCGTGCCGCTCAGTTTCTTTGGCGGCATCGGCGGCGCCTCCAAGCTGGGCGTTCTCATCAAGGGTTCTAACTACCTCGAGACGCTCGCCGACGTGGACACCGTCGTCTTTGACAAGACGGGCACCCTCACCAACGGCACATTCTCGGTGGTCGCGGTGCACCCCGAGGCTGGCTACACCGAGCAGTCGCTGCTTGAAGTCGCAGCCCTTGCGGAGTCGTTCTCCGATCACCCCATCGCGCAGTCCGTGCGTGTCGCCTACCAGGGCGAGGTCGACCCCAAGCGCGTAAGCAACTCCGCCAACGACGCGGGCCACGGCGTGACGGCAACCATCGACGGCAAGCACGTCGTCGTTGGCAACGCAAAGATGCTCGCCGCGGCCGGCGTTGAAGCACCGGACTGTGAGGTTGTCGGCACAATCCTCCACGTGCTCGTTGACGGCGTGTACGCCGGCCACATCGTGATTGCAGACACCGTTAAGGCCGATGCCGAGCAGACGATCCGCGACCTGCACGCCGCCGGCGTCAAGCGCACCGTCATGCTCACGGGCGACCGCGAGGAAGTGGCTGCTGCGGTGGCCAAGCGGCTGGGGCTCGACGAGTTCCACGCGCAGCTGCTGCCGGGCGACAAGGTCGAGCGTGTTGAAGCGCTGCTTGCAACCGAGAGTGGCAAGGGCAAGCTCGCCTTTGTGGGCGACGGCATCAATGATGCGCCCGTGCTTACGCGCGCCGATGTGGGCATTGCCATGGGCGCTATGGGTTCCGACGCCGCGATTGAGGCCGCCGACGTGGTGCTCATGGATGACAAGCCGTCCAACATTTCCCGCGCGATCCGCGTGGCGCGCAAGACCATGGCGATTGTTTGGCAGAACATCATCTTTGCGCTGGGCATTAAGCTGCTGATTCTAGTGCTGGCAGCACTCGGCATTGCCAACATGTGGCTTGCTGTGTTCGGCGACGTAGGCGTGGCGATCATCGCCATCCTGAACGCCATGCGCGCGATGGGTGTCAAGAACCTGTAGCGTTCGTGGGCTGTCCGGCCGGGGCCGGGCTTGGTTTTGAAAACGTCCTCGCGCATGAGGCCCGTCTTTCCTGCTCCTGCGGAGCAACGGAAAGACGGGCCTCGCGCTGCGGAGTGTTTTCAAAACCAAGCCCGGCCCCGACCTGCGTTGACACAGCTGGTGGTTCTTGGGCATCGCTTACTGACGGGGTTCCTTGTCTGAATTGGACTTAGTTGGTGGTGCTACTGATCCCGGTCGCTGTCCCGCGCCGCTGCGGGAGTGCTAGTCGGTCATTATTGGCGCCGAAGCACCGTCCCGTCCCAGCATCGCCCTCAGCTTCTCGAAGCTTTCCTCGCTTAGGCAGTGCTCCATGTGGCAGCCCTCTTGCGACGCGACCTCAGCCGAAACACCCGCATCCTCTAGCAGCCCCACGAAAAAGCAGTGACGCTCCCACATTTGGCGCGCGACCTCCAGACCACGCTCCGTCAGATGAACGTCGCGCTTGCCCATTTCGACATAGCCGTTGCTTTCCAACGTCGCCATGGCCTTGGAAACGCTCGCCTTGGTTACGCCGAGGTGCTCCGCAACGTCGATCGAGCGCACGATGCCCTGACGTTCCGACAGAACGTAGATCGATTCGAGATAGTCTTCTCCGGATTCACGTAGGGCCATGGGCCGCCTTTCGCGATGATTGCTAGTTAGCCTTTGGATACTTTTCACAGCTTACTTTACCGCAAAAGTTGCCCATGTCTTACTACTTTGCCTAAAAGTTAGCCGTGTTTCACAAAACGTGCGGGACGAAAACAAAATGGGGACGCCCCGCAAGGAGTGTCCCCAGGTGCCGGCAGAAAAGGAGCGTCCCAAAGTGCCGAGCCGCAGCTATAACAGGCCAAAGTGCTTTGCGGCGTTGTAGATCCCATCGTCGTCCACGGCGGTCGTCACGTAGGTCGCCGCAGCTTTCACCGTGTCCTGCGCGTTGCCCATGGCCACACTTGTGCCCACGGCCGAGAACATCGACAGGTCGTTCTCGCCGTCGCCAAAGGCAATCGCTTCACTCGCGTCGATGCCCAGGCGCTCCAGCGTCGCCGCCACACCCAGGTCCTTGCCGCCGTTGGCCGGAATAATGTCGCAGAACAGGTCGCACCAGCGCGTGGTGAGCGAATGCGACACGGCATCGGTCACGATATGCTCGTCAACTGGGTCAACAAAGGCACAGAACTGATAGACCGGCGCGTCAAAGGCATGCTCAAACGGCTCCTCGTGGTAGACGATTCCCGCGTTGCTGCCAGCCGTCACCACGCGCTCGGACAGGCGGTTCACAAACGAGTTCTCGCCCTGCATGCACAGTGAGTCGTAGCGCCCCTGCGCCACCTGGTCCACAATCACCGCAACGTCGTCCGGATCGATCGGGCAGCTGCGGTAGACGCCCTTGGCATCAAAACAGTGCTGGCCCGAAAGCGTAATGTACGCATCCCAGCCCAGGTCGAACAGCCAGTCCGGCATCTGGTAGGTCGGACGGCCCGTGGCGATCACGCACGCAATCCCCTGCTCGCGAAAGCTGTCGAGCACCTGCTGCGCCGACGCCGGAATCCGGTGGGTCTTAAAGCTCAGCAGCGTACCGTCGATATCGAAAAACGCGGCTTTGATCATTCTCGCCTACTCCTCGCCCTCGAGCTTTTCGCTCGCCTCGAGCCACGCCATCTCCAGCTCGTCCATGGCGGCGTGAGCCTCGTCGATCTTTGCCTGCTGCTCGCCGAGCGCCGTGTAGTTGGTGGGATCGACCTGGGCCATGGCGGCCTCGGCCTCCTCCACGCGGGCGCGCTGCGTCTCCATCTTGCGCTCGAGCGAGCTCACCTCGCGGCGGAGCTTCTGACGCTCGGCGTTGGAAAGGCCGTTGGGCTGACCGCTCGACTTGGGCTTGTCGGCAGCAGCCGCCGCACCGGTGTCGAACGTGCCGGTCTTAGCGCTCGGCGCGCCCACGGGCTCGCCCTCGGCGGTAGCGTTGCACAGGCGCAGGTACTGGTCCACGCCGCCGGGCATATGCGTCAGATGGCCATCGAGCAGTGCCCACTGTTGGTCGGTCACGCGCTCCATCAAAAAGCGATCGTGTGTCACCAGGATCAGCGTGCCGGGCCAGCCGTCCAGCAGGTCCTCGACAATCGCGAGCATGTCGGTATCCAGGTCGTTGCCCGGCTCGTCCAGGATGAGCACGTTGGGCTCGTCCAGAATCGTCAGCAACAGCGACAGGCGACGGCGCTGACCGCCCGAAAGATCGCCGATGCGGCTCCAGAGCTGCTGCGTCGTAAAGCCCAGACGCTCGCAGAGCTTCTCGGGCGAAGTCTCCTTGCCGTCGATGACGTAGTACTTCTTATAGTTGCCGAGCACCTCGCGGATCGTGTTGCCCATGTAGGGTTCGAGCTCCTCGAGCTGCTGCGACAGCACGCCAAAGCGCACTGTCTGGCCAATCTTCACGCGGCCGCGCGTGGGTTCAATCTTGCCCTGGATCACGTCGAGCAGCGTCGACTTGCCGGCACCGTTCTCGCCCAGCAGGCCATAGCGGTCGCCCGCACCAATGAGCCAGGTCACGTCAGAGAGCACCTGCTTGGGCGCGCCATCGGTATCCGCATAGCCGGCGTCCACGTCGACCACATCGATAACCTGCTTGCCCAGGCGGCTCACGGCGAGGCGCTTGAGCTCCAGCTCGTCACGCACGGGCGGCACGTCGGCGATCAGCTCGCGAGCGGCATCAACGCGAAACTTGGGCTTGGTGGAACGCGCCTGGGCGCCGCGGCTCAGCCACGCGAGCTCCTTGCGCGCCATGTTGCGACGGCGTTCCTCGGTAACCGCGGCCATGCGGTCGCGCTCCACGCGCTGCAGGATATATGCGGAGTAGCCGCCCTCGAAGGGATCGACCTGGCCGTCGTGGACCTCCCACATGCTGGTGCAGACCTCGTCCAAGAACCAGCGATCGTGCGTGACCACGAGCATTGCGCCCTGACCGCGCTGCCAGCGAGCCTTAAGATGGCGTGCAAGCCAGTTGATGGTGCGCATGTCCAGATGGTTAGTGGGCTCGTCGAGCATGAGCACGTCGTAGTCGCCGATCAACAGGCGCGCGAGGTCCACGCGGCGGCGCTGACCGCCCGAAAGCTCGCCCACCGTGCCCTCCCAGGGCACATCGCTGATGAGGCCGGCGAGGATCTGGCGCGTGCGGGGGCTCGACGCCCACTCGTACTCGGGGGCGTCGCCCACAACGGCATGATGCACGGTATCAGTATCGACCAGGTTGTCCTTTTGGCCGAGCAGACCGATCGTCGTGCCGCGGCGGTGCGTCACGCGTCCGTCGTCGGGCTCCAGCGTGCCAGCGAGCACGCTCAGCAGCGTCGACTTGCCGTCGCCGTTTTTACCGACAATACCAATGCGGTCGCCCTCGCCCACGCCGAGCGTCACGCTATCGAAAATATGCTTGGTGGGAAACTCTAGGCTGACGGAATCGCATCCCAAAAGAATCGCCATATGCCCTGCTCCTTCGTAGAAATTCAACGTTGTCCATGATAGCAGCGAGCCCCACCCCAAACCACCACGAAGGCGCCTGTGAACTGCCTCCCATTTCTT
>NZ_JBBNLM010000025.1:0-28258 GCF_040092475.1 Collinsella sp. CLA-ER-H10
GCATGGGGGGCACGCCCGGTCCCGTTCCGAACCCGGAAGCTAAGCCCCATCGCGCCGAGAGTACTGCGGGGTCAGCCCGTGGGAGGCCAGGGCGCCGCTGACCGGTGGACGGCACCGAGCCGTCATCCAAGATGGAGAAGGGGGAGGCCTCGCGGCCTCCCCCTTTTTTGCGTTTACCGGGCGTAAATGACTCATTTACACCAGACGATCTTATCGTTTTTGGTATTGAGCTTTTATTTAAAGAAAATAAATCGAATAACAAGGGCAACTGCTATGACCGCAATGATCAAAAGCAGGATTGTCAGTCGATGCTGCTTGCGTCGTTTACTTGTCGAAACGAAGATTGATTTTCCCTGTTTTGGCGTTTCGAGATAGCGAGCCGAATGCGTCAAGGTTTGCTTTGGTCGAGGACCTCTTTGTCGATGAGTGGCGGATGCTTTCATCGGCTCATCACTAGCTGCGCTGTTTTTAGATAATGGTGCGTCTTTCAGATATACAGGGTCTCCCGAGGCGACGCCCATATGCTTACGTCCCGTTTGAGCATCCTCGAGCGTTTGATATCGATTTCTCGTCACATATTCGGGCTCTGCATCATTAATGGGCTCTTGCGAGATGTGGGGGCGACGGAACCGTGGCGGCTGCGTGGAAATATCTTCCCCCTGCGTCGGCATAAACATATTGTTCTGGTTTTGGTCGTCCATGATGCCCTTTAGCTCGTTACCAACAACGTGTACGCGCTCATTGTAAGCCCCTTGTTATTTGTAGCTGTGGACATACTCGTTATTTAAGCTCTGGTTCAAAGAACCTTAACCTTCCAAAAACCTGAGTCTTACTCACTTAGATATGCTTATAGTACTGGACTCAAAAAACTTTATAGTCGGTGTATATATGAGCACCGGGTGGGCATATATAAGAACGTCAAAAGAAGTCCCAGTCACCTAGAAGATGACTCGGCAGTCCTATAAAGGAGTGGTAAACATGGCAAGCATGGTTCCTTATCGTTCGGTTTTTGGCGTTCGTCCCTCTGCTAGCTCACTGTTCGATCTGTTTGATGATATGAGTGACCTGGCGAACAGCTCTATTGCCTCCAAGGCGTTTCCCGTTGACGTTGAGGATAAGGGCGATGGCTATGAGGTCAAGGCTTATCTGACCGGCGTCGCCAAGGACGATATCGATGTCGAGCTTAATGAGGGCCGTCTGTCCATTAGCGTGAATGTCGAGGAAGACGAGGAGAACGAGGGCAAGAACTTCCTGCAGAAGGAGTTCAGCTCGTACAGCGCGACGCGTGGCGTATATCTGAAGGACGCTTCGAGCGAGGGTCTCTCTGCTAAGTATGCTGACGGCATCCTGACCGTTACGGTTCCCAAGATCGTCGAGAAGAAGAACGTTACGAAGATCTCCATCGACTAACGTTTCCGATGGTCAGAGCTTTTGAGCCAAGATAAAGGGGCTGGGATTTGATTCCCGGCCCCTTTTGTTTTATTGAGCGGTCTATACAATGGTTGTCGGTTGATACTGACTTGCAGGGCGTATCGAGAGTTTTCGCGATCCTTGGAGAAGGGTGGCGGAGCTACCGACCTCGTCATCCAGGGTTGCGGCTAGAGCTTTGGCATAGCTTTTGACGGTAAGGCTCGGACGATTGTTATCTTGGCTGATATGCATGGCAATGAGCTGTTCGGTGCGATCGGTAACAAGTTCGCGCGCGGCTTCGGCGGCTTGGTCGTTGGAGAGGTGTCCCCTTGCAGACAGGATGCGCTCCTGAAGAAAGCGGGGATATTCTCCCTCGCGCAGCATAGTCACATCGTGGTTGCTTTCGAGCGCGAGGACTCGACAATCTTTGAGGGTGTTCATGGCTTGGCTCGATAGCTCTCCGGTGTCGGTGGCAATGCCGATGGAATCATCGAGGGCATCGAATCGATAGCCGACTGGATTGATGACATCGTGTGATGTTGAGTAGGTTTGCACGTGGATGCCGGTAATGGATAGGGTGTCACCGGGATCGAATTCCTCGACAGGCAGATGCGAAAGATTTTCTTTGCTCGAAAGTGTGCCCCTGCTGGCAAAGAGGGGGCCGTGCCAGTGCTTGCACCAGACATCGAGACCCTTGATGTGATCGCTATGCTCATGAGTAATGAGAAGAGCCGAGACGTTGTCTGCCGAGAGCCCCAGTTCTGCCATGCGCTTTAATGTCTCGCGGCGAGAAAGACCGTCGTCAATCATGATGAGCCCCCGGGGGCCTTCGATGAGCGCGCAGTTGCCTTTTGAGCCGCTGCCAAGGATATGAAGGTGCAGACGAGACATAAGATTCCAAAGGATACAATGGGTGCGAACGAATAGAGGAGGAAGCAAATGCCAACGGTATCTCAGCATTATGGACACCATGCTGCATCGTGGGCTGATGATAAAGCTCTGGCAACGCGGCAGACGGCTGCCCCCGTGGTGCTCATGGTATCAGGTGGTGCGGACTCGACGGCACTGCTTCTTATGGCGTGCACATCAAAGTTGGATATTCAGGATGGGCGTGGTGTAGCTCCCATCGCGCGCGAGCGACTGCACGTGCTGCATGTAAACCATCATCTGCGCGGCAAGGCGTCCGATGGCGACGAGGCCTTTGTGCGTGAGCTCTGCGCGCAATATGGTTTACCGCTGTGTGTGGAGCACGCTTATTTTGATGGGGAGTCGGGCAATATTGAGGCCGCGGCCCGCGAGGTGCGCTATGCCGCGGCGCGGAGGTATGTTCGCGAACTCTGCGCCCAGACGGGGGCACCGCGAACGGCGGCTCGTATCTGCACCGCGCACACGTCTTCGGATCGCGCGGAAACGTTTTTGATGAACGCGATTAAGGGTTCGGGGCCCGCTGGTCTATCGAGCATTCCTCGCCGGAGGAATATCGTGGTGCGTCCCTTGCTCGACCTAACTCATGGCGAGCTCGTGGGCTATCTACAGGTACATGGTCAGCCGTGGCGTGAAGACGAGAGCAATGAGGATATCTCGTATCTGCGAAACTACGTGCGCCATCGGGTAATGCCAGTGGTGGCACAGCGTAATGCGAGCGTGTGCAAGACGATTGGCGCCGCCTGTGAGATCTTGGGTGACGAAGATGCGTTTCTATCCCAGCTGTCGGCACAGGCGTTTCGAAGCTGCCTGCGCAAGGAGGCGGCGGGCGCGCTAGTGCTCGATGCCAGACGCCTTGCTGCGGCCGAGGTGGTAATCGCGCGGCGCATCGTGCGACTGGCGATCAAACGCATCGATCCGGGCGCTCGTCCAGAGATGCGACATGTGGAGCGAGTCCTTTCCTGCGTTGCCGAAGGCACAGGCTCGGTCACGCTTCCGGCGGGAATTGACGCGCGCGTCGAGTTTGGCATGCTAGCGTTTAAGGCGCCGGCGGCTCGTGAGGGGCTGGTTGCGGACTGGATTACCATACCCGGTCGTTTGCCGTTGGGCGGGGGGCGCATGCTGGTCGCAGAGCCGATGGCCGTTGAGCCGGGATGCGATATCGTGCGCCGCGCCCGTGAGCTTGCGGCTGCCGGGGAAGTGACAGCTTTGGTAGACGCGGCTGCCCTGGGTTTTGCCGACAGCGATAGTGAGCGGATCCTGGCGGGCTCACGTGGCGAGATCCCTGCAGAGGCGCGATTGGCGCGCCTGTGGGTGGACGGTCCCGCACCGGGAGACGTGATGTGCCCGTTAGGAATGAGTGGCCGAAGCAAGAAGGTATCCGACTTGCTAGGCGAGGCTCGCATTCCCGTTTCCGAGCGCGCCGGCGTGCCCGTGGTGAGGACGGCGCCGGGAGGTGCCGTGGTGTGGGTCGCCGGAGTTCGCGCGGACGAACGTTTTAAATGCACGGCGGCGACGCGTGTGGCTTATCTGCTTCGCGTGGTTGACGCGGATTAGCCCCTCGCACCAGCTGTTCTGTGCGGCGTTGACGGTATTCCCGCGCTGATGGTGCGCGGGCTGGAAAATATACCCCGTGCGCTGCTAGAATGTGTAGTTCGCGTCCATACGGCGGTGTGTGGGCGATTAAGCACAAGAAAGGGTTGTCATGGCTTCTCAACATCCGGATATCGAGAAGGTTCTGTTTACGCAGGAGGATATCGACGGCATCGTTTCTCGCCTGGGCGAGGAGATCACTCGCGACTACGCGGGTAAGGATCTGGTGCTGATCGCGGTTCTGCGCGGTGCCGTTGTCTTTATGGGCGACCTGATGCGCAAGATTGAGCTACCGACCAACATCGATTTCATGGCTGTTTCGAGCTATGGCGACGGTGTGAAGTCTTCGGGCATCGTGCGTATCATTAAGGATCTGGATATCGACATCCGTGGTCGCGACGTGCTGATCGTCGAGGACATTCTGGACTCGGGCCTGACCCTCAAGTACCTGATGAAGAACCTCGAGAGCCGCAAGCCCGCTTCGCTGGAGGTCGCTGCCTTCCTGTGGAAGGACGTTGAGGACCGCACCTCGGCCATCACGCCCAAGTATGTTGGAACCCATTGCCCCGATGCCTTTGTGGTGGGCTACGGCCTCGACTATGCCGAGCGCTATCGTAACCTTCCGTATCTGGGCATTTTGAAACCGGAGGTTTATTCGTAAGATGCCCGACGACCATAACGATAACAATTCCCAGACTCCCCGGGAGCCTAAGATCCCGGGGATGCCCGGAGGCAAGAAGCCCACGCGTACGGGCTGGCTGTATTTTATTTTGGCTTGCGCGCTTCTGGGCTACGCCTTCTTTAACATGGGCTCCGGCTTTGCCAATTCCAGCAATACCGTTAAGCTCGCGACGAGCGAGATGGTGAGCGCCATCAAGCAGGATCGCGTCGAAGATCTGACCTATACGGTTCAAGACGGAAGCGTGACGGGTCATTACTGGAAGACGAAGAAGGACAAGGGCGATACGAGCGAGCTCAAGAGCTTCTCCTCGACCTATGTCGGCTCCGATTCGCTTGCCGAGCTCATGGCGGAGCACCCCGATACCAAGTACATCGTCAACACCAACGATCCCGATTTTTGGGGCGACTTGGCGATGAGTGTGCTTCCGACGATCGCCCTTATCGCCATCATGTTCTACTTTATGCGCCAGATGATGGGCGCCAACAACAGGAACATGCAGTTTGGCAAGACCAACGCCAAGACCAACGAGGCCACGCGCCCCAAGGTCAAGTTTGAAGACGTTGCCGGCGTGGACGAGGCAGTCGAGGAACTCGAGGAGATCCGTGACTTTTTGAGCGATCCGGACCGCTATCGCAAGCTGGGCGCCAAGATTCCGCGCGGCGTGTTGCTGGTGGGCCCTCCGGGCACCGGTAAAACGCTGCTGGCCAAGGCTGTAGCCGGCGAGGCGGGCGTGCCGTTCTTTAGCATCTCGGGTTCCGACTTTGTCGAGATGTTCGTGGGTGTCGGCGCCAGCCGCGTGCGTGACCTCTTTAAGGAGGCCAAGTCCCAGGCTCCGTCGATCATCTTCATCGATGAGATCGATGCTGTGGGACGTCAGCGCGGAGCTGGCTTGGGCGGCGGTCACGACGAGCGCGAGCAGACGCTCAACCAGCTGCTGGTCGAGATGGACGGCTTTGAGGAAAGCGAGTCGGTCATCCTGATCGCCGCCACCAACCGCCCCGACATTCTGGATCCGGCGCTGCTGCGTCCCGGTCGTTTTGACCGTCAGGTTACGGTCGACCGTCCGGATGTGAAGGGCCGCGAGCAGATCTTGCGCGTGCATGCCGAGAACAAGCCGATGGACGAGGACGTTAAGTTTGAGAAGCTCGCCCAGATGACCGTTGGCTTCACTGGTGCCGATCTGGCAAATCTGCTCAACGAGTCTGCGCTGTTGGCTGCCCGCCGCCATCGTTCCGTGATCTCGATGGACGAGGTCGAGGAATCGATGGAGCGCGTGATTGCCGGACCGCAGCGCAAGGGTCGCGTGATGACCGAGGCCGAGCGCACCACGATCGCCTACCACGAGAGCGGCCATGCCCTGGTGGGTCACATCCTGGAGCACTCCGATCCGGTTCACAAGATCTCGATCGTCAGCCGCGGCCAGGCGCTGGGCTACACGCTGCAGCTTCCGCAGGAGGACCACTTCCTCAAGACCAAGAACGAGATGCTCGACGAGCTTGCCGTGTTCTTGGGCGGTCGCGTTGCCGAGGAACTCATGTGCGACGACATCACGTCGGGCGCGAGCAACGATCTGGAGCGCGCGACCAAGATGGCGCGCGAGATGGTTACACGTCTGGGCATGAGCGAGGAGCTGGGCACGCAAGTGTTTGGTGAGGCGCAGCATCAGGTATTCCTAGGCCGCGACTACGCCGATCACCAGGATTACTCCGAGGAGACGGCGCGCCGCATCGACATCGAGGTCCAGCGCATTATGCGTGAGGCCCATCGTCGTGCGGTCGAGATTTTGGATGCCCGTCGCGATCAGCTCGATCTGATGGCGAAGGTGCTGCTTGAGCGCGAGACCGTCGAAGGCGACGCCGTGAACGCCCTGCTCGACAACGAGTGGAATGCCTACCTTGAGCGCGAGGACGATATCCTGGCGGCCAAGGAGGAGCGCAATGCCAAGGCGGCCGGCATGCCGACCAAGAAGCGCGCGCCTCGTATGAGCGAGGAGGAGCTGGCGGCTGATGCCGCGGCCTTTGCGCAGGCGGCCATGCAGGAGGATGCCGAAGCCGCATCCGATGATGCTGACGATGACCATGCCGTCGTCGATGCCGATGCCGATGCCGACACCGACAAATAGTCTTTGTGGCGAAAGCCTCCGCGGGGAAACCTGCGGAGGCTTTTTCTTTTGAGCGATATGGGGCCGTCTGTTGATTGGGGACAGACTTAAATGAGCGTTTTCACGCATTTAAGTCTGTCCCCAATCAATATTTTCACGCATTTAAGTCTGTCCCCAATCAACATTGCTGCGGCACTTTGCTCGGCTAAAGCGTACAATAGCGCCTATGCGAAAGGGGAACAGATGATCAACGAAACGATGTATGCTCGCGGTGCGGAAAGCTCCATCATCCGCGAGATTTTTAGCTATGGCCTTGAGCGCAAGGCGCAGATCGGTGCGGAAAACGTATTCGATTTTTCGCTGGGCAATCCGAGCGTTCCGGCGCCCGCTGCTGTGGCTGAGTCGATTAAGAAGGCTCTGGAGCTGCCGAGTGACCAGTTGCACGGCTACACGCCCGCACCGGGCCTGCCGCAATGTCGAGCAGCCGTCGCCGAATCGCTCAACCGCCGCTTTGGAACGAACTATGAGGGTAAGGACGTCTTTATGACGGTGGGTGCCGCGGCTTCGCTCACCTGCACGCTCAACGCCGTTACGAACCTGGGCGACGAGGTTATTGTTATCGCCCCGTACTTTCCGGAGTATCGCGTTTGGATTGAGAAGGCCGGCTGTACGTGTGTTGAGGCGCTCGCCGATGAAGATACGTTCCAGCTGAGCGTGGACAACGTGCTCAAGGCGATCAGCGATAAGACGGCGGCCGTCATCATCGACTCGCCCAACAATCCGACTGGTGCCGTATATACACGCAATACGCTGACGCGACTGGCCAATGTTCTGCGCGAGGCCAACGCTCAGCGCGATTCCGAGAATCCAATTATGCTCATCTCGGATGAGCCGTACCGCGAGATCGTGTACGGTGCCGAGGTGCCTTGGGTGCCCTCGATCTACGAGCACACCATCGTGTGCTACTCGTATTCCAAGTCGCTGTCGCTGCCGGGTGAGCGCGTGGGATGGATCCTTGTTCCCAATACGAATCCTCAGGCAGATCGTCTAATGCCCGCCGTTGCCGGTGCCGCCCGTACGCTGGGCTTCGTGTGCGCGCCGGCGCTCTTTCAGCGCGTAATTATCGACTGCATCGATGAGCCGAGTGACGTTGAGGCCTATGCTCGCAACCGCACGGCGCTTACCGACGCACTGGCGGAGTATGGCTACACCTATGTTGAGCCGGATGGCGCGTTCTACCTATGGGTGAAAGCGTTGGAACCCGATGCGAATGCGTTTTGCGAGCACGCAAAGAAGTATGAGTTGCTTGCGGTCCCCTCGGACAGCTTTGGTATGCCGGGCTGGTTCCGCCTGGGCTACTGCGTGAGTTACGAGACGATTATCAATTCGCTACCCGCTTGGAAACAGTTGGCGGACGAGTATCGTTAAAAGTAAAGCGCTCTGCCTACAATGTTTTACGTGAAACGGGGTTTGGTGTTAAGCCGGACCCCGTTGTCATGGACGTTGTGTCTTTGGGATGGAGTGGTTTTACGACTATCGAAGGCTATGCGTACAATGAATATAAGCGACGGCCGTGCCAGATAAGGAGACCTGATGCCCTACCTGCTTTCTTGTGACATTCATACCCATACGATGTTCTCTGCGCATGCATATTCGACCATTGAGGAGAATGTGTACTGGGCGGCAGAGCGTGGTCTGCAGGTGCTCGGATCTGCCGACCATCTGAGCTCTATGGTTACGGCTTGCCCCAATGACCTGCGCAGTTACCAATTCTTTATCAACCAGGATATCTGGCCGCGCATTTGGAGCGGCGTGTTGGTGCTGCGTGGTGCCGAGGCCGATATCGTTTCGCTGGACGGAAGCCTGTTTGGCGAGGACACTCCTGTCACGTTCGATATCGCCGGCGATTCGTACGGCCGTCAGCATTCACTGTTCGATTTGGTTACGCGTAATTTGGATTATTTGGTTGCAAGCGTGCATAATCCGCAGATTGCTGAGGGCGCGACGCTGGCCCAGACGACCGGGATGTATATCAATGCCCTGGAGCACCCCAAGGTGTTCATGCTGGGCCACACGGGGCGTTCGGGCGTGCCGTTCGATATCGACGAGGTGCTGTTGGCAGCTAAGGCCAAGCACAAGATTATCGAGATCAACAACCATAGTCTTGAACGCGGTGTCGACACTGAGCATTGGGCTGTATGCCGCAAGATCGCCGAGCGCTGCGCCGAACTGGGCGTGGGCATTGGCGTGTCGACCGATGCCCACATTGGCATGGCCATTGGCAAGCTCGATCACGCGCGCAAGATGCTCGACGAGATTCACTTCCCGCTGGATTTGATCGTGACGCGCGACCGCGAGACGCTGCTGTGCGAGATGGCGGCAGCCGGCGTGTGCAATCTGCGCAATGGGATGTAGCGGAGTTTATAAACCAAGCGAAGGGGGCGGCCCAGACGGGTCGCCCCCTTTCTTGTCCCAAAAATCTACTGAGGTTGGTTAGCGGCGTTCGAGGACCGCTACGGTTTCGGTATGGTCGGTGTGGGGGAACATGTCGACGGGCGTGATCTTGAGCAGGCGATAGCCTCCGTCGAGGAGCTGGTGCAGGTCGCGCTCTTGGGTCACGGGGTTGCAGCTGATATAGGTGATGCGGCGCGGCTTAAGTGCGCAGGCAGCTTCGAGGAACTCGGGGGTGGAGCCGGCGCGCGGCGGGTCGATGGAAAGGACGTCGACGCGCTCGTTGTTGTCGGCGGCATCTAGGATGTAATCGGTGGCATCGTCGGCCATAAACCAGGCGCTGCGGGTAAGACCGTTGAGCTCGGCATTGCGGCGCGCGTCGGCAATGCCCGCCGGGTTGCGCTCCACGCCGAGCAGCATGATGCCGATGCCCTTGCTCTGGGCATCTTTAGCTGCGCAAAGACCGATGGTGCCGCTGCCGCAGTAGGCATCCATAAGCACATCGCCCTGGCGCAGGTCCATGCCGTCGATAGCGAGCTGATAGAGCAGTTCGGTCTGCTGCGGGTTGGTCTGATAAAACGCGGTGGGGGAGATATCGAAGTTGCAGCCGAGCAGCTGATCGCGCATGCACTCGGCGCCATAGACGATATGAGTTTCCTCACCCAAGATGGCGTTACCGGGACGGCCATTGATATTTTGGGCAACGGTGACGATATGCGGATCGAGCGCCGCGACGGCCTCAAAGAACTCCTGCGCATGCGGTAAGTCACGCTGGGCGGTCACGAGCGTAACCATGACCTGGTCGGTACGCCAACCGCAGCGGACGACGGCATAGCGAAGCAGCCCCAGATGCTTGTCCTCATTAAAGGCGGGAATATGCAGCCGCTCAGCTTCGCGCGCGATGCCGTTGAGAATCTGACGGGCACCCGGCGCCTCGACAGGACACTCGGGCACGGCAACGATTCTGTGCGTGCCGCGCTCAAAGAAACCGCAACGGACAGCACCCTCCTTACCGGGGGCAAAGGGAGTTGCAGCCTTATGGCGAAAACCGCGCGGAGCAGGATATTTGCCCGGGTCGCCCAGGGTGACGCCCATACCGCGAATGGGGTCGACGCCAATACCCTCGCGCTCGCAAAGAGCAGCAAAAAGCTCCTCCATAACAGCCTGCTTAGCTGCCAACTGCTTTTTATAAGGACGATTGAGCGCCGTGCACCCACCGCAAGCTTTCATAATGGAACAAGGCGACTTGGGATCAACGGCCTTGCGCGCAGACGAAACCTGATCTTTATGCGAGCGCTTGGAGCGAGTCTGAGATGCCTTGACCTCGCTCCGACGAGAGTCAGAACGCTTGGTCTTAGCCCTGTTCTTGGTCGATTTGCTTTTTGCAGCTTTAGAAGACTTGGATTTCGTAGAAGATTTCTCCTCCTTCGACCCCTCAGCCGCCTCGATCAAAGCACGACGAGCCTTACGCTCCGCACGAGATTCTGCCATCAATAACTCCACTAATTCATGAATTAAAGCTGCAAGTATTGTACCGTGCCAAGCCAGCAGACGATATACAAGCGGTTTAATCGTGTCAGCGATAAGCCCAACGACGGTTGCCCGCCGCGTGAGGGGTGTGGGGGTTAAGTTTATCGCGAGTTCCGCACGAACAGGAGGCCACTTAATGTGGCCTCCGTCGTGAGCAGGACTGTAGAGCAGGAAACTTAACCCCACACCCCTCACGCGGCGGGCAAACTCGCCTTGTGCTCTATCACGCTAAAGTGTATGATTCTGAACGTTACATGACTCACTTTATCTAACTAAAGTGCCATCAAGGGGGAATACCATGAACACCGATATGTCTCGTCGTCAGTTTGTTGGTCTAGCCGGCTCGCTCGCCACGGTGCTTGGCCTTGGTCTTGTCGGTTGCGGCGGTGGTGCCGGCAAGGGCTCCGCTGCTGGCTCTGCCGCGGCCAAGGATGTGAAGGGTGCTGCGGAGTCCAAGAAGCTCGTGGTGGGCTTCGATAAGTCCTATCCTCCGTACGGCTTTGTGGGCGACGATGGCGAGTACACCGGCTTTGATCTCGACCTTGCCAAGGCCGTTGCCGATAAGCAGGGCTGGGATGTTGATTACGAGGCTATCGACTGGGATGCCAAGGACACGCTGCTCAACTCTGGCGCCATCAACTGCATCTGGAACGGCTTTACCATGGAGGGTCGCGAGGACGACTACACGTTCTCCGAGCCGTACATGCTCAACGAGCAGGTGCTCGTGGTCAAGAAGGATGCGGGCATCAAGAGCTGGGATGATCTTGCCGGCAAGACGGTGATCACCCAGACCGATTCCGCTGCTCAGGACGTGCTCGAGGGCGATCAGAAGGATTTGGCGGCGACGTTTGCCACGCTCGACACCATCGGTGAGTACAACACGGCCTTTATGCAGCTTGAGAGTGGTGCGGTCGATGCCGTGGCGTGCGACCTTTCGATTGCTCAGTATCAGCTTGCCGCAAAGCCCGATGCCTATACGCAGCTTGATAAGCCGCTGTCCAGCGAGCACTATGCCGTCGGCTTTAAGAAGGGCGACACCAAGTCGGCCGACGCCGTGACCGAGTCGCTCAAGGCGCTCTACGAGGACGGCACGGTTAAGGACCTGTGCGACAAGTATTCAAGCTATGGTCTATCTTTCGATAATTGGGTGCTCAAGTAATGTCTATTCAGGTCATGATGCAGATGCTTGGCCAGGGATTCTTGGTCAGTTTGCAGCTGTTTGTGCTGACGCTGCTCGGGTCGATTCCCCTGGGAATTCCCGTGGCGTTTATGCGCATGAGCAAGGTCGCGCCGCTGCGCTGGATTGCGCGCATCTACATTTCGGTCATGCGCGGTACGCCGCTCATGCTGCAGATGTTTGCCATCTACTTTGCCCCGTATTACGTGTTCGGCATCTCGCTCACGCCCGATTCCAAATGGACGGCGTGCGTTGTGGCGTTCATCATCAACTACGCCGGCTACTTTGCCGAGATCTATCGCTCGGGCTTGCAGTCGATTCCGCGCGGTCAATATGAGGCCGCCGAGGTGCTGGGCTATTCGCGCACGCAGACGTTTCTGTATATCGTGATGCCGCAGGTCGCCAAGCGTATTCTGCCGGCGATGGGCAACGAGATCATCACGCTGGTCAAGGACACGTCGCTGGCGTTTGCCATTGGCGTGGGTGAGATGTTCTCGACCGCCAAGGCGCTGGTTGCCTCGCAGGTGAGCATGGTGCCGTTTGCGATTGCGGCGCTGATCTACTGGGTCTTTAACTTTGTGGTCGAGATGCTGCTGGGCGCCGCCGAGAAAAAATTGGATTACTACCATGATTAATTCGGTAATGAATATAGCGAACGCGCGCAAGGCGTTTGGCGGCAATAAGGTGCTCAAGGATATCTCACTCGAGGTAAAGCGTGGCGAGGTTGTGGCGATTATCGGGCCTTCGGGCGGCGGTAAGTCCACGCTGCTGCGTTGCGCCACGCTGCTCGAGACGCTCGACGGTGGCTCGCTTTCGTTTGGCGACCTTGCGGTTGCGACGGATGCGGGATCGGGCGCGGTCTATGCGAAGGGAGATGTTCCCAAGCAAGCGCGTTCGCGTTTTGGTCTGGTGTTCCAGAACTACAATCTGTTCCCGCACTATACCGTGATGAAAAACATCATCGATGCGCCGATTCGCGTGCTTAAGCGTCCGCGCGAGCAGGCGGAAGCCCGCGCTCACGAGCTGATTGCACAAATGGGGCTGACGGGCAACGAGAACAAGGTGCCGTGTGAGCTTTCGGGCGGTCAGCAGCAGCGCGTGAGTATTGCCCGCGCCCTGGCGCTCGATCCGGAAATCTTATTCTTTGACGAGCCGACCTCGGCGCTCGATCCCGAGCTGACGGCCGAGGTGCTGCGTGTCATTAAGGACCTGGCGGCGCAGAATATGACGATGGTAATCGTGACCCACGCGATGCAGTTTGCGCGCGATGTTGCCGACCGCGTGGTCTTTATGGACGGCGGCCGTATTGTCGAGGAGGGCCCTGCCGAGCAGGTCATCGACCATCCACGCGAGCAGCGTACCTGCGAGTTCTTGAGCCGTATCGAGGGGTAGGCTCAGCTATTTACTCAACTATTAAATTGAGGCGAAGTCACCGCAGGTCTTACGGCCTGCGGTGGCATTTTATTTGCATCGGCGGGGTTCAATAATCGCCTCGCATGTGTTCTTCTTCCTCTCGCCGCCTGTATCCGTACGTGCGCCGAAAGGTGTGCATGGACGGTCGCCCGTGAGGGTAGGGTGGTGGCATAGGACATTTGGAGGGTGAGTCGGCTCGGCTGCCGACCATGCTGCTCCCGGGACGGCACCGACCGCGAACTCTCCCCGTTGGCGTCGCGCATTGCGCGCGGCCCTGCAAGGAGGTCATCATGGGTGCTCCCAAGACCGGCAATGTAAGGAACGTGGTGCTCGTAGGCCAAGGCGGGGTGGGCAAGACTTCACTCGCCGAGGCCATGCTCCACCTTTCCGGCAAGACCGCCCGCCTGGGCGGCCACGACGGCACCAAGCCCACGCTCGACTACGACCCCGAAGAGGTCAAGCGTTCATTCTCCATCTCGACGACCATCGCGCCGATTGACTGGAAGGGCGCCCGCATCAACGTGCTCGATGCCCCGTGCTATCCCGATTTTATCGGCGACGCCTTTGCCGCAATGAGCGTCTGCGAGACGGCTCTGTTTGTGGTCGACGCCGAGGCCGGCCCGCAGCCTACGACCGTCAAGCTTTGGTATGCGGCGGAGGATCTACGTCTGGCGCGTGCGGTGTTCGTGAACCGTCTGTCGCGCCCCGAGGCCAGCTTTACGACCACAATGGACCTGCTGCAGGAGCGCTTTGGCACGCGCTTGGGCGCCGTGACCCTTCCCTGGGGCGAGGGCGAGGACTTTGACGGCATTATCGACCTGGTGCGCATGAAGGCGCGCCATTGCAACGGCACCGAAGCCGTTGAGTCGGAGATTCCCGAGGAGTATCGTGCCCAGGCCGAGGAGGCCCATGACCACCTGTGCGAGCTGGTGGCCGAGGCTGACGACGAGTTGATGATGAAGTACTTGGAAGGCGAGGAGACGCTGACGCAGGAGGAGCTTGAAGGCCTGCTGTCGAAGGCGATCGCCGAGCGCATCTTTGTGCCGGTCTTTGCGGGCGATTGCATTAAGGAGCAGGGCGTCAACTCGCTGATGGACGACATCGCGACATACTTCCCAGCGCCGACCGACTATGGCGAGATGCCGCTCATCGACGGTGATTCGCTTAAGATCTCGAGTGACGATGACCGTCCGGTGGCGTTTGTGTTTAAGACCCTGGCCGATCCGCAGCAGGGCCGCATCAGCTTTATCAAGGTGCTGACGGGCACGCTTGAGCCGGGCCTTGAGTTGATCAACGCGCGCACTCGCAAGAGCGATCGTCTGGCTCACCTGTATGTGATGTGCGGCCGCGACATGACCGAGGTCGGTCACGCCTATGCCGGCGACATTATCGTGGCGCCCAAGTTGGCGGCAGAGACGGGTGACACGCTCTCCATTACCGGTAAGGTCGAGGCGGCGGCGTTTAAGTTTCCCAACTCGCAGTACCGCATTGCCATCGAGGCCGAGAACCGCGGTGACGAGGAGAAGCTCTACACGTTTATCGAGAAGGCGTGCAAGGCCGATCCGACCATGAGCATCGATCGTGACGAGGAGACCGGCCAGACTATCATCTCCGCCGTGGGTGAGGCGCAGGTTTCGGTCCTGCTCAACCGTTTGGAGGATCGCACCAAGGTCGTGGCCAAAAGCGTGCCAATCCGCATTCCATATCGCGAGACTATCCGCCGCACGGCGAGCGCACAGGGCCGCCACAAGAAGCAGACTGGCGGTGCCGGTCAGTATGGCGACTGCTGGCTGCGCGTTGAGCCGCTCATCGGGCCCGACGGCACGAGCGATGGCTATGAGTTTGTGGACGAGGTCGTGGGCGGCCGCATTCCGCGCTCGCTGATCCCCGCCGTGGACAAGGGTGTCCAGGAGACCATGAAGGACGGCATCATTGCCGGCTACCCACTCACGGGCATTCGCGTGGCTGTGTACGACGGCTCGTATCACAGCGTCGACTCCAACGAGATGGCGTTCCGCGCGGCGGCCCGCATCGGCCTGCGCAAGGCATGTGCCGATGCCGACCCGGTGGTGCTGGAGCCCATCGAGGAAATCACGGTGACTATCCCCGAGAGCTACGCCGGCGCCGTGATGGGCGACATCTCGGCATCGCGCGGTCGCGTGACGGGCATGGAGACCGATGAGCGTGGCGACACCGTGGTCATCGCCCAGGCGCCTCTCGCCGAGCTGACGGATTACTCGACGCGCCTGCGCTCCATCACGCGCGGCACGGGCGACTTTACCATGAAGCCCGCCGGCTACGAGCAGGTGCCCTACGATGTTCAGGCCAAGCTGGTCGAGCGTTATGAGGAGGGCCGCGCTAAGTAGCGAGGGTCTTTGCCTGCAACATACATGCCGATGCAAGGGCCGCTCTGGGCAATCCAGGGCGGCCCTTTTTGATCCCCAGTGGGGTTGCAAATCGGTTCTTGCCGTGGCTCGGGGCTAGTCCCCCGAGGCTTGATTGCGGCCGGTGGCGTAGTCGATCTGCACGTGCGGCTGTAGGTTATAGCAATATACGTGGAAGCAGAGGGCCTTACCGTGGTCCTCGACCGATTGCGCCTCAAGGCGCACGCCGCGGCAGACAAGTTCCTCTTCGTTGTACATGGGCGTGACGCGATAGAGCACATGGTTGCCCGTATTGCGAATATAGTTGAGAATCTGCTCTTCAAACGGTAGCATGCCCGTCTCGTTGAGATAGCGCGTGCCGGTGAGGAGATTCTTGCGGTTGGCGTTTTCGCCGCAGAGCGACCAGGCGATGAGGTGGCAGCGGTTGTAGAGGCTCTGGCCCGGAATAAAGTCGTAGCGCTGCTGGCGCCATCCAGCGGGATGGATACGCGAGATATCGCCGCGCTCGCCTTGACCGAGTGATTCGGGGCCCACACAGGCGAGCGCTTTGCGGGTGCGGCCCAAGCTGTCGAGCTTGGAGAACTTCTTAAAGCAACCCTCTTCTGTGGCGCGCTCGTATTCATCGAGCGTGAATGACGGCGTGCCGAGCGGGTGCGTGCTATCGGCGCGCAGGGCAACATAGGGGTTACCCGCGTAGTCAGGAATGCTGCTGAGATATACGCCACGGGCGCGGTCGAGGTCGGGGTTTTCGACCTCGTCGATGGGGGTGGCGCTGTTTGCGGATGCGTCGTCACCGGTGTCGGTTGCGGCGGAATCGGAGCCATCGCCAGAGTCTTGGCTATTTTGAGAGTCCGAGGAGCTCGCTGTTCCCGATTCGAGCCGGGCAACCAGGTCTGCCTCGTCGTCAGTGCGGCTGGGACTCTCGTCTTGCTTCTCGGCCAGGGCTACCGCCTGCTCATCACTTTGCGGCGAGAGTAGTCTGGGCGCCCCGTCGAGCGACCCTGTGAACAACGCAAACCCCAGCACCACGGCGGTGCCGATGGAAAGTGCTTGCTTGTAGGCGGACTTGCGCGACATGGAGGCTCCTGGATGGACGGTTGGGAATCTACCAGTCTAGCAGGAGCCGGCAGGGGCCGTTCTGTCGAACAAATACTTAAGATTTGGGACAAACGCTACGGATTCAATTGCCTCATATTTGACGTATGGCTAGATCGAGGTGGAACCGAGCCAATTGAGTTTACATTCGAGAATGCGCTGCTCACCTGGCGTGCTGCTGCCATCGAGTAGCGCGAGGAGCATCTCGGCCGCCTCTCTGCCTTCCTGGTCGACGGGCTCGATGATCGTGGAGACGGTCGGCGTGGTGAGGTTGGTCCAGTCTTCGCAGTTGAGTCCCAAAAGACCGATTTGCTGCGGAAGTAGATGAGCCATGGGCTGGAGAGCCTTGTAGACACGGGGAAGTGCCCACTGATTTTGCACGAAGATAAGGGTTCGCTTGGCGGGGTTGAACTTGTATTTAAAGTACTCGGTAAGCTCGCCGACCGACGGCTTGTTGTGGTCGATGGGAATCGCTTTGTAGAGCTGTCCGTTCGCTGCCAGCGCCTCGGCATACCCCTGAAAACGCTCCATGCGGGTGCGCATTTCGGTCATGTTGGCGGCAATGGAAAAGAAATCTTCGTAACCGGCGTCGAGGAGTGCCTGCGTGGCGTTGTACACACCGTCGTAAAGGTTGGTTTTGATCCAGCTGGTACCTGGGCTATAGATGGCCGCATCGAAAAAGACGACGGGCTTACCGGCGCGCTTGATGCGGTCATGGACGGCTTTGAAATTTGCCGTGGGCTGGATGATAAAGCCATCGACGCCCAGCGAGAGCATTTTGTCGACATACATGAGCTCGGTTTCGGGGTTAAAGTTGCTCGTGCAAACGACCGTCTGGTAGCCCGCGGGGAGCATGACCTGCTCCATGCCGTTGAGGACGAGGCCCGCCCACTTGTTGGTGTTATCCAAAATGATAATGGCGATGACGTGGGTCTGTTTGCCGGTGAGTGTTTGCGCCTGGGCGTTGGGGACGTATCCCAGCTCCTTGATGACGCGCGCAATCTTTGCCTGCGTCTTCTCGCTAAGCTTTTCTCGTTTGTCGTTGAGGTAATACGAGACGCTTGCCGTCGAGGTTCCCGCCTCTCGAGCGACGTCTGCGATCGTAACGCGCTGTTTTGCCACAGCGACTCCTTCCGACAGATGAGCATTTTCCAACATGATGACTTTGAGTCTTGGTGTGGGATGCGCTTCGGTGAGCGACCTTTTCCTTTCATATGAGTATGCAACAAATGCGGTATACGGGTGGGGTTGAAATTTGTGACCGGCATGCGCATCTGCCGTCTACCGAGAAAATCAAATACTTCTTGACTTTTGAAATCGAGGGTAAAATCGCAGGATTCATTTTTGGTTAAACGCATAACTAAATTGCATAACCAACGCTCTGACCTGCGCGTTTACCGAAATAAGCTGGCATTAAGAAAAACGAGCACCTATATTGGTCTTGTCGAAAAGACAGCAAGTCCAAACGGCAGGGGATGCTCCGGAGGCCTCCGCAAACGGTGTCTTGCGCACGCAACTCTATGAAAAGAGGGAAGCAATGAAGATCGTAGGCGTTGCCGCCTGTACCGTGGGTATCGCCCACACGTATATGGCCCAGAAGGCGATTCAGGATGAATGCGCCGCCCGTGGCATCGAGTGCAAAGTCGAGGCTCAGGGTGGCCTGGGTATCGAGAACGAGCTGACGCAGGAAGACGTGGATTCTGCCGACCTGGTGCTCGAGTCCGTCGACGTGGGCGTCGAGAACGAGGATCGTTTTGAGCAGAAGATGGCCGAGGGAAAGTTCCTGAAGGTCGGCACCTCGGATGTAATCGCCGATCCGGTGAAGATCATCGACCAGGCCGTTGAGATTATCAAGGCGACGGGCGGCGCCGTTGACGCGCCCAAGGCCGAGGCCAAGGCAGAGAAGAAGGCCGTCTCCGCTGCCCCGCAGGCCCCGACACCGGCGTCCAAGCAGTCTATCTTTGCCGATCCTGGTAAGACGCTGCTCAATGCATTCAATACCGGCGTTTCCTATTTTATCCCCATCGTCGTTATCGGCGGCGTGTTCCTCGCCTTCTCGCTGGCATCCGGTACCGCCGGCGCCAACGGCATGGAGGTTACGAACCCGCTGATGGTGAGTCTTAACACCATTGGCATGGCCGGCATCTCCATGATGATCCCGGTGCTTGCGGCATACATCTCCTACTCGATGGCCGGCAAGCCCGCGCTCGCCCCCGGTTTTGTCCTGGGCTACCTGGTCAACAATGCGGTCGTTACCCCTAACGGCAACAGCGTTTCGACCGGCTTCTTGGGCGCCATGATCATGGCAGTTATCTGCGGCTACTTTGTCCGCTGGATGAAGACCTGGAAGGTCAACAACACCATCCAGACCATCATGCCCATCCTGATCATCCCGATTCTGACCTCGCTTGTCCTGGGCATGGCCTATATCTACATCCTGGCCACGCCGCTTGGCTTTGTGATGGACTGGCTTACCGGCGTGCTCGGTAGCCTGCAGGGCGGCTCCGCAGTTGTCCTGGGTCTGGTCATTGGCGTTATGACCGCCTTCGATATGGGTGGCCCCATCAACAAGACCGCCTCGACCTTCACCATGGCCATCATGGCCTCCGGCATCTATGGCCCCAACGGCATGTTCCGCGTCGCCGTCGCCATTCCCCCGATTGCCTGCGGCCTTGCTGCGCTCATCGCCAAGAACAAGTTCGATGACGCCGATCGCCAGATGGGTATCTCCGCACTGTTCATGGGCTGCATCGGCATTACCGAGGGCGCTATCCCCTTCGCGGTCAAGGACCTTGGCCACACCCTGCCCGGCATCTGCATCGGCTCTGCCGTGGGCGCGGCGCTCGCCGCCTTCCAGGGTATCGACTGCTACGTCCCGCACGGTGGCTTTATCGTCGCCCTTGCCACCAACAACGTCGCGCTGTTCTGCCTGGACATCGTGATTGGCGCCGTGGTCGCCGCTGCAATCCTGATTGCCATGAAGCCCACGCTCGACAAGCAGGCCAAGTAAACCTTTAAGGACTCCGGTTGTGCGGAGGGATGGATTTGACTCCGCACAACCGCCCCTACACAACAAAATCCATCCGTACTGATAGGGCCCACATCTGGGTCCCAGGGAACTTTTGTCAAAAATCCTCTGGAGAAGGAGAACAAAATGTCCAACCTCACCATCCGCCAGGCCGTTCAGGGCATGCTCAAACTGCAGGATAGCGGCGATCACGCAACCATGGTCGGCATTGGCCCCATGAGCCCCAACCTGATTCAGGCCGTGTTCGAGCTTGCCAAGGACGAGGATTTCCCGCCCATGTTTATCGCCAGCCGCAACCAGGTCGATATGGACGAGATGGGCGCCGGCTACGTCAACGGTTGGGACCAGACGCGCTTTGCCGCCGACATCAAGAAGGTCGCCGACGAGGTGGGTTACACCGGTCCGTACTACCTGTGCCGAGATCACGGCGGTCCGTGGCAGCGCGACGAGGAGCGTAACGCCCACCTGCCCGAGGACGAGGCCATGGAGCTCGCCCGCAAGTCCTTCGTCGCCGACATGGAGGCAGGCTTTGACCTGCTGATGGTCGACCCCACCAAGGATCCCTATCAGATCGGCAAGGTTATTCCGCTCGACGTGGTGCTTCGCCGCACGATCGATCTTATCGACTACCTTGAGCAGTACCGTCGCGAGCATAACCTGCCCGAGGTCGCCTATGAGGTCGGTACCGAGGAGACCAATGGCGGCTTGACCTCTACCGATAAGTACGAGGAGTTCATTTCTCAGCTGCAGCCCGAGCTCGAGAAGCGCGGCTGCCCCATGCCCACCTTTATCGTCGGCCAGACCGGCACCCTTACCCGCTGGACGGAGCAGGTCGGTCACTACAACTTCAAGAACGCCCGCGAGCTTGCCGATATGGCCAAGCGCTATGGCGTGGGCCTGAAGGAGCACAACGCCGACTATCTGGACGACGCGACGCTGCTCGAGCACATCCCGGCACACGTGACCGCCTCCAACGTCGCTCCGCAGTATGGCACCGAGGAGACCCGCGCCTACCTCAAGCTCTGCGCCACCGAGCAGATCCTGGTCGACAACGGTCTGTGCGATGACCCCTCCGACCTGTATCACACGCTGCTGGTCAAGGCTATCAAGACCGAGCGCTGGCGCAAGTGGATGACTGGCGACGACGTCAACCTGCAGGTCGATGACATCCTTGCCGACGATGAGCTCAGCCTGAAGATCCTGGATGTCTCCGGCCACTATGCGTTCAACGATCCCGAGGTCAAGGAGCAGGTCGAGAAGCTCTATCGCAACCTCGCTGCCCAGGACATCGACGGCAAGCGCTTTGTGATCGAGCACATCAAGCGCCCGATCAAGCAGTACGTCGTCGGTCTTAACCTCAAGGGCGTCACGACCCGCATCGAGGCCGCTCTTGCCGAGTAAGTAGCTTTTCCTACGCGACGCCGGGCCTGGGGCATGTCCCAGCTGCAGGCCCGGCACATGGGACAAAGGGGCGGTCCCTTTGTCCCATTCTTTTGAGTTTTAGCTTCCTTTGAAGGGGTTCACCATGAAGTTCTTTATCGATACCGCCAATCTGGACGAGATTGCCGAGGCCAAGAGCTGGGGCTGCCTGGCCGGTGTTACCACCAACCCGTCCCTGTACGCCAAGACCGGCGGCAAGCTTGCCGACTTTGAGCCCCATATGCTCAAGATTGCCGAGCTCTGCGAGGGTCTGCCCGTGTCCGCCGAGTCTACCGCGACTACTGCCGAGGGCATGATCGAGGAGGGCAAGCGTCTTGCCGCCCTCGCTCCCAACATCGTGGTTAAGCTTCCCGTGTGCGAGGCCGGCCTTGCCGCCTGCCGCGCCCTGGCCGACGCAGGTGTGCGCGTCAACATGACGCTTGTTTTCTCGCCGACCCAGGCCTTGATGGCCGCCAACGCCGGCGCTCGCTACATCAGCCCGTTTGTGGGGCGCTTCGATGACATCGCCGAGGACGGTATCTCGCAGCTCGACAATGTTGTGACTTGCATCAAGAACTATGACTGGACCGGCAAGAACGTCGACGACACCGTTGAGATCATCACCGCTTCGGTCCGCACGCCCAACCATGTGACCCAGGCGGCGCTGCTTGGTGCCGACATTGCGACCGTCCCCATGGCCGCTCTTAAGAAATGCTTGCATCACCCGCTGACCGACCAGGGCCTTGCCTCTTTTGAGGCTGATTGGCAGAAGGTCGTCGCTCAGGCTTAACGAGTGGATTGCCCCGGCATCGCGTCATCCGGTGCCGGGGTTGTTCTCAAGAGAGGAATTCGTATGACCAACCAGGAGCTGGCGAAGGTCGCCAATGAGGTCAGGAAGGGTGTCGTGACTGCGGTTCACGCGGCCAAGTCGGGACATCCGGGTGGATCGCTCGGTGCTGCCGACATCATGACGTATCTGTACTTTGAGGAAATGAATATCGATCCTGCTGACCCTCACAAGGCCGATCGCGATCGCTTTGTGCTCTCCAAGGGTCACGCGGCGCCGGGCCTGTATTCGGTGTTGGCAAATCGCGGCTATTTTCCCGTCGAAGAGCTCGAGACGCTCCGCCATATTGGCAGCCGACTGCAGGGCCATCCCAACATGAACGACACCCCGGGCATCGATATGTCCACCGGATCGCTCGGTCAGGGTATCTCCGCCGCGGTTGGAATGGCACTCGCCGCAAAGCACTGGGGTGACAGCTACCGCGTCTACACGTTGCTGGGCGACGGCGAGTGCGAGGAGGGCCAGGTGTGGGAGGCGGCCATGTTTGCCGGCAACCATGCGCTCGACAATCTTGTTGCCGTCGTCGACCACAACGGCTTGCAGATTGACGGCACGATCGATGAGGTCAACTCGGCCATGCCGCTCGCTGACAAGTTCCGCGCCTTTAAGTGGCATGTGATCGAGCTAGCCGATGGCAACGACATGACACAGATTGAGGCGGCTTTCGCCGAGGCTCGTGAGGTGACCGGCGTGCCCGTCGCTATCATCGCCGAGACGGTGAAGGGCAAAGGCGTCTCCTTTATGGAGAACCAGGTTGGCTGGCATGGCAAGGCGCCCAACGATGAACAGTTTGAGCAGGCCATGGCCGAGCTTGCGGCAGCAGGAGAGGAGCTCTAATGGCAGAGGTCAAAAAAGTCGCCACGCGCGTAAGCTACGGCGAGGCGCTCGTCGAGCTGGGCAATGAGCACGATGACTTTGTAGTGCTCGATGCCGACCTGGCTGCCGCTACGCAGACGGGTAAGTTTAAGGCTGCGCACCCTGAGCGCTTCTACGATGCCGGCATTGCCGAGAGCAACTTGATGGGGCTCGCCGCCGGCATTGCGACCACGGGCCACGTCGCCTTTGCGAGCACCTTTGCCATGTTCGCCGCCGGCCGCGCGTACGAACAAGTGCGTAATTCCATTGGCTATCCGCACCTCAACGTCAAAATCGGTGCCACGCATGCGGGTATCTCGGTCGGTGAAGACGGCGCCACGCATCAGTGCTGCGAGGACATCGCGCTCATGCGCACGATCCCGGGTATGACGGTAATCGTTCCCGCCGATGACATCGAGGCTCGCGCTTGCGTGCGCGCCGCCTATGAGTTTGAGGGACCGGTCTACATGCGCTTCGGACGCCTGGCAACGCCGGTCATTAACGATCACGAGGACTATGAGTTCAAGATTGGTCGCGGCGTGGTCGTGCGCGAGGGGTCCGATGTGACCATCATCGCTTGTGGCCTTATGGTCGCCGAGGCGCTTGAGGCTGCCGAGGCGCTCGCTGCCGATGGTATCGATGCCGAGGTCATCAATATGCACACGATCAAGCCGCTTGATGAGCGCCTGGTGGTTGCCAGCGCCAAGAGGACCGGTCGTGTGGTCACTGCCGAGGAGCATTCGATTATCGGTGGTCTTGGCGAGGCCGTGGCCTCGGTGCTCGCGGAGCAGCATCCGGCGCCGATGCGTCGCGTCGGCGTGCGCGATGTGTATGGCGAGTCCGGCCCTGCGGTCGATTTGCTGCACAAGTACGGTTTGGACGCCGACGGCATCGAAGCTGCGGTCAGGTCCGTGTTGTAAGGAAGGTTTCCATGGGATTTGTATCTGCCAACCAAGTGACAATCGGGTATACCGCCGCCTCGCGCGAGGACGCCCTACATTATTTGTCCGAGCAGGCCATCGAGCTCGGCTTTGCCGATGACGCATCTGCCGTAGAGGCCGCCTTCATTGCTCGCGAGAACGAGGCCGAGACCGGCCTTGTCGCCGGTTTTGCCGTTCCGCATGCCAAAAGCGACGCGATCCACACGCCGGGCGTAGCCGTGCTTAAACTGACCGAGCCCGTTGAATGGCCGAGCTTCGATGGGGTGCCCGTCGATGTTGCGCTCGCGCTGTACGTGCCTGCCGGCGAGGCTGGAACCACGCATCTGCGCCTGCTCTCCAAGGCTGCCGTAATGCTGATGGACGCCGGCTTCCGCGACAAGGTGCGCGCGAGCACCGATCCCGTTGAGATTGCGGAGCTCATCAATAGCGGACTCGAAGACTAGGACGGTCATCCCGTTCAATCAATCGATCCTTCTCCAAGGAAAAGGGCCGCGACGCCATATAGGTGTCGCGGCCCTGTTTGCGTTTCCCCAGATAAAACCTGCCAAAATAAACCTATCCCTTTTTGGCAGGCTAATCGTGAGTTATTTCACCGCAACTTAGGGCACGGTTAGGAAGTGTGCACCTTAAAGAGTGGAGCCCTTGATTAGAGAGGTCGCGCTCATCTCTCTAAATGTCTCTCTAAAGAGAAGGTTGGTTAGAGAGATAGCATTAGGCAATCTAGCAGCGAATTCGATACATCTCTCTTAATGCCTCTCTAAAACAAGGCGCTTATCTCTCTAAAGTTAGAGAGATAAGCGCCTTGTTTTAGAGAGACGGAATGCCAAAATTCGTCCGTCAGCTACCATCTGCCAAAAATGACGGATAAAGGGCTCATCGAAGTAATGGGTTCATCGACGAGCCGCAACCGCCGCTATCGGAAGAAGTAGATGCAGCCGAATTGCCCCTCTATCGTCTCTCGAAGTTTGATGGGTGCTAGAGGGGCGACTGCCTCGCGATATTTTCCCAAGATAAAACCTGCCAAAACAAACCTGTCCCTTATTGACAGGTCAGTTAACGCAGTCCAGGTTGAGCATATGTGAGCGAGCGGGCTCCGGGTGCGGTAAGGTGACGTGAAACAAGCGGGCGCTGACCTTTTGGTCGCGCCCGTGAAGTTGAACGTCAGATTGCCGTGCCCGGAGCCCGCGCAGCGCCGAGCAGTTACGCCGTTTGTAAAACGGCGTAATCTAAAGGTTCATGTTGCCGTGAATGTAGGGGGTGACCTCGGGGGAGATATGGTCGCAGCCCAGCTCGCGCAGCGCGGACTCGATAACGGCGGGCAGCGGGGTTTTGCCCTCGGCATCGACGGCGTTGCCACCGAGGGCAGCAATCTTGGCGACATCTGCGGGTGCGGCCTCGATATGCATGCAGCCGCCGATCAAGCGCGCGCGTACCTGTGCCAGATCAAGATCGTGCAGGTAATCCTCGCAGGCGCGGATTAAATCGACCTTCTCGCGCGTAAGCTCCTCGCCCGTGGGGACGCGGGTGGCAAGACATGCTCCCGCCGGCAGGTTCCAAACGGGATAGCCCCATGCGCGCAGCAGCTCGCGCTCTTCGTCCTTGGTAAAGCCGACCTCCATAAGGGGTGAGCGTACGCCGAGCTCTTCTGCCGCACGCATGCCGGGGCGGTAGTCACCGCGATCGCTTGCATTGCTGCCATCGATGACGGTGGGAAAGCCGAGCGACTTGGCGTGGTTGACGATGGCGGTAAAGCCGGCGTGCTTGCAGTGGTAGCAGCGATTAGCATCGTTGCAGGCCACTTGGGGGAGCTGCAGCTGATCCACCGAAAGATTGAGCACGGGGAGCTTAAAATGCGGCCCCTCATTGGCCTGCCCATCAACGGACTGCTCAAACGAAGCCTGCTCGGGCGTGCCGATGAGCGGCGTGGTGAGATGGACGAGAAGAGTATTGGTAGGCATGACGCGGGCGCATACGGCGGCCAAAAAGCTGCTGTCAACGCCGCCGGAAAACCCGATAGCCACGCGCCCGTATGCCAAAAGCAGCTGCTCGAGCGCCGATAGCTTGTCTTGAAGCTCCTCTGCGGGTGCCGTGGTGTCTAAAATCATGAAACATTCCTTATCGTTGAGTACTCGATCGAAAACTATAATCCTAATGCGTTACTTGCCATAAGACTTCTATCTGTGTAACGAAAGTGCAATATGGTATATACGTTATATACAAGTTGCCAAATGCGGTAGAGTTGCAGCAACGCGACAGCGAGAGTCGATGGGGGACCGATATGATCAAGGCTGTTATTTTTGACATGGATGGAACGCTGGTCGATACCGAGCGTTTGGGGATTAAGGCCTGGAAGGCAGGCGCCGCTGAGCTGGGGCTCGCGATTGATGAAGCGCTGATCCATCAGTTTATCGGCCGCACGCTGCCCGATGTTATGGACATCCTCGATAAGCATTATGGCAGCCACGAAACCACCGAGGCGATCTATCGTCGCCACAAGGAGATTCGCGACGAGATGGTCAAGACCGAACTGGAACTTAAGGCCGGCGCCGCCGAGTGCCTAGACGAGTTGCTAGCTGCGGGCTATCACGTGGGCCTAGCGACGTCGTCGCGCCTCGTTACGGCCGAGCGCAACCTTAAGATGGTCGGTCTTTTTGACAAGTTTGAAACGGTAACGTGTGGCGAGGACGTCGTGCACGGCAAGCCCGACCCCGAGATGTATCTGCTCGCCTGCGAGCGTGCGGGCTTTGCCCCCGAGGAGTGCGCCGTGGTCGAGGATTCGCGCAATGGTTGCGTCTCGGGCATCACGGCCGGCTGCCACGTCTTTGCCGTCCCCGATATTGTGCCGCTGCCGCAGGACGTGGTGGATGGCTGCGAGGCCGTGCTCGATACGTTGTTCGACCTGGCGGCGGCGGTCAAGGCCGTGCGCTAGACAATTGCGGCGTTGAAACGAGCAATTGCCCACGTTTGCGCTCAAGCAAAAGGGGTCCGGCAATGGTCGGGCCCCTTTTGCTTGAGCGGCGACTTAGCATACTTGCGGGCGTGCTATAGATACGCACCGAGGTTGATGGCCGTGGCGTCGGTCTGGCTGCTTGCCTGGGTGCTGGCGCGTTCCAGTAGGAACGGACGTACCAGTTCTTGGCGGTTGATATCCTCGGCGGCGACTGCGGTGACGGTACGCACTGCGGAGCCGACACGGATATGCTTGATCTTTGCCGGGGCCTTGTTCTCGATTTGCTCCATCAGCAGTTGGACACCCTTGCGGCCAATCTCGTAGCCCGGGGGCGCTACCGTAGTGAGCGGGACCGATCCGCTCCAAGCGAGCGGGTTGCCGTCGCATCCGGCCACGCGTACTTGCCCGGGGACAGAGATGCCCTTGTCGACCAGTGCCGAAACGACACCCGAGGCCAACACATCGGTCAGGCCGACGACAAAATCGGGACGTTCGTCCGCGGGGCGCTCGGCGATTTGGGCACCGATGCCGTAGCCGTCGGCAGCGGTATTCCATTCGCCGGCGTCGATGACTTCGATCTTGATATCGGGGTGCAGGGCGAGCGCCTTATGAATGCCAAGGACGCGCAGGGTGAGTTGCATAAATGCTGCTCGGCCGACGACGACAATATGGTGCGCGCCGCGGGCGATGGCAAGTTCGGCAATGATGCGACCCTGGGCCTCATTGTCGGCCGCTACGTAGTAGCCGGGCTCGGAGCAATGGATGTCCAGATGGACGATCGGCACGGGCATCTTGGTCATGGCGGGGTGCCAGTCGGGGGATGCCATGGGCTGAACCATGACGCCGGACATCTGGGTGCCCATAAAGTAGCGCAGGTAATGGTCCTCGAGAATATCGTCGTTATCGGCGTTGGCGATGAGCAAGTCGTAGCCGTGCTTGCGGGCCTCGTTGTGGGCGCCGCTGGCGATTTGGAGCGAAAAGCCGTGATCGAGACGGGGGAGCACCAGGCCAAAGGACTTGGTGGCGCCGCCCGCGAGCTGACGGGCGCTTTGGTTGGGCAGGTAGCCAAGGCGACTGATGGTCTCGTTGATGAGCTTGAGGGTCTCGGGGCGCAACTTTTCGGGATGGTTGAGCGCGTTGGAAACCGTGCCCAGCGAAACCCCGGCCTCGCGCGCGACGTCGCTGATTTTTACCTTTGCCATAGCGGCCCCTTTGATGCGTTTCAAGTACAAGCCAGATTGTAGCATCCCAAACCTACCAAAGAGGGATAGGTTTATTTTGGCAGGTTTTATCTGGGGAAACGCTGTTGCCAGCTCAAACCACCACGAAGCTAGATCGATGTCCAGGCAGGTGGTCTCAGCCGGAAACGGTGTCCCACTCTGAGGCTGTATTCCGGGACACGGTTTCCGCTCGGAACGCCATTCGGAAAGCGCATCCCGCTTTAAAACGGAATTCCGG
>NZ_JBBNLM010000026.1:0-25361 GCF_040092475.1 Collinsella sp. CLA-ER-H10
ACGGGCGGGCGCTCAAGGCCGTCGCGAGGAAGCGGCTCAGGGCGATATACGCCGTGATGCGCGACCGGGTGCCCTACCGGGAGTAGCCCCGACGGTTGACAAAACTATAGGAACACCCAACGACTACATGAAAGCGCCCCCAAGCGGATGTGCTTGAGGGCGCTTCTTGCTTGCGAGATTAAGACTCGATGTAATCCTTCAGCTTGCTCGAACGGCTCGGGTGGCGGAGCTTGGCCAGGGTCTTGGACTCGATCTGGCGGATGCGCTCGCGCGTGACGCCAAACTCGCGGCCGACTTCCTCGAGCGTACGGGGATGTCCGTCGACAAGGCCAAAGCGCAGCTCGATAACCTTGCGCTCACGATCGGCAAGCGAGTCGAGCACCTGGGTGAGCTGCTCCTGCAGCATGGAGAAGCTGGCCGCATCGGGCGGAACGATGGCCTGGGAGTCCTCGATGAAGTCGCCCAGCTGGGAATCCTCTTCCTCGCCGATGGGGGTCTCGAGCGACACGGGCTCCTGCGAGATCTTCTGGATCTCGCGGACGCGGTCGGCGCTCATGTCCATTTCGGCACCGATCTCCTCGGGGGTCGGGTCGCGACCAAGGTCCTGAAGAAGCTGGCGCTGCACGCGGACGAGTTTGTTGATGGTCTCGACCATGTGCACGGGAATACGGATGGTACGGGCCTGGTCGGCGATAGCGCGCGTGATGGCCTGACGGATCCACCACGTGGCGTACGTGGAGAACTTAAAGCCCTTCTGGTAGTCGAACTTCTCGACGGCGCGGATCAGACCGAGGTTGCCCTCCTGGATCAGGTCCAGGAACAGCATGCCGCGTCCGACATAGCGCTTAGCGATGGAGACGACCAGACGCAGGTTTGCGCTGATGAGCGCCTGCTTGGCTTCGAGGCCCACGTTCTCAATGCGCGTAAGACGACGCATCTCGGCACGCGTGAGTTCGAGCTCACCAGCATCGGCAGCCTCGAGCTTCTCGGTGGCCTCAAGACCGGCCTCGATCTTCATAGCCAGATCGACCTCTTCGGAGGCGGTCAGCAGGTCGACCTTGCCGATCTCCTTGAGGTACATACGGACCGGGTCGCCGGTCAGCATCACCGTGGAGGCATCGATGCCACGCACGCGGGAGCGTGAACGGGACGTGCGCACGGTGCGCTTCTTCTTGCTCTTGGAAGAACCCATCTCGGCGTCGGCCTGACGGGCCATCTTGAGCTCGTGATCGTCGAGCGAGCCGGAATCGTGCTCGTCGTCGTCATCGAAATCGTCGGTATCGGTATCGTTATCGTCATCGTCGACGTCCATGGGGGCGTCGTCGTTACCGCTCGCGGAGATAATCTGGATGCCGCTGTTGCGCAGCGCGGAATACACCGCGGTGAGCTGCTCGTCAGAAACATCGATATCCTTCAGGGCGACCTGAATCTCGTCCTCGGTTACCGAAGTCCTGTTTGAGCCGTTGCCCATGAGCTTTGCAACGTAGGATTCCAGCCCAGTACCCGTGCTCTCAGTCTTTTTTGGCACAGATTCTCCCTTCATAGTCCACAGGACTCAATACTTTAGCACACACATTGACGTCTATACCCAAAAAGAGGGCTGGATATAGGCGAGAATACGCTGGTTGACCACAACATCTAGGCTTGTTCGGTGCCTGCGGCCTCCAGGCCAATCAAACGGAACGGGTCCGCCACGCCGCCGATTGACTTTTGCAGTTCGCGCTGACGCTGCGAATCCTGCGCGGCCTGCATGGTTAGCGCGCGACGGGCCTCATCATCGAGTGAACGGTCCTGGCGCAGCTTGGCCTGTGCGGCACGCATGCGACGCTTGATGGTGTAGAGCTCAAGCGTATCAAGCATAAACACGATGTTCGTCTCGGTGGGGTGCTTGCTCGTCGCGGAGATGCGCCCGGCACTCACAAGCGTTGCCGCATCGGGACACACTGAGCGCGCCGCATCCATGCAGGCTGCAGGATCGGTTCCCGGCGGCGTTGCCAGAACGGCCCATGCAATGGACTCGTGACGCGGGTCAACCCACTCGATGGAGCAGATGCGGTCGGCATACGTGCGGAACAGGTCGGGGTAGCTCGTGAGCAGCGTCAACAGCTCGCGCTCCCCTGCCAAGGACTTGCGTTCAAGATCGGTAAGAACCATCGGCGCCGCCGCAGCCGGTGCGCCCGAACCGTCAGCCACAGGCACAGCGCCCATACCATCAGGCACATCGATCGGCGGCAGGTCGTCGACGACCTCCACGGGCGCGGCGCCGTAGGCATCGAGCGGGACGTAGTCGTACGGCTCTTCTTCGACCGGCGCGGACACCGGCGGCGTCGCGCCCGATGCCCAAGCACCGCGACCGGCATCGCGAGAACCCGACGCCCGACCGCCCGCGCTACCGGACCGCTCAGTCTGTGCCCGCTGGCGCTCATAGTTCTGCTCACGACGTCGTTCCGCATCCTCGCGCTTGGCGACATCGCGAAACACACGACCCGAGCTCGCGCGCACCGTCTCCAGATCCAAACCCAGCAGATCGGCAATCTGGATAAAGTACGTATCGATCATATAGCTATCGCGCAGCGGATAGATGAGCGTGAGAGCGTCCTCCAGCGCCTTGGCGCGACCGCCCGGCGTGGTGATATCGCTCGACTCCTGCAGCGAACGGTACACGAAGTCCATGAGCGGCTCGGCAGCGTCGATGCGCGCCTGCAGTGCCTCACCACCATGCGCCGTGATGAACTCCATGGGATCGTTACCGTCGGGCAGCACCACGCAGCGCAGGTCCATAGAATCCTGCTCGATAAACTGAATCGCACGGCGAGCAGCCTTTTGACCGGCGGCATCGCCGTCAAACATATACACGATGCGCTTGGCAAAACGAGTGAGCGTCTTGACGTGATGCTCCGTGAGCGCGGTGCCCAGCGTAGCGACAACGTTTTTAATCCCCGCCTCCCAACAGGCGATGCAGTCGGTATAGCCCTCCACCACGATGGCAGTATCCTGCGCGACGATAAACTCCTTGGCCCAATTAAAACCGTAGAGGTTTCGTTTTTTATGAAACACGCTCGTCTCGGCGGTATTGAGGTACTTAGGCTGGCCGTCGCCCATAATACGACCGCCAAAGGCAATATTGTGACCCTGCTCGTCAAAGATGGGAAACATCACGCGGTCGTAAAAGCGGTCGGCAAGCTGCCCGCGCCCGCGGCTCACGGCAACGTTCGCATCGATCATCTCCTGCGGGGTAAAACCCGCCTGGGACAGGTGCGACACCAGCGCGTTACGGCCCGGTGCAAAGCCCAGGCAGTAGCGGCGGCAGACGTCGCCACCCATGCCGCGGCTGGCAAAGTACTCGCGCGGACGGCCGTCCTTACCGCGCATAAGCATGGTGTGGTAGAACTGGGCGGTCTCGGCGCACAAATCGTAGATGCGGGCACGCTTGGTGCCGCGCTCGCGGCGATCTCCGGTGTCATGCAGCTCAATACCCGCGCGATCGGCCAAATAACGGATTGACTCGGGAAAGCTCAGGTTCTCGCGCTTCATGATATACGTGAAAACGTCGCCACCCTCGCCGCAACCAAAGCAATGCCACACCTGCGTGGCGGGGATAATGTGGAAGGACGGCGTCTTCTCGCCATGGAAGGGGCAGCATCCCCAAAACTCATGGCCGCGAGGCTTGAGCTCGACCGTTTCCTGCACGATGGCAACCAGGTCAGACGCAGCGCGTACCTGGTCTTTTTCCTCATCGCTAATCACGGATGCTCACCCCCTGATCGCCCAAGTTGTGACGAATATCCTCGATATTACCCTCGACGGTCGCGATCAACTCATCCAGCGAATCGAACACGCGCGACGGACGCAGCCAACGCGTAAACGCCAGCGAAACAGAAGAGCCGTACAGGTCGCCCGTATAACCAATTAAATTAGCCTCGAGATGCGCCGAAGCGACATCGTCGGCATACGTCGGCGGCAGTCCGACGTTCACGGCAGCGGGCCACGCGGTGTCATCGACCAGCACCAGACCCTCATACACGCCATCGGCAGGCACCTGAATACCGTCGGGAACCTGCAGGTTTGCCGTGGGAAAGCCCATGCCAGAGCCCTCGTGACGGCCGCGAATAACACCGCCACGCACCATATACGGACGGCCGAGTAACTCAGCAGCAAGCTCCACATGGCCCTGTCCCAGCTCATGACGAATGCGGGTGGCGCAAATGGCCTCACCGCCCTCGCAAAGCAAGTCGTGCCCGCATACGTCAACGCCGCGCTCGGCACCCCAGGCGCGCATCTCGTCAACACCAGAAGCACCGCCACGACCCAGCCTAAAGTCGCTGCCAACGCGAATCGATCGAATGTCGACCAGACGCGACACCAGCGAGAGAAAAGCAACATGGTCAAGCGCCGCAACCTCAGGCGTAAAGGGAACGGCCACCACCGCATCGACCCCAGTTTGAGCCAGGGCATGCAGACGGTCGGCCGTCGTCATCAATTTTTGAGCGGGCGAAGGGCTCACCACGACGTCCGGGTCGGGATCGAAGGTAACTACGACCGCCTTGCAGCCATGGGCACGGGCATCACGGACAAGCGCCGCAATGAGCTCCTGGTGTCCACGGTGCACGCCATCGAACACGCCGATGGCAATCGATGCGGCACCCAGGTGCTCACACTTATCAAACACATCGGCAGTAACGATGCGAGCCTCGTCCGACTCGCCCGCGAAAAAGATACGCGCGAGCTCGCGAGCGGACAACATCATCGAACACCGCCGATTGCCTGCGGAAACACGTGCTCCATGACAAAGCGGCCACCCTCAATGCGGGCGAGCGCCTTGAGTCCCCCATCGAGCACCAGCGCAAACGGCGCCTTCGAGGCATCGAAATCGGCAAGCGCACGCTCAACGGGAATGCGTCGGCCGCAGAGAAGGTCGTCGGCAAGATTGCCCGGCAAGTCAACACGTGTGGCGCCCAGGGCCGCAATGGGATCCAGGGCAAAGCCAGCCGCGGACTCGGGAGAAAGCTCCTCGACCGCATGACAAGCGCCAATGGAAACAACACCGGAGGCCGTGCGGCGCAGCGCGGAAATATGCGCGGCGCTATCGCAAGCGCGGCCCAGGTCGCGAGCGAGCGCACGGATATAGGTGCCCTTGCTCACCGAGAACGCCACGGTCCACACACACGTATCACCTTCGCCGCCCACGGCGATCAGGTCGGCGGCATAGACCTCGACGGGGCGCGGAGGTAGGTCCACCGCATTGCCCTCGCGAGCAGACTTGTAGGCGCGAACGCCATTGACCGAGATAGCAGAAAACGCCGGCGGCACCTGCATCTGCGGACCCAGCATGGCGACCAAGCGCTCACGCGCATAGGCAGGATCGCGGAGCTCGTCGGCAACAGCCACCGTGCGGACCGCCTCGCCCTCCGCATCATCGGTATTGGTCTCGACGCCAAACGAGATATCGGCAACGTAGCTTTTGGTATCAAGCGTAAGCATGCCCAGCAGACGTGTGGCCTGACCCACGCCCACCACCATGACGCCCGATGCCATGGGGTCGAGCGTTCCGGCATGACCGACGCGCCGCTCATGGAGGGCGCGTCGGCATTGCGAAACCACGTCGTGGGACGTGCAGCCCACCGGCTTATCGACGGCGAGCAGCATATTCAATTGAGAAGGCGTACGACGAGCCATGTACCATCCAAAATGTTAGAGCTCGACGGTCACCGAAGCGGGATCCTCCCCCACCAGCTCGGCCAGCATGGGAAGTGCCACGGCGAGCGTCTCGCGAATCGTTCCGTTGTTGGAAAAGCCGGCGGCGGCATGATGCCCGCCACCGCCAAAGTTGGCAGCGATCTCGGACACATCGAGGTCACCCTTGGAGCGCAGGTTGCCGCGCACCTTGGTATCGCCGTCGATGCCCTTTAAGAACAGGCAGACCTCGACGCCCATCACCGAACGCACCACATCGACCAGACCGTCACATTCATCCGAGGTGACGCCGCAGGCCTCAAGGTCGCTCTGGAAGGCATAGCTATACGCCACGCGCCCGTGCGCGACCGTCTTGATACGGCCCATGACAATGGACTTGAGGTGCAAAAACTCGACGCGCATGCTCTGATAGACCTCGAGTGCGACACGAGCCGGATTGGCGCCATGCGCCACCAGGCGCGAAGCAGCATGGAACGCGGCAGCATCGGCGTTCTGGTACTGGAAACGACCGGTGTCGGTCACCAAGCCACACAGCAGGCAGGTCGCAACGCCATCACGTGCGACAATGCCGCAATTGTCCAAAAAGCGGTCGATGATCATGGCGCAGGCTGCGGCGCCGACGCACCTCAGGCTCAGCTCGGCAAATTCCTCGCGCGCCGGATGGTGATCGAAGCACACCACATGCGACGAGCGGCGGAGCACCTCGGCTGAGTTGTTCAGACGCTCGACGACCGGCACGTCCACCGAGATGAACAGGTCCGGATTGCCGGTATACGCAGATGCCGGCACCAGACGGTCGGCACCCTCCATAAAGCGGTAGATGCGCGGAACCGGGTCATCGTCTGCCAGCAGCAGGGCAATGTCCTTGTTGGGGAAAAACTTCATAAGCGATAAGCCCAGACCCAGCACGGAGCCCAGGGCGTCACCATCGGGAGACGTATGTCCCGAAATCGCAATGGAGGACGCATCCTCGATGAGCTCGAGGATGCGTCGCTGAATATCTGCAGACTCGCACGATGCGAGGTCGGCGGAATTACTCATCTAAAGCTGCCTCCTGGGCGGCATCCGCTATGGGATAGCCGTCCTCGTCCTTTTCGATCGCAAGCGTGGCGGGAACGTTTTCCAGCGCACGCGTGATGCGCTCGGCCTCATCGGTCGAGCGATCGATGCGAAAATCGAGCTCGGGCGTGACGCGCCAATCGAGCGAGCGGGCCAACAGGCTACGAATGCGGCCCTTGGCGCTGGCGAGCGCCTCCATGACCTCATCGTAGCGGCTCGCGTCGCACGACACGTACACGCGCGCGAACGAACGGTCCACCGCGACCTCGACCGCGGTCAGAGTGACCAGGTCGAGACGCGGATCGGAAACCTCAAAGAGCAGGATATAACCGAGCTTCTCGCGAAGCTGCTCGCCCAAACGGCGGGTTGCCTGCGTTTGCTTCATAGCGCTACCCCCTACTCGGTACGGGCAACCTGGTCGATGCGGTAGCCCTCAATGGTGTCGCCAGGCTTGATGTCCTGGAAGTTCTCCAGGCCAATACCGCCCTCGGAGCCGCTCTTGAGGCTCTTGGCCTCGTCCTTGTAGTGGCGCATCGAGGCGATCTTGCCGTTGAAGACCACGATGCCGTCGCGCACCAGGCGTACGGAATCGGTCGCGGCGATCTCGCCCTCTTCGACGCGGACACCGGCGGCGATACCGACCTTGGGCACCTTGAAGGTGTCCAGAACGGTCGCAGTACCCGTGGAGACCTCGACCTCGGTGGGCTTGAGCATACCGATGCGGGCAGCGTCGAGGTCCTCGAGGCACTTGTAGATGACGTCGTAGCAACGGATCTCGACGCCCTCGCGCTCGGCAGCGGAGCGGGCCTTGCCGTCGGGACGGACGCCAAAGCCGATGATGATGGCGTTGGAGGCGTCGGCCAGGACGACGTCGGTCTCGTTGATGGCACCAACGGCGGAGTGGATCGTGTTGATGCGCACCTCAGACTGATCCATCTTGTCAAGAGAGTCCTGAAGGGCCTCGATGGAGCCCTGGACGTCGGCCTTGATGATCAGGTTGAGCTCCTTGACCTCGGCGTCGGCGATGGTCTCGAAGAGGTTCTCGAGCGTGACGTGCTTCACGCGGCTCTGCTCCTCGATACGGGCCTTGAGCGAACGCTCATCGGCCAGGGCGCGAGCCTCGCGCTCGTCCTCGAACACACGGAACTCGTCGCCGGCGTTGGGCACGGACTGCAGGCCCAGGATCTCGACGGCGTCGGAGGGGCCGGCCTCGGTGACGGCGTTGCCCTTGGGATCGAGCATGGCGCGGACGCGGCCGTAGGTAAGACCGGCGACCAGCGTATCGCCCACGTGCAGGGTACCGCGGGTCACGAGCACCGTGGCAACCGAGCCGCGGCCCTTGTCGAGCTTGGCCTCGAGGACGTTACCGGAGGCAAAGGTGTCGGGGTTGGCCTTGAGTTCGAGAACGTCGGCCTGGAGCAGCACGGTCTCGAGCAGGTCGTCGATACCGATCTTCTGCTTGGCCGAGATGTTGACGAACATGTTCTGTCCGCCCCACTCCTCGGGGATGATGCCGTACTCGGTGAGCTCCTGGCGCACGCGGTCGGGGTTGGCGCCCGGCTTATCGATCTTGTTGACGGCGACGACGATGGGTACGCCGGCGGCCTTGGCGTGGTTGATCGACTCGATGGTCTGAGGCATGACGCCGTCGTCGGCAGCAACGATCAGGATGACGATGTCGGTCACCTTGGCGCCACGGGCACGCATGGCCGTAAAGGTAGCGTGACCCGGGGTATCGATGAAGGTGATCTTGCGGTCGTTGATCATGACCTGCGAAGCGCCGATGGCCTGCGTAATGCCGCCCGCCTCGCCGGCAGCAACGCCGGTGTGACGGATGGCGTCGAGCAGCGACGTCTTGCCGTGGTCGACGTGACCCATGACGGTGACGACCGGGGCGCGCGGCTTAAGGTCGGCGGGATCGTCGTAGAACGAGAAGGTGTTCTCCTCCTCGGGGGTGATGATCTTGATCTGACGGCCCAGGTCGTCGGCAACGAGCTCGACGAGGTCGTCGGACATGGACTGCGTCATCGTAAGCGGCGTGCCCAGCAGGAACAGGCGCTTGATGATGTCGTTGGCCGGAACGTCGAGCGCCTCGGCGAGCTCCTGGACGGTAACTCCCTGGGAGACCTTGATGGCGTCGAGCTCCTCGGGTTTCACGCCCTGGGCCAGCGCCTCCTCAATCTTGCGCTCCTCCTGAGCCTTAGCAGCCTCGCGCTCGCGCTTCTCCTTGCGCTTCTTGCGGCGACCGGTGGACTCGCGAGAGGCCTCCTCGACGGCGGCGCGGGCCTCCTCGAGCACCTTCTCGCGGCTGTACTCCTCGGCCTCACGAGCCATGCGGCTGTAGTGGTCCTCATCGTTGCCGTGACCGCCCTTGCGCTTCTTGCCCTTACCCTGCTTATCGGGGTTGGGGAAGTCCATGCCGGCAGCGACGTTGTTGCTGGCGTTGGTGCGATGGCTGTGCGGACGGCTCTCGGAGGCATTGCGATCGGAGTTGTTGTCGGAGGCGTTGCGATCGTTACGACGGCCACCGCGACGGTCGTTGTTGCCGCTACGACGGTTGCCGCGCTCAGAGGCGCGCTCGGCCTTGGCCTTCTCCTCGGCGTCCTTCTTCTCCTTGAGCACGGTCTCCTGTGCGGCGATCTGGTCGAGCAGCGAGCGGAAGCGCGAACCGGAGTCGGAAGCGGGGACGGCGCGGCGCTGGGCCTCGCGGGCAGCCTCCTCCTTCTCGCGGGCAAGGCGCTCCTGCTCAGCCTTCTTCTTGGCCTCGGCCTCGGCACGGGCGGCCTCCTCGGCAGCCTGGGCGGCGGCGAACTGGCGGCGCTCCTCCTCGCGTGCCTTCTCGGCGGCGATGCGCTCACGCTCGGCCTCGGCAGCGCGCGCTGCCTCCTCGGCGGCGGCTGCCTCCTCCTCGGCCTGCTTGGCGGCCTCGACTTCCTTGGCGCGGGCCTCGATCACCGAGGCGAGCTGCTTGCGGACCATGGCGACGTAAGCGTCCTCCAGGGCGGAGGAAGCGGACTTAGCGGGAATCTTCATTTCGGCAAGATGACCCATCAGTTCCTTGGAGGTCATGCCGAACTCTTTGGCCAGGGTGGACACACGGACTTTTGCCATATGACTTCACCTACCCTTTCTGGCACCTTGGGTGCCTAGAGACTGAACGAGCGTGGAAGACGCGCCGGGACCCGCCCGGCGCGAACGCGCGCTAGATCAGGTCCTCCGCATCATCGAAGGCGTCGGTGTCGTGGACACCGCAGAAACGGGAGCCGGGACGAGCCTGGTTGCGGCACTGGATACCGTCCTCGGACACGTACTCGCAGCGGCGGACGTCCTCGTCCTCCTCGTCACCGATCAGGTCGGCGGCGGGCTCCTCGTGAACGGGAACGTTCTTGAGGATGTCGGCGGCAAGCGTCTCGGACTTGATGTCGATGTGCCAGCCGGTCAGGCGCGCGGCGAGGCGGGCGTTCTGGCCCTCCTTGCCGATGGCGAGGGACAGCTGGTCGTCGGGCACGATGACGCCGGCGTAGGCCTTCTCCTCGTCGATGAGGACGCGGGTGACCTTAGCGGGCGAAAGGGCGTTGGCAACGTAGACGGCAGGATCGGCATCCCACAGGATGACGTCGACGCGCTCGCCACGGAGCTCGCCCACGACAGCGCGAACACGGCTGCCCTTGGGGCCGACGCAGGCGCCCACGGGATCCAGACGGTCGTCGAGCGAGTGGACGGCGACCTTGGAGCGCTGGCCGGGCTCGCGGGCGATCGACTTGATCTGGACGGTGCCCTCATAGATCTCGGGCACCTCCTGCTCAAACAGACGACGCATGAGCTCGGGGTGGGTACGGGAGATGACAATCGGCGGACGGCTGTGCTCGCCACGAACCGGCTGCAGGTTGGAGTTGGGGTCGCGAACGTCGATGATCACGGCCTTGATGTGCTGGTTGTGCAGGTAGCGCTCGCCCATCGGACGCTCGTTGCGCTCGTTCTCGTAACGGCGCTGGTCGAAGTGCGGCAGCTCGGCCTCGACGCCCTCGCGGATCTTGACAATCGTGAAGTCGGGTGTGGACTGCAGCACGGTACCGCTGATGAGGTCACCGATGCGGCCGGAGAACTCCTCGTAGATCTGCTCGCGGGCGGAGTTGCGCACGATGGCGTTGATCTCGGCCTTGGCGTGCTGGGCAGCGATGCGGCTCGTGTTCTTGGGGGTGACGTCAATCTCCTCGAACTCGGTGAAGTTGCCCTCCTCGTCCATGGAATCGTCGATCGGCTCCAAGCGGTAGACGTAGATCTTGCCGGTGGTGCGGTCGATGGTCACCTTGGCGCCCCACTCAAGATGCAGGATCTCGGCATAGCTCTTGGCGAGCGACTGCTCCAGGCGGTCGATCAGGTAGAGCTGGTCGATGTGCTTCTCCTGGCAAAGCTCCATCAGGGCGGACATCATGTCGGATGCTGCCATCTTACTTTCCTTCCTTCGCGGGCTTGAAGTCGTAGGTGGGCTTCAACTTGCACTTTTTAACATCAGAGAAATCGAGGGTAACGGACTCGCCGCCCTCGAGCTCGAGGGTCACGTTCGTCTCGGTGGCGGCGGCAATCTTACCGGCGTACTTGCGACGGCCCTCGGTAGCGGTGGAGGTGAGCTCGCAGTTCTCGCCCACAAAGCGGGTAAAGTCGCACGGGCGGCGCAGCGGGCGCGCCATACCCGGGCTCGACACCTCGAGCGTATAGCTCGAAGAGATGGGGTCGAGCTCCTCAATCACATCGCCGACCCACTTGGTGTTGGCCGTGACGTCGTTGAGCGAAAGGCTCTGACCCTCGGCACCCTCGATACGCACGCGCACGCAGGGGGCCTTGGTGGCACCCACGAGCTCGACGTCGACGATGTCGACATCGTGCTGGGGAGCGACGGCCTCGAGCGCGTCGATGATCGCCTGCTCGGTCTTGGTCTTGACCATTGCGGCACCTCCATCCATACAAAAAAGAAGCGGGGCCGAAACCCCACTTCTTTCAATTACAACTTCATTTGCAAGCAAACTATACCAATAGCTGCGGAAACGTGCAAGCACAGTACGAATCTGCAGGTCAGCGTGCGCACAGCTTCTCCACAAGAATAGGACAATTGACCGAAGACACCATGGCAGGTACATGCAAAACGAGGGACGGCCCAAACGGACCGTCCCTCGTTTATTGCATGTCAGCTTTGCGCGCAGCGCTTACTTGACCACCAGGTTGACCAGCTTGCCGGGCACGCAGATGGCCTTGACGACCGTCTTGCCCTCGAGCCACTTGGCGACGGCGGCCTCGGCGGCAGCCTGCATCTCCTCGTTGGAGGCATCGCGGGCAACGTCGACGCGGCCGCGGACCTTGCCGAGCACCTGGACCACGATCTGCACCGTGTCCTCAACGGACTCGGCCAGGTCGAACTCGGGCCAGGCGGCGGTGTAGGCGTTGCCCTCGCAGCCGAGGGCCTCGTGCCACAGCTCGTCGGCCCAGAACGGGCAGATGGGGGCAAGGACGCTCACGATATCCTTAGCCACGCCGTAGCACAGCGCCTTGTCGCGGGCGGTACCCTCGGTGGCGTTGAGGTAGGCGCTCGCCGCGTTGACGAGCTCCATGACGGCCGAGATCGCGGTGTTGAACTGGCCGCGATCGAAGTCCTCGGTGCACTTGGCGATGGTGCGGTGACGCTCGCGATAGAGCTTCATCGCAACCTCGTCGAGCGCGGACTTGTCGAAGGCCACGTTGGCGTCACCGGACTGGACGAGCTGCCAAACGATACGCCAGGCGCGCTTGATGAAGCGGTTGGCGCCCTCAACGGCCTTGGGATCCCAGTCGAAGTCCTTCTCGGGCGGAGCGATAAACAGGATCGCCAAACGCATGGTGTCGGCGCCGTAGGGCTCGATGACCGAGCTCGGGGGCACGACATTGCCCTTGGACTTGGACATGGTGTCGCCGTTCTCGTCCTTGACCATGCCCTGGCACAGCAGGTTGGTGAAGGGCTCGTCCACGCTCAGCAGGCCCAGGTCGCGCAGCGCCTTGGTAAAGAAGCGACTGTAGAGCAGGTGCAGAATGGCGTGCTCGATGCCGCCAATGTAGTTATCGACGGGCATCCAACGGTCGGCGGCCTCTCGGGAGAAGGGCAGCTTGGTGTTGTGCGGATCGGTATAGCGCAGGTAATACCAGCTGGAGCAGGTGAAGGTGTCCATGGTATCGGTCTCACGCTTGGCCGGGCGGCCGCACACCGGGCAGGTGGTCTCGTAGAACTCCTTGCACTCGGCAAGGGTCTCGCCGGCGCCCAGGTCAAGGTTCTCGGGCAGCGTCACCGGCAGCTGATCCTCGGGCACGGGCACGATGCCGCAGTGCTCGCAGTGGATGGCCGGGATGGGGTTGCCCCAATAGCGCTGGCGGCTGATGAGCCAGTCGCGCAGACGAAACTCGACCTTGCGACGACCACAGCCCATGGCCTCGAGGTCGGCCACGATTGCAGCCTCGCCCTCGGAGTGCTTACCACCGCGCATGCCGGTGTACTTGCCGGACTGGACGAGGGTGCCCTCGGCAGCGTGAGCGCAATCCCAGTCGACGGTCTCGGCATGGAAGGTATCGATGGTCTCGCCGCTGGCCTCGACGGCAGCGCGATCGTCATCGTCTAGGATGATCGGCACGATCGGCAGGTCGTACTTACGGGCAAACTCAAAGTCGCGCTGGTCGCCACAGGGAACGGCCATGACGGCACCGGTACCGTAGTCGGCGACGACATAATCGGCAACCCACACGGGGACCTTCTCGCCGTTGACGGGGTTTACCACATAGCGGCCCGTAAAGGCACCGTGCTTCTCGAGGGTGCCCTGGGCACGCTCGACGGCAGAGATATGCTTGGAGTCCTCGACGATCTTGGTGACGGCCTCCTCGTACTCCGTGCCCTCGACGAGCTCATGCAGGCCGGCGTACTCGGGAGCCAGGACAAAGAAGGAGACGCCAAAAAGGGTGTCGGCACGCGTGGTAAAGACGGTGATCTTGCCCTCATCGCCCTCGATGGGCTCGCCATCCTGGTCGCACAGGGTAAAGTCGACCTCGGCGCCCTCGGAGCGACCGATCCAGTTGGCCTGCATCTGCTTAACGCGCTCGGGCCAGCCGGGGAGCTTCTCCAGGTCGTCGAGCAGCTCCTGAGAGTACTCGGTAATCTTGTAGTACCACTGCTCAAGGTCGCGCTTCTCAGGCTCGGTGCCGCAGCGCCAGCACTTGCCCTCGGTAACCTGCTCGTTAGCCAGAACGGTCTTGCAGGTGGGGCACCAGTTGACCGGGTTCTTCTTGCGGTAGACCAGGCCCTTTTCCCACATCTTCTCAAAGATCCACTGGCCCCAGCGGTAATAATCGGGGCTGCAGGTCTTGACCATGCGATCCAGATCGTAGGAGAAGCCCATGCGCTTCATCGTGGCGAGCGCCTGGTCCATGTTCTTATACGTCCAGGCGGCAGCCTGCGTGTTGTGCTTGATGGCGGCGTTCTCGGCAGGCAGGCCAAAGGCGTCAAAGCCGATGGGATGCAGCACGTCATAGCCGCGCATGCGGGCCTGACGGGCCATGGCATCGCCGATGGTATAGTTGCGCGCGTGGCCCATGTGCAGGTCGCCCGACGGATACGGGAACATCTCGAGCACGTACTTCTTGGGCTTGCTGTCGTCGGTGTCGACAGCAAAGAGGTTGGAGTCCTCCCAGGCCTTCATCCACCGGGACTCGATGGCCTGCGCGTCGTAAACAGGAATCTCGTCCTTATGATCTGTGCAATCGCACATATCAGCTCCTTTGTTATCTCGGTTGGGGCGGGGCGTTCTTACCTTTGCTCGCTGCTGCGGACAGTCCTGCTCGCACGAAGAGCACATTAAGTGCTCTTCGGCTCGTGCGGAACTTGCAGCGAGCAAAGGTAAGAACGCCCCGCCACATCGTTAACTCGCATGATGATAGCAAATACAACAAGCGAGATGCCTGCGACTTGCAGGCATCTCGCTTTATCTAAATAACGTGGTTGGGAATCAACCTTTGTCTGAAACTCGTTCTAGCACGAACGGGTTTTCCAGGTGCCGCAGATTGCCGTGAAAGAGGAGCGTCGCGTACTTTGGTACGCGAGCGACGGTTTGAACGGCAAGGTGCGGTGCTTGGGAAAGCCGCTTAGCGGTAGCTGACGCTTTGCTGGGAGTCCTTCACGACAACGTCGTGGGCGCCGCCTTCGACGATGGAGGTGGAGCTGACCAGCGTTAGGCGTGCCTTTTCCTGGAGCTCGGGGATCGAGAGGGCGCCGCAGTTGCACATCGTGGACTTAACCTTGTAGAGCGTGCCGCCCACGCCGTCCTTGAGGGATCCGGCGTACGGGACGTAGGAGTCGACGCCCTCGACGAAGCTGAGCTTCGCGGCGCCGCCCAGGTCGTAGCGCTGCCAATTGCGAGCACGCGCAGAACCCTCGCCCCAGTACTCCTTCATGTACTGGCCGTTGACGTTGACGCGCTCAGTCGGGCTCTCGTCAAAGCGGGCGAAGTAACGGCCCAGCATCATAAAGTCGGCCCCCATGGCAAGGGCAAGCGTCATGTGGTAGTCGTAGACGATACCGCCGTCGGAGCACACGGGCACGTAGACGCCGGTCTCCTCGTAGTACTCGTCACGGGCGCGGCAGACGTCGATCAGCGCGGTGGCCTGGCCACGACCGATGCCCTTGGTCTCGCGGGTGATGCAGATGGAACCACCGCCGATACCGACCTTGATGAAGTCGGCACCGCAGTCGGCCAGGAAGCGGAAGCCCTCGGCGTCGACAACGTTACCGGCACCGACCTTGACGTCCTCGCCGTAGTTGGCGCGGATCCACTCGATGGTGCGCTTCTGCCACTCGCTGAAGCCCTCGGAGGAGTCGATGCACAGGACATCGGCACCGGCCTCGATGAGCAGCGGCACGCGCTCGGCATAGTCGCGGGTGTTGATACCGGCGCCGACCATGTAGCGCTTGTCGTTATCGAGCAACTCGTTGGGGTTAGTCTTGTGACTGTCGTAGTCCTTGCGGAACACAATGCCCATGAGGTGATCGTTATCGTCGACGATGGGCAGGGCGTTGAGCTTGTTGTCCCAGATAACGTCGTTGGCAACCTTGAGGCTGATGTTCTTGTCACCCACGATGAGCTGCTCACGCGGGGTCATGAACTCGGAGACCTTCGTCTGGTGGTCATCGCGGCTGGGGCGATAGTCACGGCTGGTGACGATGCCCAGGAGCTTACCCTTGGGAGTGCCGTCGTCGGTGACCGGCATAGTGGAGTGACCGGTCTTCTCCTTGAGCTCGATGACCTGCTCCATGGTCATGTCGGGGGTCAGCGTGGAATCGGACTGAACGAAACCGGCCTTGTGATCCTTGACGGCCTTGACCATAGCGGCCTCGGACTCGGCGCTCTGGGAACCGTAAATGAAGGACAGGCCACCCTCGGTAGCGAGCGCGACACCCATATCGACGCCCGAGACGGACTGCATGATGGCGGAAACCATGGGGATGTTCAGGGTGATTGCCGGCTTCTCACCGCGCTTAAAGCGGGTTAGCGGCGTCTTAAGAGAGACGTTGTTGGGGATGCACTGCGAGGACGAGTAACCAGGGACCAGCAGATACTCCGAAAACGTGTGGGACTCACCGGGAAAGAACGTAGCCATGTTTCTCCTTTTTCCATGCGACCGGTCGGCTGCAGGCCTCGTAGGACCCAGCCCAACCTTGGGCGCCCAATACTGGGGAAGTATCTTAACGCACTTTGACTGCTACAATGCATGATTTAAGAAGAGCACACGAGGGTTTGACGCAGGCTTTGCGTTTGCCCAGCAAACACTTTAGCGGGGAGACGTGGAGCGTATGGAGTACAAGACGACGGCAAAGTTGGTCATTCAAGCGTGCGACAAAGATCTGCCGGGCGTGTTTGGACACGGCTGCGTCTTGCTGCTGCAGGGTATCGCCCGCGAGCACTCGCTCAACCGCGCCGCCAAGAGCATGGGCATGGCGTATTCCAAGGCCTGGCGCATCGTGAACGAGGCCGAAGGTCAGCTGGGCTGCAAACTCATCGAGCGCGACGGCGCCCGCGGATCCACCCTCACCCCCGCCGGCGAGCGAGCCATAGCGGTCTACGAGGAGCTGCGGGCCGACGTCAACAACGTCATCGCCACCAAAGCAAGCGACCTCATCGCAAGCATTAAAGAGTAGCTAGTTTACGAAGGGCATTGTCTAGGGCGGACGCTACGACCAGGGGATTGTCGGTGCCGGCGAAGAGACGGATGGTGCTCCCCTGCTTGCCGCGTGGGGCCGAAAGGCGCGTCGCTGCGCCGCCGGCGAGCGATGTGCGGAACTCCCCCGACAAAGCATCGAACAGCTCCCCTGCGCTAAGCTCGATAAGATCGAATTCAACTGCCGGGCCAAAACCATGCTCGAGGATCCCCGTTGCAACCACATGGTCGGGATGCGAGCTCAGCCCGGGATAGCGCACGTTGCGTACCATCTCGTTCGCAGCCAAGTACTCGGCCAGCGCACGGGCGCGGTCGAAATGTGCCTGCATGCGGACATCGAGCGAGTCCAGCCCGCGCTCCAGCACACCGGCCTCGTCAGCAGGCATATCAAGCTTGGCCAAGCCACAGCCCTCAAGCAGGGCATGCGCGCACTCAGCCGCGGCATCCACACGATGACGCTTGAGCTGCGAGCGCGCCACCGAAGCGGCAACGAACTTGCGCGGCGCCTTACCAGCACACACGCGGTCGAGCGCCTCGAGCGACAGCACGGCACCCAGCCGCAGCGGATCGCAGCCAAAAGCCGACGCCACGGTGTTGTCCACAACCAACAGCGCATGGGCCTCGCGAGCCGCACGACCCAGCGCACGCAGATCGGGCACGCGCAGACCAAACCCGCCGATGGAGTTGACAAACCACCACAGGTGCGGCCCCTCGGCATCAAACGAAGCATCATAGCCCTCGGAAGCAGCAGCAAACGCCGCAACCGACGGCGGGTCCACGAGAACAACATCGCAGCCATCAAAGCCGCGCTCAAACGCATCGGTAAAGTCATCGGCAAACGCGACCAGGCGGTCACCGGGACGCACAATCCCCAGCTGAGACAGCGCTGCTGGCACATGCGAGGCCGCAAGCAACCGCACCTCACGCGCGCCGGCTCTCAAAGCCCAAGCCTCTTCTAGCTGTTGCACGTCCACGCGGCACCGTCCCTTCACAAACAAAAACCCACGATGCGGGTGTTACCCGCATCGTGGGCAACGGCTGCAGTATAGCGCCGATATGCGACGAATCGCCTAGATGTTGAGCGTGTGATAGTTCACGCTCGCACCCGGAGCGTCAACGGTCACACCATAGGCCTCAGGATAGATGCGCGTCGAGAACACCAGCGCGCCATCGTTCACAAACACCTCGACCGAGGAGACATCGCCAACAATGCGCACGTTACGAACCTCGTCGACGGGCTCCCAACGCACGGTACGACCGCAGCCGGCAGAAGCGCGACCCTCATCGGTAAATCGCATCTCAAAGCGCGAGGGCAGTCCGCCCTCGGCGGGCACATACGCCAGCTTCAGCTCGCCATCAACAATCGCGGTAAACGCGCCGTCGACACCGTCGACAGCAAGGTCAAAGCAGGTATCGCCGTCAACCTCCAACGAGCCCTCCCCCACACGCACCGAGGCATAATGGCGCTCGATCTCGCACGCCGGCTGCTGCAGCACCACGCCGCCGTCACCGGCCGTAAGCTCGCGCGGCACCGTCATGCAGTGCTGCCAGCCGCACGCCACGGTGGGCGCGTTGCCATAGGTCGGCTCATCGGGCATACCCATCCAGCCAATCAGAATGTGGCGACCGTCCTCGGCCGTGAACTCCTGCGGAGCATAGAAGTCAAAACCGGCGTCCCACAGGCGGAACTCGCCCAGCTCATAGACACCGTCACCACCCGTAATGTCGCCCGTTACAGGCATGTAGCCCGCTGCATACACATTGCCGCGGTCCCAACGACCGCCCTCGAGCCCCTGGGGCGAGAACGACAAAAATGCAGCGGTATCGCCATTCGCATCGAGCTCGATATAGCCGGGGCACTCCCACATAAAGCCAAAGCGCTCGGGCGTAGACACACGACTCTCGAGCTCCCAACTCAGCATATCGGCCGAGCCATACACCAGGATCTCGCCCACATCGCGCCCGGCACCCTCGCCGTGCATGGCGCAAAATCGACTATCGACATGCGGCCCATCCACGCGACGACGCGCGCCCAGCACCATGTGGTAACGCCCGTCATCATCGCGCCACACCTTGGGGTCACGCACGTGGCAGGTCAAATCCTCGGGATAATCATCGGACGCCAGCACCACGCGCTTTTGGCTGAACTCCCGACCGGCAAGGCCATCAACGCTCTCGACATAAACAGTATCGGCGCGACGGCCGGTATTGACGTAGTCGTACGTGCCGTCCGCATCGGAAAGCTTAACGTTGCCCGTATAGAGCACGCGAATGCGGCCGTCCTCGGCAAGCGCGGAGCCTGAATACACGCCATGGCAATCGAACGGCTCGTCGGGCAGCAGCGGGGCGCCAACATATTCCCAGTTCATAAGGTCGCGGCTTGTGGCATGGCCCCACATCTTTACGCCACCGTTCACATCAAACGGGGCATACTGGAAGTACGCGTGAAACACGCCGCCCGCTTGGCAAAGACCGTTGGGGTCGTTGAGCCAGCCCGCCGGCGGCATAATATGGAAGCGCTGGCCATACGCGCCATGGCCGCACTCAGAGGCGGCAGCGTCAACAGCGGCAACCAGCTTTGCAAGGTCGCGGCCAAGTGCATTAGACATATCAAAGTCCTAACGGATCGAAAGTAACAAGGCGCCAGAGATCGACACCGGATACGGGAAACGCCCGCGAGCATACAACCCGCGGGCACCCTTCAATCAAAAGCTCTTAGGCCTGCTCGGAAGCCTTGGGCTCGTCCTTGTACAGGACAAACGAGACGCCAAAGGAAACCAGCGCGGCGACCGCAAACATGATCGCGTACTGCACGGGCTGGGCCAGGCACAGCAGGATACCGAAGATACCCGTAACGCCCGTACCGGAAGCGGCGAGCGAGGTGAGCGCGCAGACCAGGGCGCCGCAGCCGCCGCCGATGCAGCCAGCGATGAAGGGCTTAAAGAAGCGCAGGTTCACACCAAAGATGGCAGGCTCGGTAATACCCATGAAGGCGGACAGAGCCGAAGGAAGCGCTAGGCCCTTGATCTTGGCATCGTGGGTCTTAAAGGCAACGGCAAGCGCGGCGCCGCCCTGGGCGATGTTGGCGGCACTGGCAATGGGCAGCCAATAGGTCACGCCGTACTGGGCAAGCTGGCCCAGGTCGATGGCGGTGTACATCTGGTGAATACCGGTGACGACCGTGGGGGCATAGAACAGGCCGACGATAAAGGAACCGATGCCAAAGGGCAGGGTGAGCAGAGCCTGGATCAGACCGAGGACGGCATTCTCGGCCCACACAAAGACGGGACCGACGGCGATAAGCGTCACGAGCACGGTCACGAACACGGAGACAAGCGGGGTTACAAAGAGGTCGAACATCTCGGGAACGATCTTGTGCAGACGCTTCTCGAGGAAGGCAAGGATCGCGCAAGCGATGACGATGGGGATGACGTGGCCCTGATAGCCAACCCACTCAAAGCTGTACACGCCGGGGATGACGGTGACCATGGTCTGCACGCCCTCGGAGGCGACCGTGTAGGAGCTCTGCAGCGAGGAGTTGATGAACGCGCCGCCGACGACGGCGCCCAGGTACGGATTAGCGCCGAAAGCCTTGGCCGCGGAGTAGCCAATCAGGATCTGCAGGATGCCAAAGGACGTACCCGAGACCAGGTCGGCAATCTTGTAGATGCAGTTATTGGTGTCGAGCGCGATAAAGCCGTTGGAGGCCATAAAGTTGAGGGCGCTCATGATGCCCAGCAGCAGGCCCGAAGCCACGATGGCGGGAATGATGGGAACGAAGATATCGCCGAGGACCTTAATGGCGCGCATAAAGATGTTCTGCTGCTGCGCCGCGGCCTCCTTGACCTCAGCCTTGGAAGCAGCATTGATGCCGCCGAGGGCGATGAACTCGTCATAGACCTTGTTGACGGTACCGGTGCCAAAAATAATCTGGAGCTGGCCTTGGGCCTCAAAGACGCCCTTGGCACCGTCGATATTCTCGATGGCTTCCTTGTCGACCCTTGCGTTGTCGGCAATCACCAGGCGCAGACGCGTGGCGCAATGCGCGGCCGACACGACGTTGCCGGCGCCACCGATGTTGTCGAGCACCTCTTGGGCTGATTTGCGGTAGTCCATGACTTCCCTTTCGTCTAACGGGCGTTTTACACCCGGCCATCTTTGACACTTACACTGTAATCGTTTTCAGTTTCATATTACTGTAATCGTTTTCATATAGCGGTAAACGGTAGATTTTCGCCGGTGAAAGGTAGTTTGGGACAAATAACAGTGGTCCGAAGATAGCGGCGGGCGCCCAAAACCTAGACATTCATAAGCTGATGACCGAGCTTGAGCGTACGCAGGCCGCCCTCCCCTTCCACGCCATCGAGCGTGTCGAGCAGCATATTGGTGGCCTCGACGCCACTGGTCAGATAGCCATAATGGACGGTGGGAATGCCGCCCGTCAGCGCGCGCAAAAACGCGTTGTCGCCAAATCCGCTCACGCGATGTAAGCCCTCGCCCACGCCACGCGCCTCATCAAGAGCGCGCAGGGCGCCGGCGGCCATGGTATCGGTCGCGCAGGCGATAAACGAGACGTCGGGCACGTCGGCCAACAACTCGCGCGCCGCACGATATCCCGAGTCGAGCGTGAAGGAGCCACGACGCACCAGGTGGGGATCGAGCACAACCCCCGCAGCCAGCAAGCCTGCCTCAAAGCCACGGCGTCGGTCGTAGCCCGCGGCGCGGTCTTCTTCGGTAACACCGATGTAGGCGATCTTTCCCTCCACGCGCCCCACGAGCGCATGGCCCAGCTCATATGCCGCCTCGTAATCGTCATGGTAGACGCAGGCCGCGCCCTCGACGTTTTGGCCAATCAGCACAATGGGCACGCGGCACGATGCAATAGCCGCACGATGCTCATCGGTAATCATGGTCGCTACCAGCACGATGCCATCGACCGGGTGGTTCTGGAACAAGTCGAGGTACTCGAGCTCACGCTCGGCAACGTTGTCGGTGTTGGCGAGCAACATCTGATACCCGCGGCGACCAAGCACCTGGCCAATGCCTGCGGTAATTCGGCTCACCGACTCGGAGTTAATCTTAGGCACGATGACACCGATGAGCTTGGTAGAGCCGGTACGCAAGGCACGAGCCTGGTTGGACCGCACATAGCCGGTCTGCTCGATCGCCTGTTTAATGCGCTCGGCCTTATCAGCCGAGATATATCCACCGTTGAGATAGCGCGAAACCGCGGCGTTCGAAACACCCGCCAGCTCGGCGACATCCTTCATCTTTACCACGAGTACCCCCGTCGTTGAAATCGCTTTCAACATGATACCCGTGCGAACGACCGCATGACGTAGCGATTACATGATAGAGAAACGCGTGGAAACTAATGAGTCACTTGAGACACGTCGAGTGATAATCACTTCGCGGCCAGTTTTACCAGACGAGAATCACCCTGGCTGCATAATCGAAGAATACGGCCATGCAGAACTTGACCTGAGCGGCAGCCTCACGGACTTATCCAGGAAGGCCTCGGTGCCGCGTCTCGAAGAGTCGCAATTCACAATCCCGGTCAATCCTCTGCCAAGAACCCGTTGCGAACTTAGACTTACCAACAACACGTCAGCAAAGTTGCATACAAGCAGATAATCGCACGCAATTTCGCCTATTCTCAATTGAGATGTAAGTTTTGACAGGCCGAATCTTACATCCAAACAAAAAAGAGGGCCGACGCATCAACCCTCTTCAGGTGTCGCCCGAAGGCTCCCACCGCAATTGACTTTAATTTAGCCGATATCCCTTGTTTGTCTACAGGCTCTGCCACAAGTAGAAATTATCTTCACTTTTAGGGAGCAGCTCTTAAAAAGCAGCTATGTAACTAAGAAGCGCATCCATCTTGTTCCCAACCCCAGTCGTTTCTATCTCATGAAAGTCCAAAGAAGACAGGGGGCCATGCAAATCTTCAGGGACGCCAGAGAGGTCGCCGCGGTAGGTCTCCCGGTCAGCCGCCATCGCGGTTCCTAAAAAGAGGAAAGGCAGCCATCCCAAGAAGGACAGCCGCCTTTCCTCTGGACGCGGGACCCGTGGGTTACCCTCGTCAATACCGCTTTTTAGATAGGCTACTGATTATCAATCCGTAAGTCAAAGCTGCAAATTTGAGGCAAGCGACAATCATGTAATTCAAATCAAGACACACATGATTTTCAACCAAATCAAACGATGTCTGGCTAGCATATCAGGCATTGCACGCATAAAAAAGGGCAAGACTCTCAGTTTGAAAGCGTCACCCTTAAAGCTCCCAAAGAGCTTTTGTATTGCAGGAAGATACTCTACACCATCTTCCCTTGATTGGCAGGTCGAAACAGACACCATTGTGATTTCAAGCAGAAAGCGTTATATTAAGTATGCATTTGCACGTGGTGTTCGCACTATACGCTCAGATGCCATAGTTTACAAAGACGGCCTTCTTCATAGACGCTAGGTGGGATTACTCACTAGTAGCCGATATGTCGAAGGCCTTCTTGTACTTAAGAAAATCATACATTCTAATAAGCCGTTTTAGCTCGCTATTACCGTGGATTATCTTGCGATCGTCCGTGATGAGCGCCCTCAGATACTCGAGCAACTCACTTAAATCGAGCTCATCCTCCTCAAATAGCCACAGAGAATTGAGCACAGGGGTCATTTAAAAGTGAACAGTTTAATCAGGAGCGCCGCACCCCTGGGAGCGGGGCGCAACGCTCGATCCATTGTTCTCCCGGACGGGCAATTTGGCGAGATCACTCGGAAAGGATGGATGAAGCAGCCGTGCGGTTACACCAACATTTCCGACGCGATCGTAATTGAATCAATGGGTGCCTTGTTCATACTTAATCGCCTCATGATGAAAGAGCTCAACGAAGTCGCATATCAGACAATAGATCGCTCCAGGCTGTTTAAACTGTGCGATTCTATGGACGAAACCGAAACATCAATCCACTACGGTAGCAGCGGTTTCCCATTACAATCAATACGTGAGGCACCCCATGCGCGGATATAACAAGGGTCCGAAAGCTGCTCGAGGCCCTTGGATTCGTTGGGCGAATTAACGACGATTCCGAGCTCCACGGACGCCTTGAGGCGTTACGTTATTTACCCCGAAGTCAAGATATTATCGATTAGATTTCCTGAAAGGAGGCAATATGGACAACCTTCGGTTCAACATCTCGATACCTTCCGATGAAGACGGCTGCGTACTTTTCCAATGTCCGAACTGCGGAGAGCTATTCAAAGTCGTCGTTGATGAGTATGAGAGTGATTCCGTCCTAGATATCCACTGCCCTCTGTGCGGCCTTATCTCGGACAACTTCTTCACACCGGACGTCATCGACCTGGCCTTATCAAAAACAGCGAATGTGGTCGTGCCGGAGCTAGAAGAACTGCTTAAGAAGGAGCTTGGCGGAAAGGGCAATGATCACGTCTCTTTCAGTGTGAAATCATACAATGAAGAGGAACCCGAGATTCCCATCCGGCAAGCAATCGAAGCCCTTCAGAAGGTAACCTGCAAGGACTGCAAGCGCATATCAAAGGTGTCCCCTGCACTTGCGATGTCTTTATACACATGCCCCTACTGCGGAATAGGACAATTCAATGGATTCTGAGAAGATTGAGCTGCGAAAACTACTCTTCAAGCATAGTGCTGAAGCCAGCAATCTTTTAAGGTCTGACTACAATGGCCTCAACACAGCCCTCACTCGCTACCTCAACTTTATTGATGGGCAGCCTGTAACACGAGCGTTCATTGAGGATTGCGTGGCAAACCATTTGCCTAGCGGGTTCGACAAAAACGCCGAAATCGATGAAGTAAATTCGGACCCATATACCATATTTAACTTCCCGCCTAGCTGCGAGGGCGAAAGCGCCGTAACGTATCTCGTACTCAAAGCAATAGTCGACAGAAAGCTATGCCAGTCGTTTCACCTCCTTCTAGGCTATGCACACGGTTCAAGGAAATATGACGATATGGCCGAAGGCTTCCTGAATGACGTAGCGAGACGCCTCGTAAACGGAGTCAATCAGGCCATCACACTAAAGGGCATCGAACTAGGATTGGATGAATCCGTGACACAGGTAAACAATTTCGGCAACTCGGGAGCCGCCATCGCTTCCCAGACAACGAACGGGTCAAGTACGACCATCAATCAGTCAAACGGCATAGACGTTAACGCGCTCAACGACATAATCGGAAAACTGGAAAGCTCCCTCCACGAGCTTTCCAGTGAGAACAGGACAATGTTAGCGCCGGAATAATTTAGCCAAATATAGTCGGCCGAGATTGACCAATCCCGGCCGACCCATTTTAGCCAACACGCCCGCATCTATGACTTTCCTATCGCATTCCTACATCCCCTCGGGCTGGA
>NZ_JBBNLM010000027.1:0-23138 GCF_040092475.1 Collinsella sp. CLA-ER-H10
GGCCTCGGCGTCCATCACGGCGTTCACGACCTGCTCGGCGAGACGCCTGAGCAGCTCCTGCATGTCGATGGCGCCGTCGTCGAAACGGGGCATGGCGAGCATGTCCGGCGTCGGGTCTGATAAGATTTCCATAGCGGTCTTCGTCCTTTCCTAGAACCTGTTGTTGTGGTGATTTCAGATTCTAGGACGAAGGCCGTTCTTCGTTAAACGGGCGCTAGGGCGTCACCCTTACACCAACATTTTCGACGCGATCAAGTCTGTCCCCAATGACTAGGTGGAAGGTTGCGGGTTCTTTACGGGAATGTAGTGTGGGCTGCGGAAACGTGATTCTTTCCGTACAATAGTTCAACTCGTGTAAACGCAGGGAAGGGACATTCATGGCAGACATGATCGAGATCAAGCATCTCAACAAGTACTTTGGCGACCTGCATGTGCTCAAAGATATCAACCTCACCGTCAAACGCGGCGAGAAGCTCGTAATGATCGGGCCTTCCGGCTCGGGTAAATCGACGCTCATCCGTTGCGTCGATTATCTGGAGGAGCCCACGTCGGGCGAGGTTGTCATCGACGGTACGCCGCTCACCAAAAAGAATCACCTGGAGATGGCTCGCAAGTATAGTTCCATGGTGTTTCAGCAGTTCAACCTGTATCCCAACATGACGGTGCTGGGCAACCTGACGCTCGCGCCCATCAAACTGCAAAAGAAGAGCAAGGAGGAGGCGACCGAGATCGCCATCGCTGCGCTCAAGCGCGTCGGCATGGCACATAAGGCCGGCGAGTATCCGCAGAATCTCTCGGGTGGTCAGCAGCAGCGCATCGCCATCGCCCGTGCCCTGTGCACCAAGCAGCCTATCATCCTGTTTGACGAGCCGACCTCGGCACTCGACCCCGAGATGGTCCAGGAAGTCCTGGACGTTATGATTGAGCTCGCGCAGGAGGACATCACCATGATCTGCGTGACGCACGAGATGGGCTTTGCGCGCCAGGTGGCCGACCGCGTCATCTTTATGGAGGACGGCCGCATCCTGGAGGAGGGCACGCCCGAGCACTTCTTCGATAACCCCGAGAACCCGCGTTGCCGCGAGTTCCTGTCCAAGATTCTGCACTAGGCGCGGTGATGGACATGACGGATATGACGAGGGCGGCCGTGTCGCGCCGTCACTTTTTGCAGCTGGCGGGCGCCGGTATGCTTACGCTGACGGGGGCCGCGCTTACCGGTTGCGGCAACTCCACCAGCGGCGAGGGCTCCGACAAGGGGTCCAAGCTTGCGGCCATTAAGTCGCGCGGCCATCTGAATGCCGGCGTTAAGAAGGATGTTCCCGGCTACGGCTATTACGACACCGCCAAGGGCCGCTTTGAGGGCATGGAAGTCGATTTGTGCTACCAGATCGCCGCTGCCGTCTTTGGCGTGAGTTACAAGGAGGCCCGCGCCCAGGAGCTTGTCGAGTTTGCCGACGTAACGCCCAAGACGCGCGGTCCGCTGATCGATAACGGCCAACTTGACGTGGTCGCGGCGACCTACACCATCACCGACGAGCGCAAGAAGAGCTGGGATTTCTCGACGCCGTACCGCACCGACTACGTGGGACTCATGGTCAAGAAGCGTTCGGGCTTTACCTCGATTGAGGATCTGGATGGTAAGGTCATTGGTGTGAGCCAGGGTGCCACCACGCAGGGCCTGATCGAGCAGATGATCAAGGACAACGGCTTTAGCTGCAAGCCCGAGTTTAGGGCCTTTAGCGGCTACCCCATCATCAAGAGTTCGCTCGATGCCGGCAATATCGACGTCTTTGCCATGGACCGCTCCACGCTGGCCGGTTACATGAACGAGACCGTTGAGCTGCTGCAGCCCGAGGTCAAGTTTGGCGAGCAGGGCTACGGCGTGGCGACCAAGAAGGGCTGCGACCTTTCGGCCGTGGTCGATCAGGTGATTTGCGATCGCCTGGCCGATGGCTGGCTCGACCAAGAGGTCAAGACCTGGGGTCTCGTATAGGCGCATCGTCCAAGGAAGGAATCAAATGCTCGAAGGATTATTTGACGCCGACCGTTGGTCGACGACATTTCAAAACATGGGGCCCTTCTGGGAGGGCTTTGGCGTGACGCTGCAAGTGGTCGTTGCCGGTCTGCTGCTGTCGCTGGTGCTGGGCACGCTGCTGGGCGTGTTCTCTACCACTCGTTCGCGCGTGCTGCGCGCCATAAGCCGCGTGTACGTTGAGTTTTACCAGAACACCCCGTTGCCCGTACAGGTTCTCTTTATGTACATGGCCGGTCCGCAGTTTTTGCAGGCCATAACCGGTGCCGACCAGCCGGTGCGCATCGCGCCGTTCGTGCTGGGCTTCTTGGGCGTGGGTCTGTATCACGCGGCCTACATTTCGGAGGTCATCCGCACTGGTATCGAGGCGGTTCCGCGCGGTCAGATGGAGGCGGCCCAGAGCCAGGGCTTCACCCGTGCGCAGGCGTACTGGTATATCGTGCTGCCCCAGACATTCAAGATCATTCTGCCGCCGCTGTGTAACCAGGCGCTCAACCTGGTCAAGAATACGTCGGTGCTGGCGCTTGTGGCCGGCGGCGACCTTATGTACCGTTCCGACAACTTTGTGAGTCTGTACGGTTACCTGCAGGGATACATCGTCTGCTGCCTTATGTACTTTATCATCTGCTTTCCGCTCGCCATGCTGGTGCAGTGGCTCGAGCGCCGCTCCAAGGAGCGTCCGCGCGGCGTGAGCCTGGCCGAGCTGGGGCTCGACAACGTAGAGGAGGCCTAGCGCATGGAAATCTTTAACGCGACCAACCTGCTCTACATTTGGGGCGGCTTTGTTAAGACGATCGAGATCTCGGCGCTGTCGATCTTTTTCTCGCTCATCTTTGGCACGGTGCTGGCGCTCGTTAAGAGCTATGCGCCCCGCCCGTTTCGTATTTTGGTGAGCGCCTATATTGAGCTGTTCCGTTGCACGCCAAACCTGCTGTGGATCCTGTTTATCTACTTTACGGTGCAGGGTTTGGACATTGTGATTTCGACCATCGCCTTTACGCTGTTTACCAGCGCTGTTATGGCCGAGATTGTGCGCGGCGGCCTCAACTCGATTCCGCGCGGCCAGTTTGAGGCAGCACAGAGCCAGGGCTTCGGCTTCTTTGCCACCATGCGCTACATCATTCTGCCTCAGACGTTTAAGACGATCATTCCGGCGCTGTTTAGCCAGTGCACGACTGTCATCAAGGACAGCTCGTATCTTTCGGGCATTAACGTGGCCGAGCTCATGTACACGGCAAACGTCGTGATGGCCCATGCGATCGACCTGTCGCAGGTGCTTATGCTCTACGGCCTGGTATTTGCGATGTACTTTGTGCTCAACTTTGGTATCTCGTTGCTGGTTCGCGCATATCAGAGGCGAATGGTGGCAGCGTAGAATGTGACAAAGGGACTGTCCCTTTGTCACATAGAGAAAGGAATCGCGATGAGCGATCTGGAGAATAAGAAGAGTCCTGTGGTCATTACCATCGCGCGCGACTTTGGCGCCGAGGGCCACGAGATTGGTCGTATCCTCGCCGATGAGCTGGGGATTCCGCTGTACGATAACGAGCTGCTGGTGCGTGCTTCGCTGCGCGCGGGCGAGTCGCTCGACAAGATGGCCGCCTACGACGAGCGTCTGGCCGTGGAGAACATGGCGTTTCTGCCCGACCGCTACGATGCGCGTTCGTACTCGGACAAGTTGTTCCAAAAGATGAGCCAGGTGATTTTGGATCTGGGTGAGACCGAGAGCTGCATTATCGAAGGCCGTCTGTCCGATTATCTGCTGCGCAACAACCCCAATCACATCGCCGTGCTGGTGACTGCGCCCTTTGAGGACCGCGTCGAGATCGTGCGCAAGAAGCGCGGCCTCAACAAAAAGAAGGGCGCCAAGCTGGTCAAGCAGCAGCAGAAGGCGCGCGAGGCGTTCTATAAGCGCTACAGCGCCGGAAAGTGGAAGATGACGAGCGGCAAGGACATCGTCGTCAACCGCGCCAAGCTGGGCCGCGAAGGCTGCAAGGATGTCATCGCCGCAGCCTACCGCTACAAAGTGGCGCAGCTCGAAGGCTAGCCGACCAAAACCACTACAAAGGGGACAGGCACCTTTGTGGTGGTTTGGGCGGCCGGCATAGAAAAAGTCCCCGCCGGGCGTGTGCTCGACGGGGACTTTGCCGTTTGGTGGTTAGCGCTGTAGGTGATTACTCGCCCAGCAGGCTCTTGGTGATGGAGGCAGCGGCCTTCTTGCCGGCGCCCATCGCCAGAATGACCGTAGCGGCACCAGTGACGATGTCGCCGCCGGCCCAGATGCGGGGATCGGTGGTCTGGCCGGTCTCCTCGTCGGCGACGATGTAGCCCCACTTGTTGAGCTCCATCTTGCCACCGATCTTCTTTGCGAAGGGGTTGGCGTTGGTGCCGATAGCCGAGATCGCGACATCGCAGGGAATCTCCTCGATGGCGCCCTCGATGGGCACCGGGCGACGACGGCCGGACTCGTCGGGCTCGCCGAGCTCCATCTTCTGGACCTTGACGGCGCATACGGAGCCGTCCTCGCCAGCGACAAACTCGAGCGGGGAGACGAGCGGCAGAACCTCGACGCCCTCGGCCTTAGCGTGGTGCAGCTCGGCGCGACGGCAGGGCATCTCGTCCTCGGTACGACGGTAGGCGATGATGGCGTGCTCGGCGCCCAGACGCTTGGCGGTACGGACGGCGTCCATAGCCACGTTGCCGCCACCAAAGACGACGACGTTCTTGCCGTGCTTGGTGGGGGTGTCGTACTCGGGGAACTTGTTGGCCTTCATCAGGTTCACGCGGGTGAGGTACTCGTTGGCGAAGAAGACGTTGGGCAGGTTCTCGCCGGGGACGTTGAGGAACTTGGGCAGGCCGGCGCCGGTCGCCACGTAGATGGCGTCGAAGCCCTGCTCGAACAGCTCCTCGGCCGTGGCCATGTTGCCCACGACGGAGTTGTACTCAAACTTGACGCCCATGTCCTCCAGGCCGTCGATCTCGCGCTTGACGACTGCCTTGGGCAGACGGAACTCGGGGATGCCGTAGACCAGTACGCCGCCGCCGGTGAAGAAGGCCTCGAAGACGGTGACGTCAAAGCCGTTACGGGCGAGCTCGCCAGCGCAGGTGATGCCGGACGGGCCGGAGCCGACGACGGCGACCTTCTTGCCGTTCTTGGGAGCCATCTTGGGCGTGGAGGCGAGCTCGGGGCGGTCACCCAGGAAGCGCTCGAGCTGGCCGATGGCCACGGGCTCGGACTTCTTGCCACGGATGCACTTGCCCTCGCACTGGTTCTCCTGCGGGCAGACGCGGCCGCAGATAGCGGGAAGCATGGAGTCCTCGCGGATGGTATCGAGAGCGCCGCCGAAGTCCTTCTCGCGGATCTGCTCGATAAAGCGGGGGATGTTGATGTTGACGGGGCAGCCCTCAACACAGAACGGCTTCTTGCAGTTGAGGCAGCGCTCGGCCTCGGCCAGCGCCATTTCCTCGGTGAAGCCCTTGTCGACGGGGCGGAAGTCGCAGGCGCGCTCGGCAGCCGGCTCCTCGTTATCGGGGGTGCGGGGCGACTTCATATCGGCAACGAAACGACCGTTAACTAGTGGCATGCGCAGCTCTTTTCCTCATAGGCCTTGAGGGACTCGCCCTCTTCGGAACGGTAAGCGGCCTGGCGGGCACGAAGGTCATCCCAGTCGACTAGGGTGGCATCGAAGTCGGGGCCGTCGACGCAAGCGAACTTGGTCACGCCGCCCACCTCGACGCGGCAGCAGCCGCACATGCCGGTGCCGTCAACCATGATGGGGTTGAGCGATGCGGTGATGGGGGTGTCGTACTTCTGGGCGGTGAGGGTCGAGAACTTCATCATCGGAACGGGGCCGACGCAGAAGACCTGGCTCACGGCCTTGTCCTGCAGCAGGCGCTCCAGCGGAGCGGTGACAACGCCCTGCTCGCCGTAGGAGCCGTCGTCAGTGGTGATGTGGATGTGGTCCTCGTCGAGGAGCTCGCGGAACTGGTCCTCCATAAGCAGGAGGTCCTTGGTGCGGGCGCCCATGATGGCGTGCACCTCGTGGCCGGTCTCGACCAGGTGCTTGGCGACCGGGAAGGCAATTGCCAGGCCGACGCCGCCGCCAATGACGGCGCAGGGGCCCTCAGCCATCTCGGTGGGAACGCCCAGCGGGCCCACGACGTCGCGCAGCGACTCGCCGGCCTCGTAGGTGGAAAGCATCTCGGTGGTCTTGCCGATCACCATGAAGATGAACTCGACCCAGCCCTCGTCACCGTTCCAGCCGGCCAGGGTAAACGGGACACGCTCGCCCGTCTCGTTGGCGCGAACCATGAGGAACTGTCCAGCGTGCGCATGCTTGGCGATTGCAGGCGCTTCGATGCGGAACTTGAACACCTTCTCCGAGAACTGCGTCTTCTCCAGGATCTTATACATAGAACCCCTCTCTTGTTAGGGCCGCCGAACCGTGCCTCCACGGAAATGGACGGTAGCCCGAATAAAACCGTACGTGCACAGGCGTTGTGCAGACATACGGTGCAAATTATACCCTCATGGACATGTCACTTACGTGTGTCTTCGGCGGTTGGGAGCAGGGTTTGTCCACTTTGGCCTACCAAAGGGGGAGAGGTTTATTTTGGTCAGCTTTATCGGGTAAAACGGCAAAGGGGCCAGTCTCGGGTTGCAATGAGGTCGGCCCCCTTTGGGGTGCTATGTGTGTATGGCGGTGCGCGGTTTATTGCGATGCGGCCACTGCGGCGTTTCCGCAGGTAAAACCTGCCAAAATAAACCTATCCCTAAATGATAGGTTTTAGTGCTTGCCGTTGGCGGAGGCGGCGCCGTTGACATGGTCGCGAGCATAGACTACGCCGTGCACAATCGCCAGGCCGGCGGCGTCGGCCGCGCGGGCGCAGGTGTCCTGGAAATCCTCGGCCTCGCGGGCGCGCAGCTGCTTAAGCACGTAGTCGGCGACGGCCATCTTGCCGGGAGGGTTGCCGATGCCGGTGCGGATGCGGCTGAAGTCGCGGCTGCCCATCTTGTCGATGATGGAACGCAGGCCGTTGTGACCGGCATGGCCGCCGCCCACCTTAACACGCACGTCGCCGGCGGGAATATCGAGCTCGTCGTGGATGACGAGCAGCTCCTCGGCCTTGATCTTGTACTCGCGGCAGAGTTTGGAGATGGGCCCGCCCGAGGTGTTCATGTACGACTGCGGCTTGACCAGTACAATCTGGCGCTTGCCGCCCTCTTCCTCGGGATCGTTGATGTTGATGAGCGCGACCTCGGCGCCTGCTTGGTTTTTCCAGTACGTGACGCCGGCCTGACGGGCCAGCTCGTCGATTGCTTTGAAACCAGCGTTGTGACGGGTCTCGGCATATTCCTCGCCAGGGTTGCCAAGTCCGGCAACCATGCGAATCTTAAGCGGCTGTGCAGCTGCCATATTTGTCCTTCCGTTACATAAAAAGTTTAATCAACGACAAAGGCTACCACGCCCGCCGAAGGCGAGGCTTTGCTTCAGCGAAATCCCACCAGACAAAAGCGCGGCCGCGGCAGAGCGAGCCGTCGGAACAGAAGAAACCCCCGCGCGACCTTTGCGAAGCAAGGGGGAGCGCGGGGGTTTCTTCTGTTCCGACGGCGATGCGCCGGGTTGCAAGGACGATGCGACTACAGCGCGAAGTCGCCGCCGACGAGCGTGGAGACGGGCTCCTCGTGGTAAACGGCGGAGATGGCCTGAGCGAACTCCTCGGCGACCGAGATGGTCTTGATCTTGCCGCCGACCTCGACGGGAATGGCGTCGGTGACGAGGCACTCGACGATCGGGGCGTCGTTCAGACGCTCGATGGCCGGACCGGAGAAGATACCGTGGGTGGCGCAGACGTAGATATCGCCAGCGCCCATAGCCTTGAGCTCCTTGACGTTGGCGCACAGGGTGCCAGCGGTGTCGATCATGTCGTCGTTGATGATGCAGGTCTTGCCCTTGATGTCACCGATGATGCCCATGACCTCGGCGGCGTTGTGGCGCGGACGGCCCTTGTGGGCGATGGCCAGGTCGCAGCCGAGCATGTCGGACAGCTTCTTGGCGGCCTTGGCGCGACCCACGTCGGGGGAGACGACAACCAGGTTGTCGGTGTCGAAGTGCATGTCGTTGTAGTACTGGCCAAACAGCGGCAGCGCGGACAGGTGGTTAACCGGGATATCGAAGAAGCCCTGGATCTGGCCCTGGTGCAGGTCGAGGGTGATGATGCGGTTGACGCCGGCGCGCTCGAGCAGGTTGGCGACGAGGCGGGCGGTGATGGGCTCACGCGGGCCGGCCTTGCGGTCCTGGCGGGCATAGCCGTAGTGGGTGATGACGGCGGTGATGGAGCGGGCGGATGCGCGCTTGGCAGCGTCGGTGGCGATGAGCAGCTCCATGAGCATGTCGTTGACGTTGCCGCCGGCCACGGACTGAATCAGGAAGACGTCGGCGCCGCGGACGGTTTCGTCGTAGCGGGCGTAAATCTCACCGTTGGCGAACTGCTTTAGCGTAAGGCCCGAAAGCTCGACCCCAAGGTACTCAGCGATCTTCTGAGCGAGGGGACGGTTGGAGGAACCGGAATACACGCGGATGGACTTGCGCATATTCTCCGACTTCTCGGGATCATTAATCGGCATTACCCTTCTCCTTTATATCGAATGCCATATAGATGCCTTGTTGCATTGTAACCGCGCGACGGGGTTAATCGGGTCTTGATAACGTCTTTACCGTCAACGGACACGAACCGACCACTCATCCTGTCGCGCAGGTCACGATAGAAAAAAGGAGCCGCCCCCCATGGGAACAGCTCCTTAGATGCTTGGTAAAACGTTATACCTCGTCGTCCTCGTGCAGACGGCGGCGATAATCGGCGGCCCAGCCCTCAATATTTATCTGGCGGGCACGACCCAGGCCAAGTGCGTCTGCCGGGACCGGCTCGGTGATGACGGAGCCGGCGGCCACGAGCGCGCCGTCGCCAATCTGGGCGGGCGCGACCATCATGGTGTCGGAGCCGATGAAGGCATCCTTGCCGATGACGGTCTTGTGCTTGTGTACGCCATCGTAGTTGCAGGTGATGGAGCCCGCGCCCACGTTGACGCCGGAGCCCATGGTGGTATCGCCGATGTAGGACAGGTGCGGCACCTTGGAGCCCTCGCCGATCGTGGACTTCTTGATCTCCACGTGCGTGCCGGCCTTGGAACCGTCGAGCATGTGGGTGCCCGGGCGCAGGTAGGCGCGCGGGCCGCAGTCGACGCCGTTCTCGATGACGGCCTCGACGGCGATGGTTTCATCGATGGTGCAGCCGCTGCCGACGGTGGTGTCGGTGAGGCGGCTGTTGGGGCCGAGCTGGCACTCCTCGCCCACGGTGACGTGGCCGATCAGGTGCGTCTGCGGCCACACGACGGTGTCGCGGCCGATGGTGGCGTCGGGGCCGATCCAGGCCTGCGTGGGGTCGATGAAGGTGACGCCCTCGGCCATCCAGTGCTCGTTGATGCGGTCGCGCGCGATGGCGGTGAGCTGTGCGAGCTGGATGCGGCTGTTGACGCCCAGGCCGTCGCGGTAGTCGTCGCAGTGGAAGATGGAGACCGCCTGGCCGTGGCCTTTGAGGATCTCGAGCATGTCGGGCAGGTAGTACTCGGATTGCGCGTTGTCGTTGCCGATCTCGTTAATGTGGGCGGCGAGCTGCGCGCCGTCGAAGGCGTAGCAGCCGGCGTTGCACTCCAGCAGCGTGGCGGCCTGCTCGGGCGTGCAGTCCTTCTGCTCGATGATGCGCTCGATCTGGCCGTCGGCGCCCAGCTTGATGCGGCCGTAGCCGAAGGGGTCGGGCGGGGTCATGGTCATGACGGTGCAGGCGAGCTCGCCGGTAGCGACGGTCTGTACGAACTTGGCGACGGTGTCGGCGGTGATGAGCGGCAGGTCGCCGTTGAGCACGACGACCGGGCCTTGCGCGATGCCGCAGGCCTCGAGCGCGACCTTCACGGCGTGGCCGGTGCCCAGGCGCTCGGTCTGCTCGACGCACTCGACCTTGGTGGCGCTGTTGGCATAGGCGCCGTCGATGAGGGCGCGCATCTCGTCGGCGTGGCTGCCGATGACGACCACGACGCGGCTGCAGCCGGCCTTGATGGTGGCGTCGACGATCCACTGGACCATGGGCTTGCCCAGGATCTTGTGCGAAACCTTGCAGTGGTTCGACTTCATGCGGGTGCCCTCGCCGGCAGCGAGGATAATTGCGGTTGCGTCCATGTGATCTCCTGTTACGTTATAGAGACGTGTGTTTGGAAACGATACACGGCGCAATATGATACCGCAGGCATATGTTGAGCGCGTAGCGATTGGCTCATGGCGGCCGATGTCGGTGCCGCCGGCGTGGCGTTTGCGCTGCTTGCGTGCGGCGTTGGCGGTGCTGCGGAGCTGTCGTTTGAGCGAGGGGACGGGGGTGCCCGTGGACAACATACAAGAGGAGTTTGGCGGCGAGCCCGTCGCGGCATTCTCGATGTCGCATCCGGCTGTGCCGGCCCTCTACATGGTGCTGACGCTGGGGCTCACCATGTTCTCGATGCAGCCGGTGCTGATTGCGCTGTCACTTGCGGGCGGGCTGGCGTATGGATTTGCGACGCGCGGGGCTGCCCGCACGCTGGGCGCACTCCGCTGGCAGCTGCCGGTGATTTTGATTATCGCGCTGGTCAATCCGCTGTTTAGCGCCTCGGGCTCGACGGAGCTGTTCCGTATTGGCATGCGCGCGGTGTATCTGGAAAGCATGGTATACGGCCTGTGCATGGGCGGGCTGTTTGTGGCGAGCGTGCTGTGGTTTGAGGCCGCGGCGTCGATGCTCGAATACGACAAGGTGCTCGCGCTGCTGGGCAATGCCGCACCGGTGATTGCGCTCATGATCTCGATGTGCATGAGGCTTATCCCGCAGTTTTTACGCCGCGGTCGTACGGTGCTGGCGGTGCAGGATGCGATTGATGTGCCGGGCCGCGCGCCCACCGATCCCGTGCGATCGCGCCTGCGGGCGTCGAGCGTGTTGATGGGCTGGGGCATGGAAGATTCGCTGGAGCGCGCGGACGCCATGCGCTCCCGTGGGTGGGGCGCCGCGACGCGTCGAACGACGTATGCGCGGTATCGGCTGGGGCGCGGCGATGTTGCCGCGCTGGTTGGGCTTGCGCTGTTTGGCGCCGCCGCGGTGGCGGTGGCGTGGACCGCGACGACGCAGTATTCGTTTTATCCGCAGCTCTCGGTGCCGGCGCCGTGGCCGGGCTATATTGTGTACGCTGCCTGGATGGTGCTGCCTTGCACGTTGCACGCGATTGATGAGAAGAGGTTTGGCTGATGGCTCGGTTGGATAGGGGCCCGGTGTCGGGCGCGGCGTGCGGCCCGGATATGCCGGCGATTGAGGTGCGGAGCCTGAGCTTTGCCTACCCCGATACTGATGCTGCGGTGCTCGAGGGGCTCGACTGGTCTGTTCCCCAAGGTGCATTTGCGCTGCTTGTTGGCGGTACCGGTTCGGGCAAGTCGACGCTGCTGTCGCTGCTCAAGCCCGAGATCGCGCCGGCGGGTACGCTCTCCGGCGAGCCGCGCGTGCTGGGCGAGAACGTTGCCGACATGGACGTGCGGGCATCGGCGGAGCGCGTGGGTTATGTGTTTCAGGACCCCGAGAACCAGATCGTGTGCGAGACCGTGTGGCACGAGATGGCGTTTGGTCTGGAAAACTTGGGGCTAGCGCGTGATGAGATGCGCCGTCGCGTATCTGAGACCAGCTATTTCTTTGGGCTGGAAGATTGGCTCCACCGCGACACCGATACGCTTTCGGGCGGACGCAAACAGCTGCTGTCGCTGGCGGCTGTGCTGGCATTACGCCCGCGCGTGCTGCTGCTCGACGAGCCCACGTCTCAGCTCGATCCCGTTGCTGAGAAGAATTTCCTGCACGCGCTGTTTCGTGTGAATCGCGAGCTGGGCTGCACGGTTGTTGTGGCGACGCATCAGCCGCGCCCAATGCTCGAATACGCGACGCGTGCGTACCGGATTGAGGACGGTCGCGTGCGCGAGGTGGCGGATATGGCTTCTTTGGGACGCCGAGAATCGCTGTTTTCCGATGACATGTTGGGGTGGGGTGCCATCCGATGTGCAAAAAACGGAGTATTCAGCAGGCGTGAGGACAATTTGGGCTCTCTGGAGCCGCCCGGGGACGTATCGAGCGCGAAAAAAAGTTCAGAATTGGACAAATCGTCCGAATTTGTGGCGCAAACGTCGCTCGAGAATGGCTCGGAAGCCTTCCCGCGCACGGATGGAAGCAGAATACTCCAAAAAATGCACGGCGGGTCGGCTACCACCCTGTCGGAAGGCTGGTTTCGCTACGATCGCGCGGGCGGTTGGGTGCTGCGCGGGCTCGACGTGGCGTTTTCGGCCGGTGCGGTGCATGCGATCGTGGGCGGCAACGGATGCGGTAAGTCGACGATACTCTCGGTGCTGGCGAAGACCGCCAAGCTGCAGCGCGGCCGCATGGTGCGCGGAGCGGCCTCGGCGGCGCTGCTGCCTCAGAATCCCAAAGCATTGCTGGTTGCCGATACGGTTCGCGACGAGCTGATGGAATGGGCTTCGACCTGCGGATATGACGAGACCGTGGCGCGGGAGCGTGCGGCGAGCTTGGGGTTGTCGGGTCTGGATGGACGCCATCCGTACGATCTTTCGGGCGGGCAGCGTCAACTGCTTGCATTGGCAAAACTGCTGCTAATCGGCCCCGAACTGCTATTGCTCGATGAGCCCACCAAGGGTCTAGACCTGTTCAGCCGCCGCATCATCGCCCGCGCCCTGCGTGACCATGCGAAGGCTGGCGGCACCGTCATCATGGCTACGCACGATTTGGACTTTGCCGAGCAGGTAGCCGACGACGTCGCCATGATGTTTGACGGCGAGATTGCCTGCATGGAGCCGCCGGCCGACTTCTTTGCCGACAACGTGTTCTATAGGGCGTGATGGGATGACGGACTGTCGTTTCTCGCGTTTGCTTGCAAAACTGGAGATCTCGCTGTTGTTGGCGGTGCCGGCGGTAATGGCTGCGGCGTTGCTGGCGGGTGTTGAGCAGGCGGCGCTTGCCATGCTTGTCGTGGTGGCGCTGGTGCTCGCGCTGTTCTTTGCGGGTTACGAGGCATCTCGTCCGGGATTGCGCCAGATTATGCCCACGCTGGTGCTGGCGGCGCTGGCGGCGGCGGGGCGCATCCTGTTTGGGCCCATTCCCGACTTTAAGCCGGTGAGCGCCATCGCCATTATCGCGGGGGCGACGCTTGGTCGCCGCAACGGTTTTATGGTTGGCGCGCTGGCGGCGCTGACCAGCAATTTCTTTTTTGGACAGGGCATGTGGACGCCGTGGCAGATGTATGCCTGGGGGCTCGTGGGATACGTTGGCGGTGCGCTGGCGTATGCGGGTGCGTTCGACCGCGCCGACGGCACCGTGCGCATGCCAGCGCTGCTGGCGTACGGCTTTGCGTCGGGCCTGCTCTATGGCGTCGTGATCAACGCGTATGACATCATTGGATTTGTACGGCCGCTTACTTGGGCGGGTGCCGTGGCACGTCTTGCCACGGCGGTGCCGTTCGATATCACGCACGGCCTTGCGACCTGCGTGTTTTTGGCCGCCTTGTACAAGCCTTGGTGCCGTCGCATTAACCGTGTCGTCGTGAAATACGGACTGTAGGGCATTTCGCGTTCCCACACGAACTTGCGGTGGAATAGTTCTCGTTTTTGGCTATTTGCTGCCCAAACAGGAACTACTCCACCGCAACTTATAGGGGGAGAGGGGTCACATGATCTGTTTTCCTCTGTCCCCCAGGAATTGCTTGGCGCTAGAGCTCTAGCGTGAGGGTGACGGGGCAGTGGTCGCTGCCGAAGATATCGCCGCGGATGCCGGCGTCGCGCACGTTGCCGGCGATTGCGTCGCTCACCAGGAAGTAATCGATGCGCCAGCCGGCGTTGTTCTTGCGGGCATTAAAGCGATAGCTCCACCAGCTGTAGACACCCTCGACGTCGGGGTTTGCCGCGCGCCAGGTATCGGTAAAACCGGCGTCGAGCAGCTCGGTAAACTTACCACGCTCTTCGTCCGAAAAGCCTGCGTTGCCGCGGTTGGACTTGGGGTTCTTAAGGTCGATCTCTTCGTGCGCTACGTTAAAGTCGCCGCAGGTCACCACGGGCTTGCCGGTCTCGCGCTCAAGCGCGCTCAAAAAGCCGCGATAGGCATCGTCCCAGGCCATGCGCACATCGATGCGCGCGAGCTCGTTTTGGGCGTTGGGCGTATAGACATCCACAAACCAGAACTTGTCGAACTCCAACGCGCAGACGCGGCCCTCGGTTGCGGCTTGGGCGACGAGCTCGGCCGCCTCGCCCTCGCCGGCGTAGGGTAACAGCGCGTCGGCGTGCAGCACGCGCAGCGGTTCCTGGCGGCTAAAGACCGCAGTGCCCGAATAGCCTTTACGCTCGGCGTAGCTCCAGGTTTGGCGATAGCCGGGCAGGTCAATATCAACCTGGCCTTCTTGCAACTTGGTCTCTTGCAACGCCAGGATATCGACGTCGAGTTCTTGCGCGATCTGGATAAAGCTCGGGTCCTTTTTGAGCACGGCGCGCAGGCCGTTGACGTTCCACGAGGCGAAAGTGTAAGTCTGAGGCATGGTGTCCTTTCGACGGGGTTGGCAGGCTTAAGATTAGCGCAACAGGGGCGGTGGTGGGCACCGCGCGTGCTGACCCAAAGGCCGCATGCTGGGACATCGCCCGACGCTGCCCGACCAACAAGGACGGAGGACTCATATGACGCAGGCGATAACGGACTCCAAACAGGCCTCCGCCGCGCTGGCGGAGCTGTTCGGCACCCACAAGCGCGTGGTCTTCTTTGGCGGCGCGGGCGTTTCCACGGCGAGTGGCATCCCCGATTTCCGCAGCGTGGACGGCCTATATCACCAACAGTTTGCCTACCCGCCCGAGACCATGCTCTCGCATAGCTTTTACGAGGCGCATCCGGCCGAGTTCTTCGACTTCTACCGCACCAAGATGATTGCGCTTGGCGCCAAGCCCAACCGCTGCCACACCAGGCTGGCCGAGCTGGAGCGCGCCGGCAAGCTGAATGCCGTGGTGACGCAAAATATCGACGGCCTGCATCAGATGGCCGGCTCGCAGCGCGTGTTCGAGCTGCATGGCTCGGTCCACCGCAATGTCTGCCAGACGTGCGGCGCAGTCTACAGCGCCGAATGGATTTGCTCGCGCGAGCACGAGGACGCCGCGGGCGTGCCCGTGTGTCCTGCGTGCGGCGGGCGCATTAAGCCCGATGTGGTGCTCTACGAAGAGCCGCTCGACGAGCATGTGTTGACCGGTGCCGTTGCCGCCATCGCCGCGGCCGATGCCCTCATCGTGGGCGGGACCTCGCTCGTGGTGTATCCGGCGGCGGGCCTTACGCGTTACTTTACCGGCGATACGCTGGCCATTTGCAACCTTGCTCCCACCGATCAGGATGCAAATGCCGACCTGCTGATTTCTTGCGACATCGCGGCCGCGTTTGCGTTCTAGCCCGCGCGCGCGGATACAATAGAAAGACTGAGTGCAAAGCGACCCCGCCGCCAGCTCCCCAAGCTCGGCGGCGTGGGCATTTTAGGAGGATGTTCATGGCGAACGACAGCAAGACATGGCGGTGCGGAAAGTACGAGCTCAGCTTTGACCGTCCGCGCATCATGGGCGTCCTCAACGTGACGCCCGATTCGTTTAGCGATGGCGGGGAGCACTTCGACCCGGATGCCGCCATCGAGTACGGCCTGGCGATGCTCGACGCCGGCGCCGACATCATCGACGTGGGCGGCGAGTCCACGCGCCCCGGCTTTACCCCGGTCAACCCCGACGAGGAGGCTCGCCGCGTGCTGCCCGTGGTGCGCGCGCTGGCCAAGGAGGGCGCCATCGTCTCGATCGACACGCGTCATGTGGCGGTTGCCAAGGCGGCCGTGCGCTGCGGCGCCTCGATCGTCAACGACGTGACCGGCTTCACCGATCCCAAGATGGTCGAGTTTGTTAAGACGAGCACCTGCGGCGTCATCGTGATGCATGCCGGCGAGGTCGCCGCGCCCACCCGCACGCACGCAACGGTGCAGCTCGATACCTCGGCAGCGGCGTTTGTTGCCGAGAAGGCGCGCGAGGCGGCTGCCGAGGCCGCGCGTGAGGCCGAGAAGCCGGCTCGCCGCCGTCGCGGCAAGCTGCTGGGTGAGCCCAAGGTTGAGGCCAAGCTTCCGGGCGGCGTGGTGCAGCCCTCGTTGCCGTTTGGCGAACCGGAGCCCACGTCCGAGCCCGCAACCGAGCTGGGGCAGGAGACGCCGGCCGCCGAGCAGGTTGCTGCCGCCGAGACCGTCGCGCCCGCGCCCGAGGCCGCGCCCGCAGCCACCGAGGTCGCATCGGAGTCCAATGACCACCTGGCAGCCATGATGCGCCGCAGCGCCCGCCGCGAGGAAGCCTACGTGCCCACCTCGCAGCTCCGCCGCTTCACCCTGCCCGATTCGGCGCCCATCATGCGCCGCGTTATGGGCTTTCTGTCCGACCAGGCCCGCACGCTCATCCATGCCGGCGTGTCTCGCGACCGCATCTGCATCGATCCTGGCCCGGGCTTTGGTAAGTCGGCTAACGAGGGCATCGTCATCCAGCGCGAGACTGCCAAGATGGCGTCGCTGGGCTACCCGCTCATGTGCGCCGTGTCGCGCAAGCGCTTTGTGGGCGCTGTCTCGGGCGTGACCGAGGCCGCCGCGCGCGATGCCGCCACGTTTGGCGTGTGCCTGGGCGCCATCCAGGCCGGTGCCAACATCGTGCGCGTGCACGACGCCGCGGGTTTTGCGCAGTTCCTGAACGGTTACTGGGCCGTCGCCAAGCCGCAGCCGCGCCGTGCGTTTGTGGCCGTGGGCTCCAACCTGGGGCATCGTTGCGACAACATCCGCGCCGCGCGCGACATGATCGCCGAGATTCCGCTCACCTGCGTGTCCAACTCCTCCAAGATCTACGAGAGCGAGCCGGCCTACGAGACGCGCCAGGACGCGTTTGCCAACGCTGTCATCGAGATTAAGACCGAGCTGGCGCCGTTGGTGCTGCTCGACGAGCTCATGAAGATCGAGGTCGAGCTGGGGCGCGACCGCTCCAAAAAGGTCAAGGTCAACGGCCCGCGCACCATCGACCTGGACCTGCTGTGGATGGACGGCGAGACCCACGGCGGCAAAAAGCTGCGCCTGCCGCATCCGCTCATTGGCGAGCGCGACTTTGTGCTGGTGCCGCTCGAGGACCTGATGCACGACCCGGCGCGGTTCTTCCGCTACAACGGCGTCGAGGTCAAGGAGCCCGAGGACCGCGTGGGTCATATCGTGGGCGAATTGGGGCGTATGTAGATGATCGAGATGAATGCTGTTGCCGCCGGCACCGAGCTCGACGCGGCGCGCGACGCGGGCCGCGAGGGCGTGTCCGCGGGCTGGTGCGCGTGGAGCGCGGGCGATGCTTCGCTGACGTTTTCGCTGGTCGTGCGTCCGGATGTGAACATGCATGCCTTCCACGGCCTGCCGTTTGTGGCCGCGATGGGCATGATGGACGCGCTCGTGGGCACGGCTTCGACGCCGGGGTTGGGCCTTGCCGGTAAGGTGGGTATCCAGTGGCCGAGCGATATCGTGTGCGGTGCGCCTGCGTTTGAGACGTCGCTCGCGCGTGTTGCCGTGAACGGCGGTGCCGGTGCTGCGGGCATGTTCGGTGCCGTGACGGTGGATATTGAGCGTTCGGCGTTGAGCGAGCTCGGTGTGGGTGTGGCTGACGAAGCGCTGGTCGAGGCGCTGGCCGCCGCCATGCTGGCCCGCGTGGACGCCTGGGCGGTTGTTGCCAACACGCCGCAAGGCGCCGCGGGGCCGCTGGCTCCCGTGCTGGGCGAGTACTTCGACATGGTGCCGCTGCTGGGCCGCCAAGTTGCGGCGGTGTCGCCCAACGGTTTGCCGCTTGCGGTCGGTGTGTTTGCGGGCCTGGACATCTGGGGCCGAGCGACCATCAAGACCGATGCCGGCGAGCAGGAGTTTCCGCCCGAGGCTGTACGAATTCGCGGACTGTAGCGTCTCGGCTTCGCCAGAGCCTACGCTAACTCCTGCATGCGGCGGTAGATTTCGCAGATGCCTTTGATGGTGAGTTGGCCGTCGACTATGTCGAAGGCGTCGGTCGAATCGGCGACGATGCTGGCGAGGCCGCCCGTGGCGATAACGGTGGCATCCTCGCGGCCCAGCTCGCGCTTCATGCGCGCGACCAGGCCCTCAGCCATGGCGGCGGCGCCCGTTACGGCGCCGACCTTGATGCACTCCTCGGTATCGCGGCCGATGGCGTGCTCGGGCGCCTCGAGCGGAACGCTGGCGAGCTTGGCGGCTCGGGCGGCGAGCGCGTCCATCGAAATGCGGATGCCCGGCGCAATCGCTCCGCCAATGTAATAACCGTCCTCATCGATGACGTCGATATTGGTCGCGGTGCCAAAGTCCACCACGATTGCCGGCGCGCCGTAGAAAGTTTCGGCCGCAACGGCGTTAGCGACGCGATCGGCGCCTACGGCCTGGGGACGCGCCGCGCGCAGCTTGGTCACCGCGGCCGTCTGCGGTCCGATGACGATGGCGTCTGCGGCAATGCGGTCGGCCACGGCGTGCCATTCGCGCGAGAGCTGCGGCACCACGCCTGCAAAGGCGATCGCGTCGACCGCGTCGAGCGAAAGGCCGTACATCTTGAAGAAACCCATCAGGCGCACATGGATCTCGTCGGCGGTATAGGAGCGGTCGGTGGGCATACGCCACGACTGCACCAACTCGTCTCCGTCAAACAGGCCCATGGCCGTCTGCGTGTTTCCCATATCGATAGCGAGCAGCATGTCTACTCCCGGTGTTGGCATAAAAGGACGCGCACCATTGTATACGCGCCGCCGACGGCGCTCGGCTGCGATTCGTTTACGGTGATAGGGGCTGAGGGGTTTAAATATGAAGGAATTATGCTCTACGAGATTTTCCTTGCCGTTTACCGAACTCCCGCGTAATATTCTTTCTTGCGCACATGAGGCGCCCAGACATTGCGGGGTGGAGCAGTCTGGTAGCTCGCCGGGCTCATAACCCGGAGGTCGTAGGTTCAAATCCTGCCCCCGCGACCAAGACTTTTAGCAGCTCAGAGGCATTGTTTCTCTGGGCTGTTTCTTTTTTGACTTTCAATCTTGGTCGAATTTTGGTCGAAATCAATTAATAACGGCATTTTTCGAACAGGATGCCTGCTTGAACCATCTCCACACTGGTTGACGCCGGTTGGCGACGAGTTCAGCAGGACCGTTCGGCGCTCCTCCACACTTTCTGCGCTTTATTTGAGAGTTACCAGACAAGAATGACGAAGTCCCTCTAGCTCTGGCGGGCCTATGCCGTGGGCATGGGTGGGGCCCCACCGGGGGCGGGCCTTATTTGGAAAGAGGCAGTTACAAGACCGTAGATTGCTCTTGGTCGAATTGGCCTGAAATGAGATTCGGGTCGCTACGCCCATTATCTAAAATGGTGACATCTGAGCTGTAACAAAGGCGCCGCTATATGAATACGGTCTACGATGCTCTTGACCCTATCGTTAACGGGTTGGTATCGAACAATCTGGCGCGATGTTGGGGATGAGCTGCGGCAGTACGACGCTTTTGGCCGACCGGCTGATAAGTGGGCTGATAGGCCCTCTCGTCTCTACGCTATCTGCCACGAGTTTTCGGGAGCGCGCGAGATGCCAATGACGTTCGAGGAGGCCGAGGAGGAGCAGGAGCGCGAGCCTTGGGAAGATGAGCTCATCAGTTTCGTCTTCACGGACAGCGGCATAATCGCCGCGGCGTTGACGAACGGCACCTGATAGCGCCTCTCCGCGGATCGAGTGGTTCGTTTTTCAAGGGAAGGGAAACCGCATGGCTAAGAAGAGATATATTTTGCTATTCGTGTACCCGTACGAGCTGAAGGACGTCGACGAACGTCGTGGGCTCCTGCTACGGTCGTTTGATGGCGAGAGGCTCTACAATGGTGCCAGATTATCGGTCGAGAGGGTGACGGATGAAGACTTATAACTTGGACACCATTCAGAAGGTTCCCCTGCGCGAGGTGTGGCCGCATGAGGCCCACGACTTCACCAAGTGGCTGGCCGAGGAGCAGAATCTCGCAACCCTCGGGATGGCGGTCGGAATCGAGCTCGAGCTAATAGAGACGGAGTCGTCGGTCGGCTCGTTCAACGTGGATATCTACGCGCAGGAGTCCGGTACGGGCCGCAAGGTGATCATCGAGAACCAGCTCGAGGACACCAACCACGACCATCTCGGCAAGGTGATCACGTATGCCGCCGGCAAGGGCGCCGAGGTCGTCATCTGGGTCGTGGCGCACGCCCGCGACGAGCATCGCCAGGCCATCGAGTGGCTCAACCAGCACACCGACAGCGACTTCGGGTTCTTCCTGGTCGAGGTCGAGCTCTGGAAGATCGGGGGCTCCCTGCCCGCCCCGCGCTTCGGCGTGGTCGAGCAGCCGAACGAGTGGACCAAGACCGTGAAGCTCTCCGAGGGGCTCAGCGAGACCGAAAAGGTCAAGCTGGCGTACTGGACGGCCTACCGCGATGTGGCAGGCGGCCATCCGGAGTTCCTCAAGGAGTTCAGCCCGCAGAAGCCCAGCAAGGACCATTGGTCGACGCTTCGCCTGGGGGTCTCGGCATACCATCTCGCCCTGCTCATCGATACGCAAAAGGGCCGCACGGGCATCGAGCTGTACGTGGACGACGACAAGGAGATCGGGCACCGCGCCATCGCCAACAGCGGGGTCTTCGAGGATCACCTCGGGCTGACGGCGGTGACCTTCGATGCGAAAAAGGCATCGGGGCTGCGCTTCTACAAGGCGGGCCACCCCATCAAGGGCCACCAGGACGCATGGCCGGGGTACATCGAGGAACAGCTCGGATGGGCCCTCGAGATGAAAAAAATAATCGCGGAGATCGAGCTCTAAAAACGCCCCGGCAGTAAAATGCAGGGGCGTTTTCTATTGACGGGATTCAGCGCCGGCCCGTTTCGGTCCGGATGCGCCGCTCGGCCTCTTCGAGGTCCCTGACAATCCTTCCCAGCGCCATGTAGTAATGCGCGAAGACCGGGTCCTCCTTGCCGGACCGGTTCTCGCAGCAAAAGAGCATCGACTCATGAAGGCAGGCGAGCTCGTAGACGATGTCTTCGAGTTCCATATGGCTCCTCTCGAAAAGTGAATAGCGGTTCAGATGGTATCGATGTTGGGCGTGGGCTGCCGGCGTCCGCCGTGAATCGGCCACGGCTCCGCGGCCGGGTGGCACCTCCGCTACGCCGCGTCAAGGGGGCCCATGAGACCCCGCACAAACCTCCGCTCCGCTCCGGTTGGTGGAGGTCGTCATGGACCTCCCTTGACCCGTCTTCGCTCCGGTGCGGCTTTGCAGGGAGCAAAGCCGACGACGACGCACGGCGTCGCCATTCGGCTTTGCCCGCAGGGGCGAGATGTTGAGGGCAGGTTGCCCGGAACGGAGGAAGACATGCAGCAGCTGATGACCGAGGAAATCGCCAAGACGGTGCCGAGGCTCTACGAGCAGGACGGGGCAGAGGACCCCACAGTCTACGCCCACTACTTCTCGTGCGTGAACGGATGGGACTGGTGGCTGCTCGAGTTCGATGGGACGGACGAGGCGTTCGGCCTTGTCGAGGGCTACGACGACGAGCTCGGCTACTTCAGCATCAAGGAGATGGCCGAGCTGAACCGCCAGATGGGGTTTGCCGCCGTCGAGCGCGACGAGCACTTCTCCCCGAAGCCGCTCAGCGCCGTCAGGAGGAGGTAGCCGCATGGTCGCGGTCGAGTTCGACTCCATGGGCGAGGCGGTCCGCCTCGCCCTCGTGGCCGATGAGTACGTGGGCGGCGGCCTGGCCGTCCTCCTCCTCGACGCCACGGACCCGCGCTCCGAGGGCTACATGGCCGAGTGGGGCGTGCTCACGGCGAGCGTGCCGGCGGCGGCCGAGTGGTGCCGCGGACGCGGCAACATCGCCATCGACGCCGACGTGTCCGCGGCGCTCCTCGAGGCGCTCGAGGCCGCCGGCTTGCTCCGCATGGCCGGCCGCTCGGCGGCGTCCGGGATGGCCCGCTACCCGCTGGCCACGGTCGCCGGGCACGTCCTCGCCGACATGGGCGGCCTGCCCGAGACCCTCGAGGAGGCTCTCGGCTCGACAGTCGTCGTCGAGTACGAGTCGGGCGGCGACGGCGGCGCGTTCGAGGTGGGGACCGCGCCGGCCGGATCGGCCGAGCTCGAGCGACTCATCGCCGCCGCGAGGTCCGAGGCCGATGCGTTGGCGGGCGCCGGCGGATGGGCTGCCGTCCGGGTTGGGTTCGGGGATGCCGAGACCATCGACTGCGAGACGGGCCGGACGGTCTACGTCGCGGGGTGAAATGGGAGGAGGGCGCGGGCGCGGTCCGGATGGGCCGCGCTTTTCCTTTCCCGGGGATGCGGAACTCCCACCGTCCAAGTGCCTCGGACGGTGGGAGCTGGATACGACGATATACTGCGCGTGCAACGGGGACACGCGCCTCCTTTTCGGTTGACTCCACCAGTTCGTACAGAGACTTTTCGATTTCCCGCTTTGATTTGGAGGGCTGTAATTCCATATTTCTGGAATACGGCACGAGGCTGAGCTTCGAAATCGCGTCTTGCGTCGGTAGATTGTTCCGCGTCCGCGACCAGTTTTTCAAGGGTGCTAAGCTGGGACTGTATTGAGAGCTCGTTTAGGTGGTTCACATTGTCCATAGCGGTGACCACCAATGTTGAATAGCTGTCTTGAAAGACTGTGTCACGCTAGTGTCGGTATCGATTTGATACTACGAACAAATTAGAACTAAATGGATATAGTTTCCATACTAATTAAAACAAATTTGCATTCAAGTTTTTATTTAAACTTGATTTAAGGCGGAGTGGAATGTGAGCGCGCAAGGAGATGCGGAATCGATGAGAGCCTCAAAAAAAATTACTGCAGTGTTATCATCTTTCATCCTCTCTATTCTTCCATTTCTGATTCTATGGGCGGCTTGGTCAGTCCTCCCTGATACAAT
>NZ_JBBNLM010000028.1:0-21002 GCF_040092475.1 Collinsella sp. CLA-ER-H10
ACAGGCCCTCTCGGGGGCAGGGACGTTCGGCCGTGCGCGGGCGCCCGGTCGGCGGCCCGTTCTGGGCGCGCCTCAATCGTAGCCCGAGACGGTCCCGGGCTGACAATTTCGACTGTAATGGACGTTCCTCATGACAAGGTGGCACTTGGGGACGTTCCTTTTCTGCCGGCAGTTGGGGACACTCCTTGCACCGGCGTCGCATCGAGCGGTCGGGAAAATGCGGCCCGGTTTTTGGCCGAATTCCGGGTCGCGGTTTCCGGATGGGGTGGGTAGCGGAAAATGCGACCCGGAATATTGCTCCAAAACGGGATGTCGTTTCCCCGACGCGCCTCAAACGGAAAGCGCGTCCCAATCCGGAGCTCCAAAACGGGATGCGCTTTCCGCGCGGCAGAATCGCTGCGTTCGTGCTGGGCGGCGGCTTCGTTACTCGCCCAGCACCAGCGCCGCGAGCTCTGCCTGGGTGTCAACCACGTAGTCGGCGCCGGCGGCTTCCAGCTCTGCGCGGCCGCGGAAGCCCCAGCTGACGCCCGCGCTCTTAAGGCCGGCGTTGTGGCCGGTTAGGATATCGACATTGGAATCGCCCACGTAGAGCGTGGTCGCCGGGTCGGCGCCCAGCTCTTCCATCACATGCAGCGTGACGGGTGCTTCGGGCTTGGGCGGAAACGCATCGACGCGGCCCTGTACCAGCGCAAAGCGCTCGGAACCAAAATACTTCTCGATAAGCGGAGCCGCCGAGACGTGGTCCTTGTTGGTGAGCACGGCAAGCTGCACGCCCGCGGCGCGCAGGCGGTCAAGCATCTCGATTGTGCCAGCATAGGGGGCGGTGTGGTCCTCCTTGTGCTCGCCGTAGTAAGCCCTAAACTCGGCAAGCGTCTGCTCAAACATACGGCCGTCGCCCGCATACTCGGCAGGCATAAAGCGCTCAACCAGCTTGAGCATGCCGTTTCCCACCTTGTAGCGGTACTCGTCAACGGCAAACGTGGGCCAGCCGTGCGCCTCGCAGGTATGGTTGCCGGCGGCCGCCAAGTCCTCGAGCGTGTTGAGGATGGTTCCGTCCAGGTCAAAGATCACATGGGAAAAAGCTGCTGCCATGAAAGCTCCCGTCATTGGGTTTAAAAACGCACCTCATGATACTGGGCTTACGCGTTGGGCGTGCTTGGAATCTGAACATCTCCAGGGATATCAGGCCACATCGCGCCAGCCGTGCGAATTTGCCGTCAGCAAATTCTCGGCAGCTGCTCTCCCACGAGCATGTCGAGGATGCGGGTCGAGCCCCAGCCGGTGCGCACGCGCACGGCGGGACGAGCACCCTCGGCAAGTGGCAGCACGCGACCGACGATGGCGGCATTCTCGCCGTAGCGGGCGGCGCGCATGGCGGCTAGCGCGGCATCGGCTTGCTCGGGCGGCACGACGGCAACCATCTTGCCCTCGTTTGCCACCTGCAGCACGTCGTAGCCGAGCATCTCGCAGGCAGCCTGCACGTCGGGACGCACGGGCACGACGTCCTCGTCGACCTCCATGGCAACACCGCTGGCCTGGGCAAACTCGTTGAGTGTGGACGCCAGGCCACCACGCGTGGGGTCGCGAAAGCAACGCGTGCCGGGCGCTGCGGCCAGAACGTCGGCAATCAGGTGGTTGAGCGGCGCGGCGTCGCTTTCGATCGTGCTCGAAAACGCCAGGCCCTCGCGCTGGCTCATGATGGCGATACCGTGGTCGCCCAGTGTGCCCGACACCAGGATAACGTCGCCGGGGCGGCAGTTGGCACCGCTGAGCGCCACGCCCGTGGGGACCTCGCCCACGCCGGCGGTATTGATATAGACGCCGTCGGCCCCGCCGCACTCAACCACTTTGGTGTCGCCGGTGATGATCGCCACGCCCGCCTCACGCGCCGTTTCGGCCATCGTCTGCACAATCTGGCGGAGCTTATCCATGGGATAGCCCTCTTCGAGGATAAAGCCGCACGATAGGTAGCGCACGTTGGCGCCCGAGGTTGCGACGTCGTTGACGGTTCCACATACGGCGAGGCGGCCGATATTGCCGCCGGGGAAGAACTGCGGCGAGACTACAAAGCTGTCGGTCGACATGGCGATGCGCCCGCTCGCGGGCAGCGCGGCGACGCCGGCGTCGTTGCCCTCGAGAAGCTCGGGCGACCCAAAGGCATCCAGAAAGACCTCATCGATGATGCGTTTCATCATCTGACCGCCAGAGCCGTGGCCCAGCAGGACAGTGCTATCGGTGGCAGTACTGGACATATCGAAAACTCCAATCGTGGGTGGAATTATATGGGCGAGGCACAGCGTCGACCGGTCCGCCGTTCGTTAGAACGGCGGAACCTAATAGTCGCGGTAGCGGTAGTACGCCGCGCAGCTGCCCTCGGAGCTCACCATGCACGGTCCGACGGGGTGCTCGGGTGTGCAAGCGCGGCCAAAGAGCGGGCAGCCGCTCGGTGCAACGGCCCCGCGCAGCACGTCGCCGCAGCGGCACCCACGTGGCTCGACCGTCGCCTCAACGGGCACGGCAAAGCGGGTGCGGGCATCAAAGCGCGAGAATTCGGGGCGGATGGAAAGGCCCGAGTTGGCAATCGGCCCCAGTCCGCGCCACGTGGTGTCGCACGGCTCAAACACCTGCTCGACCAGCTGGCGCGCCACGGGGTTGCCGTCTGCGCTGACGCCACGGCGGTAGGCGTTGTCGATCGCGGGCCTGTTCTCGACAACCATCTGGACCAGCATACAGATGCCCTGCAGGATATCGACCGGTTCAAATCCCGTAACCACGCCCGGGGTATCGAACTCATCGACCAAAAAGCTAAAGGGTGCCAAGCCCGTGATAGTGGCGACGTGGCCCGGCAGGATAAAGCCGTCGATGGTGGTCTCGGGGTCGTTGGCGATGGCCCGCAATGCCGGTGGCGTGGTCTTGTGGGCGCAATAGACCGAGAAGTTCAAAAGCCCGCGCGCCTCGGCCTCCAAGATGGCGGCGGCGATGGTGGGCGTTGTGGTCTCAAAGCCCACGCCCATAAAAATGACCGGGCGATCGGGGTTTTGCTCGGCAATGTCGAGCGCATCGAGCGGGGAGTAGACGATGCGAATATCGCACCCTGCTGCCTTTTGCGCGGCGAGCGAGGTGGACGATCCAGGCACGCGCATCATATCGCCAAAGGTGGTGATGATGGCGCCGTCTATGTTGGCGAGCGCGATTGCGTGGTCGATGTCACGGTTGGCGGTGACGCAGACGGGGCAGCCTGGGCCGCTCAGCAACTTGAGCCCCGCCGGCATAATGGAGCGAAAGCCATAGCGGCCGATGCTCACAGTGTGTGTGCCGCAGACTTCCATAAGGTTGATGGTACGGTCGCCGACGAGTTCACGGATGCGTTCGATGAGCTCGCGGGCCAGCTTGGAATCGCGAAATGCCGAAAAGTCGATACCGGAGCGAGCCGGCTGTCCGGCCGCCACTAGTATGCCTCGGCCGGGTTGGTGGCAAGTTGGTCTTCTTCGACCAGTTCGGTCATGGCATTAACGAGCTCGAGCGTTTCTTGCGCTTCCTGCTCGTCGACAATCTGGATGCCAAAGCCGGCGTGTACGAGAATATAGTCGCCAACCTGCGCCGTCGGCACGAGTCGTAGCGACACGGGGCGCTCGATGCCCATCATGTCGACGGTGGCCTTGAGGTCGTCGTCGCGTTTGACTACTTTGCCGGGAACGGCAAGGCACATATTGTTCCCCTTTTATACGCTTTGCGCTGGATGGGCGCTTAATAATCCATCAGTTGATGGTAGCGCTCGCGGGGTTCGCGGGCAAACGCGTTACGCCTGTGAGACGGTTGAGCGCGGCGGCGTGCAAGAGCGAGCTACTGCGATGCGATTTGCGCAAGACGAGCGCGCGCGACCGCCGCCTGGCCGTAGGCGATGCAGCCGTCGTTGACGGGCACGGAGTGGGGAACCAAGACAGTAAGACCCATGCTTTTAAGCTCGCGGGTGAGGAGCTGGAGCAAAAGTCGGTTCATGAACACGCCACCCGAGAGCGCGACGACGTCGATGTCCTCGCGCGCGCAGATCTCGCTGGCGATATGTGCCGAGGAGCGCGCGACGGCGACATGGAAGTCGAGCGCGAGCCTGTCGGCGGGCACGCCGCCCCTGATTCCCTCCAAAAGCGCCTCAAAAAGTGAGCTGGGGTCCAGGACGAGAGGTCTGCTCGAGGTTGCTTGGACAGTTAGTTCAGATTTGTATTTTTTAGAGCGGTCCTGGGTGGCGTAGATTGTCTGCGAGGACCCCAAATGGGTTGATTTGGGGTATCCGACGGGCAAATTAACTGCAAATGGTGTGTCTGGAGAGCCTTCTTCGGGGTAAGCTGAGCCAAAACCGGTGGTTAGAGGGTCTGTATTTAATACAAATCTGAACAAACTGTCCAGCCGCAATGGGTCAGATGCGGAACAGCTGTCTTTATCGTCGGGAACATGGGCGATTTCGCTGCCGAGCGCGCGCCAGGCGGCGGCTTCGAGTTCGATGGCGGACTCGCCTTCGTAGGTTGCCTGCCCGCAAATGTCCAAAACTGCAGCGGCGGCGTCAAAGAGACGCCCCATACTGCTCGTGCGTGGGCTGTTGATGTTCCGCTCGATCATCGTAGCCGTGATGCTGCGCGTCTGCTCGTCGAGGGTGCCCAATAACCCCGCGGCACCCGGATGCTCGAGCAGGTCGAGCTCGCTCAGCAGGGCAAAGGCATTGCGCCGGGCATCGTGCACGGATGCGGCGCCGCCGGGGAGCGTCCAGCTGCGTAAATGCGCGATGCGCTCAAAATCGGCGAGACGGGCGATAAGAAACTCGCCACCCCATACGGTACCGTCGGTGCCGGCACCCGTGCCATCGAAGGCAATGCCGAGGACGCGTGCATCGGGCGCAAGCCGGCCTGCGACAATTGCCTCCGCCATTACGCTCGCGATGTGCGCGTGATGGTGCTGGACTTCGATAAGCGGCAGATTGTGCTCCCGTGCCTGTTCGCGCGCCCACTGGCTCGACAGATAGGTGGGATGCATGTCGCATGCCAGGGCGGCGGGCGCCAGGTCAAAGAGGTTTTCCAAACGTGCACGCGCGGCGCTCCAGGCATCGAAAGTCGCTCCGTTTTCGACATCGCCGATATGCTGCGACACAAAGCAGGCCACATGGCCGTCGGCGTCCTCGCGCGTGAGTGCGACCGTGGCTTTTTGCTGCGGACCGCAGGCGAGCACGCAGGGCGTGATGCCGTCGAGCGCCGGCAACGACAGCGGTTGCGGCGCATATCCGCGTGCGCGACGCACGGGCATGACGTCGCCGTCGACCACGCGTACCACGGAGTCGTCGTAGCGCGACAGAATTGCGCGGTCATTACCGAGCAGCGCGTCGGCGATGCCTGCGGCAACGAGGTGTTCCCAAGCAAGGCCGTCGTCGGTCTCGATGGGTTCTTCACTTAGGTTTCCGCTGGTCATGACGAGCTCGTGCATACCGCGGGCTTCTGCCGCGGCGAGCAGCAAATGTTGAAGCGGGGTGTAGGGGAGCATAACGCCGAGCTCGGGCAAGTCGTACGCGACGGATGGTGCGAGCTCGAGGGCGTTGGGGGAGCCGTAGGCGTCGTTGCCGGTTGCGCGGCGACGCAGCAGCACAATGGGACGAACGCTGCCGGCCAGCAGGCCGCGCTCAGCGTCATCGATGTGACACAGGCGCTCGGCGTCGGAAAGGTCGCGCACCATAACGGCAAGCGGCTTATTACTGCGACGCTTGCGGCGGCGCAACTCGCGCACCGCTTGTTCGTTGGTGGCATCGCAGGCTAGGTGGAATCCACCCAGACCCTTGATGGCGACGATGCCGCCGCCTGCCAGCAGATTGACGCAGCGTTCTATGATGGCATCGCTGGCCTCGCGCGTGGAGCCGACGGCTGGCGATGCATCGGCGGTCGCTGGGGCATCGCCGCGATCCGCCTCGCGCCACGTAATACGCGGTCCGCAATCAAAGCAGGCATCGGGCTGCGCGTGAAACCGCCGATCGAGTGGGTCGGCGTACTCTGCGGCACAGGTGGGGCACATGGGAAAGCGATCCATCGAGGTGGCCGCTCGGTCATAGGGCAGCGAGCGAATGATGGTAAAACGCGGTCCGCAGTTGGTGCAGTTGATAAAGGGATAGTGAAAGCGCCGGTCGGCGGGGTCGAACAGCTCGCGCAGGCAGTCGTCGCACGTGGCGATGTCGGGCGAGACGAGCGTCGTGTGGGCGGTTTGATCCTGCGATGCCACAATGCGAAAGCCGCGCTCATTGGCGGCGTCCCAGTCGCCGGGCGCTAGGTCCATAACCTCGACATGTTCCACGCGAGACGCCGCAGGCGCATGCTCGGAAAGCGCGGCGACAAATTCGTCGAGCGACTCGCTTTGAGCGTGCGCCTCGATATGCACGCCGTCGCCCGCGTTGAGCACCCAGCCGCAAATGCCGTGCGCCATGGCTTCGCGATACACAAAAGGCCGCATGCCGACGCCCTGCACAATGCCCGTTACATGGATATGCACATGCCGCATACGACCCTCTTTCGTTGAAATGTGTGCTGTTACAGCCCCAGGCTTTGCTCGGTGGCGGCGCAGGTGAGCTCGCCGTGTTTAACCCCGCGCAGGCCCAGCAGGCGGTCGGCCAGCTCGTAGACGCGCTCGCCGCGACCCTTAAGCGCCAGAATCTCCAAGCAGTTGTGATGATCTAGATGCACGTGCATGGTCGATACGATCTCGTCGGTGTAGTCGTGCTGCACCTCGTCCAGGCGGCGCGTCAGGTCGCCGGTGTGGTGGTCGTAAATCATAGTGAGCGATCCGATAACCTGCTCGTCGGGCGTTCGCATTTGCTCCTTGGCGATCGATGCGCGAATCAGGTCACGCACGGCCTCGGAGCGGTTGGCCACGTCGCCGCGGCGCGCAATCTGCTCGTCAAAGCGGCGCAGCAGGTCGTCGGGCGCGGTGACCGAAAAACGGACCAGCTCGGAGGCGGAGCCGCTGCAACGGCAGTCCGCGTCGCCAGCCGGCCCGTGCGAATGCTCGTGCCCGCAGGTGTGCTCGTGCTCGGCCACGCTACACCAGCTTTACGGAGCCAACGGAGTTATGGTCGGCCTCGATGGCCTCCTCGTAGCCCTCGAGTGCGTCGTGCGCCTCGTGGAGCGCCGCCATGGCGGCCTCGAGTTTGGCGCCAATGCGCTCCATGTCAAAGTTCTCAGTCGCATGCAGCAGCTGATGGCTCCACTCGTGGGCGAGCTCGATCGTGTCATCGACCTGCTTGACGCTCATGGCAAGCTGACTCATGTTCATTCCGACGTCATGCATGTGAATCTCCTTTTGCACGGGTCTATTCAGTGGTTCAGATTTTACTACGCCTGCTTTGCGCATCGCCGCACAAGAAAACGGGTGCGAGTCCGTCTGACCCGCACCCGTTCACTGGGGGCTGTTTGTGGCTACCATATTATCCGTGGTCGCGGGCACAACACCCGGCTCTCCGGCGAGCGGTGCAAAACCGCTCATGGACGGCAGCACGTGACCGGCGTATTACAGGTGCTTCTCCAGCAGCGCCTGCAGCCTGGCCTTGGGCAGCGCACCGACGGAGCGGTCAATTTCCTCGCCGTTCTTAAAGACAATCAGCGTGGGGATGCTCATGACGCCAAACTTCATGGCCAGGTCCTGATTGTCGTCGACGTTGCATTTGGCGACGGCAAGTTTGCCGGCCAGCTCGTCGGCCACTTCGTCAACGATGGGCGAGAGCGAACGGCAGGGACCGCACCACGGTGCCCAAAAATCAACCAGCACGGGAAGGCTGTCGTTAACGACGGAATCGAAGTTCTCGGGGGTAATCTGCTTAATGTCAGCCATGGTGACCTCCATAGTGCGACGCGGCTCGGCCGCGTAAAACTCAGTACGACCGTGCTTATACCCAACGGCCCGCAATGCAACCACTCGCGGGCGGCTCTTTTATATAATGGTGGGCATGCAAACGATTGGAGAGCGCATGCCCACGTCACAAAGCCAGAAAAAAGAAGCCATCGCCCAGGCGACCGAGCAGGAGCTCGCATCGCTCGCGGGTCGCGGCGTGCGTATCGCGGGCAACGCGTGCTCGCCGATTGTGCTGGTAAAAGGTGATTTAGACGATGCCGAGCGTGCGGGCGGCGAGCTGGCTGCCGGTCCGGACGGTGCCGCGCTGCGCAAGGCGCTCGGCGCCATCGGCTACGCGCCGGAGGATTTTTGTGTGCTGGCAAGTGTTGCCGGCGCGGGCGACGGGCTGGTTGCGACAGGCGAGGGCCTGCCGTGCGAGCTGTTCCGCGAGGCGCTCGAGGCCTTGGACCCCGAGGCGGTTCTGCTGCTGGACGATCGCGCGGCCGATACCATGCGCGAGACCTATGCCGACATGCTCGTGGCAATCGACGACTTTGATACCGCTATGCTCAAGCCCGGCTTGGTCGCCCATGTTCAGGGTCGTCGCGTGCTCGCGCTCGACGGTTTTGAGGCGGCGCTCACTGACAAAGCCGCCAAACAGCGCATGTGGGCCTACATCAAACAGCTGACCCCGGCCGCCGCGCCACTGTAGCGGACCAGCGCTGGCAAGGTATCCCTGGCGGGTCGAGCGCGGCCATCCTCGGCTTGTCAGTTCGAAAATGGGCCTGCCGCATGATTGAATTTTTATTTCAACTTTACACCTAGGTTTACAGCTGTCTTGTCAGCTGTAAACCTAGGTGTCATACTAAGGCCCCAAGATTCGCCAAAAGAGAGGGGCCTTGATGGCACAGAGCGCGAACATGGATGCGTCGGAGCTTGCACGCGATATCGCGGCCGGCCTAGCATCGGCAACGACGGCAACGGAGCGCGCGGCACTGGTGCCCGCAGAGCTCGTCGAGGCCATTCAGCAACTAAAAACCCAACGTGATGCGGTGATCCTGGCGCACTACTATGTGGCGCCCGAGGTCCAAGCCGTTGCCGATTACGTCGGAGACAGCTTCTACCTGGCAAAGCTTGCCAAGAGCCTGCCGCAGCAGACCATCGTGCTGTGCGGCGTGGAGTTTATGGGCGAGAGCGCCAAGCTGCTCAACCCCACCAAAACCGTGCTGCTGCCCGAGCCGGGTGCGGACTGCCCTATGGCTCACATGGTCAAGCGCGAGACGGTCGATGCGGCGCGCGCCGAGTATGGCGACGACCTGGCCGTGGTGTGCTACGTCAACTCGACGGTCGAGATCAAGAGCTGGAGTGACGTGTGCGTCACCAGCTCCAACGCCGTCAAGATCGTGTCCGAGCTTCCGCAGCAACACGTTCTGTTCATCCCCGATCAAAACCTGGGCCGCTTCGTAGCCGAGCAGGTGCCGCAAAAGCACGTCATCCTCAACAATGGCTACTGCCCGCGCCATCACATTATCACCGTCGAGCAGATTGTCGACGCGCAGGAGGCACATCCCGACGCGCTCGTGCTGGCGCACCCCGAGTGCAAGGCAGACGTCCTTGCCGAGGCCGACTGCATCGGTTCCACCGCCGGCATCATCAAGTATGCCGAGGAGTCCGACGCGAGCGAGTTCATTATCGTGACGGTCCGCGGCGTGCTCTACGAGCTCGAGCGCCGCTGCCAGGGCACCGGCAAGAAGTTCTACTTCCCCGCGGTGCAGCCCACCTGCGTCAACATGGACCTCATCACGCTCGAAAAGCTCGTGCGCTGCCTGGAGACGGGCGAGGGCGAGGTGCAGATCGGCGTGTCGGACGAGGCTGCCGACCAGGCCAAACTTACGCTCGACCGCATGCTCGAGTACGCGGCGCGTTAGAACGATGTGACATGAGGGACCATCCCTTATGCCACATTACAAGGGAGAGGATTCCTGTGGAAACCAAGCAATACCCCGACATGGAGTGCGACGTCGTTATTGCCGGCTGCGGCGTGGCGGGCCTATACGCGGCTCTCAATCTGCCGACGAGCACGCGCGTGATCATGCTCTCCAAGGGTGCTGTCGACGAGTGCGATTCGATGCTCGCGCAGGGCGGCATTTGCGTGCTGCCCGAAGGCTCTGACTATGACGCCTTCTTTGAGGACACCATGCACGCCGGTCACTACGAGAACCGCCGCGAGAGCGTTGACATCATGATTCGCTCGAGCCGCTCGGTCATCAACGACCTGCTAGCGATAGGCGTGGATTTTGAGCGCAGGGCCGACGGCAGCCTCGACTTTACCCGCGAGGGCGCACACAGCCGTCCGCGCATTGCCTTCCATGCCGACATTACGGGCAAGGAGATCACGACCAAGCTGCTCCAGGCCGTTCGCAAGCTTGATAACGTGCAGATTTTGGAGCACGTGGCCATGACCGACATCCTGACGGGCGAGCGTGACGGCGCCACAATGTGTACCGGCGTCGTCGCCGTTCCCGTGGACGAGGACAACTCGGTTCGTCCCGCCGACGAGCTGGCAAATACCGCCGAGGGCGTGCATGCCGGCGAGCCGTTTAAGATCCATGCCCGCCACACGCTGTGGGCGACGGGCGGCATCGGCGGCGTATACGACCACTCGACCAACTATCCGCAGCTCACGGGCGATGCCTGCTACATCGCTCAGGAGCATGGCATTAAGATGGAGCACCTGGACTACGTGCAGATTCACCCCACGGGTCTGTTCTCGCCGCAGCCGGGCCGCACCTTCCTGATCAGCGAGAGCTGCCGCGGCGAGGGCGCGATTTTGCTTAACGCCGCCGGTGAGCGCTTTACCGACGAGCTTCAGCCGCGCGATGTGGTCGCCGCCGCTATTCGCGAGCAGATGAAGCAGGACGGCACCGAGCACGAGTGGCTGAGCTTTGCCCCCGTCGAGCGCGACGTGGTAACCGGACACTTTGCCAACATTCGCGCTCGCTGCCTGGAGGACGGCCGCGACATCTTGGACGAGCCCATCCCCGTTACACCCACGCAGCACTACTTTATGGGCGGCGTGTGGGTCGACAAGGACGGTCGCACCTCGATGCCCGAACTCTACGCCGCGGGCGAGACGGCTTGCAACGGCGTCCACGGTAAGAATCGCCTTGCATCAAACAGCCTGCTCGAGGCACTGGTCTGGGGTCGTCGCGCCGCGTGGCACATGCGTACCGGCGAGCCGCTCGCCGTGGAGCAGGCGGGCGATCCCGCGCTCGATGGACGCCATCGCGCCCTGGGTTCCGATACCCTTGCAATCGATGATTTGGCCCGTGCCGCCGGCACGCAGGCCGTGGAGGAGTAGACCATGAATCCCATTACCATGAAGCTCGTCGTCGATGATCTGATTCTGCAGGCTCTACGCGAGGACATTACGTTTGAGGACGTGAGCACGGCGAGTGTGTGTCCCACGGCGCGTCCCGCCACGGTGGAGCTCATCGCTAAGGCCGATGGCATCATCGCGGGCTTGGATGTGTTCGCTCGCACCTTTGAGCTGCTTGATCCGCAGAGCTCCGTGCTGTTTGATGTTGCCGACGGTGACGAGGTGCACGCCGGCGACCACGTGGGCCAGGTGCGCGGCGATGCGCGCGTACTGCTTTCGGGCGAGCGCGTGGCGCTCAACTACCTGCAGCGCATGAGCGGTATCGCTACTTACACGCACCGGATGGCGGCTGCGCTCGTGGGCACCAAGACCGTGCTTGTCGACACGCGCAAGACCACGCCGGGCATGCGTGTCTTCGAGAAGGCCGCAGTCGAGATCGGCGGTGGCAGCAACCACCGCTATAACCTGTCGACGGCTGTCATGCTCAAGGACAACCACATCGACGCCGCCGGCGGCGTGGCACGCGCGATTGAGATGGCGCGCGCCCATGCGTCGTTTACCACGACGGTCGAGATTGAGTGCGAGAACCTGGACATGGTGCGCGAGGCCGTGGAGGCCGGCGCCGATATCATCATGTTCGACAACATGACCCACGACGATATGGCTGCCGCGATTGAGCTTATCGCCGGCCGCGCCAAGACCGAGTGCTCGGGCAACGTGGACGCCAGCAATATCCGCGCGCTCGCCGACCTGGGCGTTGACTTTATTAGCTCGGGAGCGTTGACGCACTCTGCGCCGATTCTCGACCTCTCGCTTAAGCACCTGCGTCTGCTGGACGGTAAATAATGGATGCCCGCGAGCGTCGCCGTGCCATCATGGGCGTGCTCGAGGGAGCCAAGGGACCCGTATCGGGCAGCGCGCTTGCCCGCGAGGTGGGCGTGAGCCGTCAGGTCGTGGTGCAGGACATCGCCCTGCTGCGCGCCGACGGGCACGATATCGTCGCCACCAATCGCGGCTATGTGCTGCAGGAGGCGGCGAGCAGCCCGGCTGTGCCCACGCGTCTGGTCAAGGTGCGCCACGGCGTGGAGCAGGCGGGCGATGAGCTCACGAGCATCGTCGACGCGGGCGGCGCCGTGCTCAACGTGATCGTCAATCACCGCGTGTACGGTAAGATCACGGCCGACTTGGATATCCGCAATCGTCGCGATGTTGAGCGCTACCTGCACGATATCGAGAGCGGCAAGAGCTTTCCGCTGCTGACGGTAACCAGCGGCTATCACTTCCACCGCATTGCGGCAGAAGACGAGCAAACCCTCGACGAGATCGAGGCCATGCTCAAGGAGAAAGGCTACTTGGCAGACCTGATGCCCTATGAGGATGATTTGTCCTAGCCCCAGGCGCTCCCATAAGTTGCGGTGAAATAGTTCCTAAAATCGGCATCTAAGCCATAAAACAGGAACTATTCCACCGCAACTGCTGTCCCAAATTAGTTATCCGCACAAACAAAAAAAGGAGGCCTCCGCGGCGATGCGGAGGCCTCCTTTTTGTGCACGGTGTACTTCTGAGTGTGCAAGTGGGGAGTTGTTACTCCTCGACGATCTCGGTGATCGCGCCGGCGGGGCAAGCGTCCTGGCAAGCGCCACAGGCGACGCAGGAGTCCTCGTCAGCGACGGTAGCGACGTCCTGGAGCTCCAGAACGCCAGCGGGGCAGGAGTCGACGCAAACGCCACAAGCGATGCACTCGTCGGCATCAATTACGGGATGAGCCATGGTAGTTTCCTCTCTGTTGACCGACGCTACAGGCGATGCGCGTCGGTTTGATTCGGGCAAAAACATACCACGGGAGCGACCGTTTGCAATACCCTCTGGCCGGCATCTTCATACCGTTCGCCGAGTATGCCGCGGCTTACTAAGAAACGCACAGGTGAGGCTGGTGAGCTGCGCAAATGTTAGCTAAAGGTGACTCGCAATATTGAGCAATTGAGTGGGCTTTCGGAAAGCGCATCCCGCAATCCACGTCCAAAACGGGATACAGTTTCCGGTTGGACCGTCCGGCGGAAGCTGCGCCCCGGAATCGACACGCAGAATGGGATGCATTTTCCCGAGAGGCGTGGTTGCGGAAACTGTGTCCCAGGATTCACGCTCAAAACGGGCCGTGCTTTCCGGTTGATCCTTCTGGAGGAAGCTGCGTCCCGGAATCGGTACTCAAACTGGGATGTAGTTTCCGGTCGAGCCTTCAAGCGGAAACTGCGTCTCGGAATTTACGCTCAGACTGGGTCGCGCTTTCCTCGGGGTTGCCCCAAGACCGTTCCGTGCGGCTCCGGACCCAAGCCTCAGTCATCTCTACATAGATTTCAATAGATTTGCCGAGAACTCAAACAGCGCATCTACCTGCGCATTCGAGAACCTAAACTCTAAGTGATAAGAAATCTTATATGAATTGACTTAGATTTTGTATATTCCGGCCCATAAGGGGATACACTACATCCTGAAAGACAAGCCGAAGCGCCGCGCGGCAGTCCGCCGACGCGGCGCGAACGCACAAGAGAGAGGGAATTTCTAATGGGCAAGATTCTTGGTATCGACCTTGGTACTACTAACTCCGCTATGGCCGTCCTCGAGGGCGGTTCTCCGACCATCATCGTGAACGCCGAGGGCGACCGCACCACCCCGTCCGTCGTGGGCTTCCGTGCCGACGGCGACCGCGTCGTGGGTAAGGCCGCTAAGAACCAGGCTGTCACCAACCCCAAGAACACCGTGTTCTCCATCAAGCGCTTCATGGGCCGCAAGTACTCCGAGTGCACCTCCGAGCTCAAGACCGTGCCGTATGAGGTCAAGGAGGGCCAGGGTGGCCGTGCTGTCGTCGACATCGAAGGCAAGGATTACACCGCCGAGCAGGTGAGCGCCATGACGCTCGCCAAGATGAAGGCTGACGCCGAGAAGTATCTGGGCGAGACTGTCACCGACGCCGTCATCACCGTCCCGGCCTACTTCAACGACGCCCAGCGTCAGGCCACCAAGGACGCCGGTAAGATCGCCGGCCTCAACGTCAAGCGTATCGTCAACGAGCCGACCGCTGCTGCTCTTGCCTATGGCCTGGACAAGCAGGGCACCGACCAGCGCATCCTGGTCTTCGACCTGGGCGGCGGCACCTTCGACGTCTCCATCCTCGACCTCGCCGACGGCGTGTTTGAGGTTCTGTCCACCTCGGGCGATAACCACCTGGGCGGCGACGACTGGGATCAGCGCGTCATCGACTGGATGGCCGATAAGTTCCAGCAGGAGAACGGTGTCGACCTGCGTCAGGACCCCATGGCCCTGCAGCGTCTGAAGGAGGCCGCCGAGAACGCCAAGAAGGAGCTCTCCGCCGCCCAGCAGACCACCATCAACCTACCGTTCATCACCATGAACCAGTCCGGCCCGCTGCACCTCAACTACACGCTGACCCGCGCCGAGTTCGAGAAGATCACCCGCGACCTGCTCGAGCGCTGCAAGCAGCCTGTCACCAACGCCCTGCGCGACGCCAAGCTTAAGCTCTCCGATCTGACCGAGGTCATCCTCGTCGGCGGTTCCACCCGTATGCCCGCCGTCCAAGAGCTCGTCAAGACCATGACCGGCAAGCAGCCCAACATGTCCGTGAACCCCGACGAGGTCGTTGCCGATGGCGCTGCCGTCCAGGGCGGCGTGCTTACCGGCGACGTCGAGGGCATCCTGCTGCTCGACGTTACCCCGCTGTCGCTGGGCGTCGAGACCATGGGCGGCATCATGACCAAGATGATCGACCGCAACACCACGATCCCGACCTCCAAGACCGAGGTCTACTCCACCGCTGCCGACAACCAGACCAGCGTCGAGATCAACGTGCTCCAGGGCGAGCGCGAGCTTGCTCGCGACAACAAGTCGCTCGGTAAGTTCCAGCTGACCGGCATCCCGGCTGCCCGCCGCGGCGTGCCGCAGATCGAGGTTACCTTCGACATCGACGCCAACGGCATCGTCAAGGTCTCCGCTAAGGACAAGGGCACCGGCAAGGAGCAGCAGATCACCATTTCCGGCTCCACCGCGCTTTCCGACGACGAAGTCGATCGTATGGTCAAGGACGCCGAGGCCCATGCCGAGGAGGACAAGAAGCAGAAGGAAGAGGTCGAGGTCCGCAACCAGACCGACAGCCTGTGCTACTCCACCGAGCAGACCCTCAACGAGCTGGGTGACAAGGTTTCCGCTGACGTGAAGTCCAAGGCCGAGGCCGCTATCGCCGACGCCAAGAAGGCGCTCGAGGGCTCTGACGTCGAGGCCATCAAGGCCGCTGGCGAGTCCCTGCAGTCCGTGGCCTACGAGCTGGCTCAGGTTGTCTACGCCGACGCTCAGCAGCAGACCGACGGTGCCGCCGGCGCCCAGCCTGCCGACGATGACGTTGTCGACGCCGACTACGAGGTTGTGGACGACGAGGACAAGTAATCATGTCCGCCCGTAAAGCTCGCACGGAGGCGGCTGCCGCTGGCGCCGCCCCCGTTGACTCTGAGGAGAAGGACGTGAAGATTCCCGTAGAGGCCGCAGACGTTACCGAGGCCAACGAGGCCCCGGCCGCCGAGGCTGCCGAGAACCAAGTAGAGGATTCCAACAAGGAGGCGACGATGACCGAGGACGAGATGGTGGAAGCCGCTATCCGCGCCGGTGAGGAAGCCGCCGACAACGACTTTAAGCTCAAGTTCGAGCAGGCTCAGAAAGAGCTTGCCGACGTGCGCAACGAGCTCGATGCTGCGGCAGAGGCTCAGAAGGCCGCCGAGGACAAGGCAAAGGACGCCACCGAGCGCACCGCCCGTCTGCAGGCCGACTGGGAGAACTTCCGTCGCCGCACCGCCAACGAGCGTATCGCCGAGCGCGAGCGCGCGACCGAGAAGCTCGTCACTGCGCTGCTGCCGGTGGTCGACGATATCGAGCGTGCGATCGACCACGCCCGCAGTCAGGAGCTTGCCGACGACTTTAAGCAGTTCGTCGACGGCGTCGACGCGGTGCATGCCAAGCTGCTCGACGTGTTTGCGCATGAGGGCGTTGAGCCCATCGACCCCAAGGGCGAAGCGTTTGATCCGCTCGAGCATCAGGCTGTGGGTCGCGTCGAGGACGCATCGCAGTACGACGAGACCGTCAACGACGTGTACCAGAAGGGCTACCGCATGGCGGACCGCATCCTGCGTTCCGCGATGGTGACGGTGACCTACGGTGGCGAGAAGCGCCCCGCACCGGAGCCCGAAGCGGCGCCCGAGGATGCTGCGGCCGATACAGCCGAGAGCACCGAGGAGTAATTGAGAAGGGCCCCGGGGCAACACCCGGGGCCCTTTCTGGCCTAGTGCCATATGAAAGCATGAACCGCCGCTCGCTGGGCGACGGATGAAACAGGAGAGGAGCTACGATGGCTGCAGGCAAAACCTTCTATGACATCCTGGGCGTATCCAAGAGCGCCTCCGACAAAGAGATCAAGAGCGCGTTTCGCAAGCTCGCGCAAAAATATCACCCCGATGCCGGCGGCGACGAGGCCAAGTTCAAGGAGATCAGCGAGGCCTACGAGACGCTTTCGGACGAGAAGAAGCGCAAAGAGTACGACCAGATGCTCATGTTTGGCGGCATGCCGGGCGCGGGCGGCGCGTATGGCGGCGGCTACGGTGCCGGCGCGGGTGCCAGCGGCTGGGGCGACATCTTCGACAGCATCTTTAGCGGCAACGGCGCCTGGGGCAGCGATTGGGGCTCGGGCTTTGCCGGGGCTGCGGGCGCTGCCGGTGCCGGCGCGGGTCGCAGCCGTGCTCGCAAGGGCGGCGACCTGTCGCTGACCGTCGATGTGACGGCCGAGGACGCGTTTCGCGGCGTGACGCACAAGGTCACCTATCGCATTCCCTCGACAGGCGAGCAGCAGACCATTACGGTCTCGGTGCCCGCGGGCGCGGTCGACGGCGGCAAGCTACGCTACAAGCGTCGCGGCGAGTATGGCGTTGCCGGCGGCGAGCGCGGCGACCTGGTCGTGACCACGCATGTGGAGGAGCACCCGCTGTTTAAGCGTAAAGGTGCCGACGTGACCATGGAGGTACCGGTCTCGGTCTACGAGGCGGCGCTCGGCTGCACGGTTGATGTGCCCACGCCCGGCGGCGCGACGGTTCGTCTGAAGGTGCCCGCTGGCACCCAGACGGGCAAGAAGTTCCGCTTTAAGGAGATGGGTGCGCCCGACGTTAAGCACCGTGGCCGCACAGGCGCGCTGCTCGTCGAAATCAAGGTACAGGTCCCCACGAACCTGTCCGATGACGAGCGCGATGCCATGACCAAGCTGCGCGAGACCGACACACGCGACTATCGCGAGAAGGTCAACCGTTACAAGGCGACGTACTAGGGCGGTCGCGGCGCACGCCCGCGCCCACGGGCTTATGATGGACGATAACGAGACGGAAAGGGGTCAGGTAGCATGGCCGAGGACAATAGGAACAAACCGCTGTACATGATCAGCGTGGCGGCCGAGCTGACCGGCATGCACCCGCAGACTCTGCGCGTCTACGAGTCCAAAGGCTTGGTGAATCCCCAGCGCTCGGGCGGCAACACGCGTCTGTATTCGCGTGCCGATATCGAGCGCCTAGAGCTCATCAACCAGCTGACCGACGAGGGCATCAACCTTGCCGGCGTGGTGCGCATCCTCGATATGAAGGAGCGTGCTGAGGAGCGCGAGCGCGAGAACGAAAAGCTTCGTGCCCGCGTGCGCCAGCTCGAGGACGAGCTGCACGAGTACAAGATGCAGAAGAAGATCACCGCCCTGGCCCCGCGCGACGGCTCGGTCAACCCCGAACAGGTCATGCGCAAACTTTTGGGCGCAGGCGGGGATTTGTAGTTACGCGGTTCTACGAACCGCGTAACGGCTCGACGCTGCAAGCCCGCCAGAGCGGCAATCTGCCTTTCAACTTCGGCGGCATGACCAGGAAGGTCAATGCCGCCTCGTTTCAAGGCACCTTGCTCGCTCTGGCGGGCTTTCGCTGTCCGCGCTAAAACATCGGCGTTGCCGGAGTAGGGTAGTTTGGCACTTGGGGACGTTCCTTTTGTGCCGGCACTTTGGGACACTCCTTGTCAGAAGAGTGATGCAAGGTGCTCGTCCTTTACTTTACTGAGATAAAGTGAACGTGTAGATTCGTAACCCACTCGCAACTGTTCTATGGCACGATATTGAACGAATGTATGCTATGCGCCCAAATCTTTTGGGCAGAGTGGGAGACAGTATGGTCAAGCTGTACGAGGACGGCATCTACCTGCGTAACGGCAGCGAGGTTGTGCCTGAGGCCGAGGCTGCCGAGCGCGGTATTACGCAGACGCCCGAGGATGCCAAGCGCGGCACCATCGCGTATTCGATCCTCCAGGCACACAATGCGTCCGGCGACCCCGAGGCGCTCAAGATTCGCTTCGACGCCATGGCGAGCCACGACATCACCTTTGTCGGCATCATCCAGACGGCGCGCGCCTCGGGCATGGAGCAGTTCCCGCTGCCCTACGTGCTCACCAACTGCCACAACTCGCTGTGCGCCGTGGGCGGCACCATCAACGAGGACGACCACGTCTTTGGTCTCTCGGCTGCCAAGAAGTACGGCGGCATCTTCGTCCCGCCGCACATCGCCGTCATCCACTCCTTTATGCGTGAGAATTTCGCCGGCTGTGGCAAGATGATCCTGGGCTCCGACTCGCACACCCGCTACGGCGCTCTGGGCACCATGGCCGTGGGCGAGGGCGGTGGCGAGCTGGCAAAGCAGCTGCTGCGCGACACCTACGATGTCGCCTATCCCGGCGTCGTTGCCATCTACCTCACGGGCGCCCCGCGCCCCGGCGTTGGCCCGCACGACGTGGCGCTCGCCATCATCCGTGCCGTCTTTGCCAAGGGTTACGTTAAGAACAAGGTTATGGAGTTCGTGGGCCCCGGCATCGCGAGCATGACGACTGACTATCGCAACGGCGTCGACGTCATGACCACCGAGACCACCTGCCTTTCCTCCATCTGGGCCACCGACGAGGACACACACGCGTTTTTGGCCATGCACGGCCGCGGCGACGACTACCGCGAGCTCAAGCCCGCCGATGTCGCCTACTACGACGGCTGCGTCGAGGTCGATCTGTCGAGCATCAAGCCCATGATCGCGCTGCCGTTCCATCCTTCCAACGGCTTTGAGATTGACGAGCTCAACGAGAACCTCGAGGACATCCTGCACGAGGTGGAGCTCGAGGCCGCCAAGATCGGCGAGGGCAAGACGCACTTTAGCCTGCTCGACAAGATCGTCGACGGCAAGCTGCACGTGCAGCAGGGCGTTATCGCCGGCTGCTCGGGCGGCAACTACGACTCCGTGGTCCAGGCTGCCCGCGTGCTCAAGGGCGCCAGCACCGGCTGCGGCGAGTTCTCGCTGTCGGTCTATCCCACGAGCCAGCCCGTGGCACTCGAGCTTACACGCCGCGGCTACATCTACGACCTTATGGAGGCCGGCGCGATTGTGCGCACGGCGTTCTGCGGCCCGTGCTTCGGCGCCGGCGACACGCCCGCCAACAACGGCCTTTCGATCCGCCACACCACGCGCAACTTCCCCAACCGCGAGGGTTCCAAGCCGGGCAATGGCCAGCTGAGCGCCGTGGCCCTGATGGACGCTCGCTCCATTGCGGCGACGGCTGCCAACGGCGGCGTCCTGACGCCGGCGACCGACCTGCCCGAGGAGACTTGGGACGAGGCCTGCGAGTACACCTTTGACGACGCGCCGTACAAAAAGCGCGTGTATTGGGGCTTTGGCAAGGCGGAGCCTGCCGACGAACTGGTCGAGGGTCCCAACATCAAGCCGTGGCCCGCGATGGAGCCCCTCGGCGACGATATCCTGCTCAAGGTGTGCTCTAAGATCATGGACCCGGTCACCACGACTGACGAGCTCATTCCTTCGGGCGAGACGAGCTCCTTCCGCTCCAGCCCGCTGGGCCTGGCAGAGTTTACGCTGAGCCGCCGCGACCCGGCCTACGTGGGCCGTTCCAAGGAGGTCGACGCCGTGGAGAAGCGCCGCGTGGCTGGCGAGTCCGCGGGTGACCTGACAGCACTCGATGCCGAGCTTGCCAGCGTGTTTGAGGCGTTGGCCGGCGCGGGTGTCGCGGCAGATGCCAAGGCGACCGAGTACGGCTCCATGCTCTACGCTAAGAAGCCCGGTGACGGTTCCGCCCGCGAGCAGGCCGCGAGCTGCCAGCGCGTAATTGGCGGCCTGGCCAACATCGTCCACGAGTACGCCACCAAGCGCTATCGCTCCAACGTGATGAACTGGGGCATGGTGCCCTTCCAGATGGAGGCCGAGCCCAGCTTTGAGGTGGGCGACTACGTCTTTGTGCCGGGTATCCGCGCCGCGCTCGATGGCGACCTGAAGGGCATCGCCGCCTACGTGGTGCGCGCCGATGGTGCGGTCGAGCAGATTGAGCTCTACATTGCCGATATGACGGCAGAGGAGCGTGCCATCGTCAAGGCTGGCTGCCTGATCAACTACAACAAGTTCAAGGCCGCTGCCGAGTAACGCACTTAATTGTCCGCCCGGGGCTTACCCTTTCCCGCCCGCTCACGCGCTTCGCGAGGGTCGCGTTCGGGAAAGGGTAAGTCCCGGGCTACATTTCTGCGTTCTCGTTGGGTCTTGAGGGACGCTAAGAAATGGACTTGCTTGATGCCGCCTCTTTTTATTGGAGCGGCTTCTTTTTGTCGAGAACCACCACAAAGGGGACAGTGAACTGCGCCCCGAAACTT
>NZ_JBBNLM010000029.1:0-12757 GCF_040092475.1 Collinsella sp. CLA-ER-H10
CCAAGTTTCGGGGCGCAGTTCACGGGCACCTTTGTGGCGGTTTTCGTTTACGAGGGGTTTAGGGGCGGACCTGGCCGGTGCCGCGGAGCTTGTATTTGTAGGTGGTGAGGGCCTCGGCGGCAAAGGGGCCACGGGCGTGGAGCTTTTGGGTCGAGATGCCGATCTCGGCGCCCAGGCCAAACTCGCCGCCGTCTGTGAAGCGCGTGCTGGCGTTGGCGTACACGGCCGAGGCATCGACCGCATCCAGGAAGCGCTCGCAAGCATCCGTGTCCTCGGCAACGATGGCCTCGGAGTGCATCGTGCCGTAGCGGTTGATGTGTGCGATGGCCTCGTCCTCGCTCGCCACGACCTTCACGCTCATCTCGAGCGCCAGATACTCGCGACCCCAGTCCTCCTCAGTCGCGGCAACGTAGTCATCACCCTCGGCAAGCCCGGCATCGGCGCATGCGGCGCAGGTTGCCTCGTCGCCGTGAATGAGCACGCCGTGGTCATGCAGCACGGTCACGACCGCGGGCAAAAACGCATCGGCCACAGCACGGTCGACCAGCAGCGACTCGGCGGCATTGCACACGCCTACGCGCTGGGTCTTGGCATTGACGATAATGTTGAGCGCCTTATCAAAGTCGGCGGATTCATGCACGTAGATGTGGCAGTTGCCCGTGCCCGTCTCGATCACCGGCACAAGCGACTCGCGCACGCAGCGCTGGATCAGGCCTGCACCTCCGCGCGGAATGAGTACGTCGACAATACCGCGGAGCTTCATGAGCTCGCCGGTGGCCTCGCGGTCGGTGGACTCGATCATCGAGACGGCCTCGCGCGGGAAGCCCTTGGCCTCGAGCGCATCGGCCAGCAGCTCGGCGATCATGGCACACGAGTGATAGGCCAGCGAGCCGCCGCGCAGAATGCAGGCGTTGCCGGTGCGGATGCAGATGCCCGCGGCGTCGGCCGTCACATTGGGGCGCGCCTCGTAGACCATGGCAACCAGACCCAACGGCACGCTCACGCGGGTCAGGTCCACACCGCTCGCAAGCACGCGGTGGTCGAGCACGCGGCCGACGGGATCGGGCAGCTCGGCGAGCTTCTCCAAACCGGCGGCCATGCCCTCGACGCGCTCAGGCGTCAGCAGCAGGCGATCGAGGAGCCCCGCCGAGGTACCCGCATCGCGCGCGGCGGACATATCGAGCTCGTTAGCGGCAACGATGGAGTCGACACCGTTGCGCAGTGCTGCGGCCATGGCGCGCACGGCCTCCTGACGCTGCTCATCGCTCGCCGTGGCAAGCGAGGCCGACGCTGCCTTGGCGGCAACGGCAAGATCGTGGACATACGTGGCTATATCGACCGACATGGGCGGCCCTTTCTCCTAGAAGTTTGCAACCATGGTAGCCGATTTGCGCATGGCCTCGCCCGCGGCGGTAGAATTGGTCAACCCGAAACACCGCAACGAACGGAAGACTCACATGACCCTCATCACTTCGTACCACGTCCCCGGCCTTTACGTCGAGGACCACAGCATCGACGTCCCCCTTGACTGGCGCGGCCTGGAGCCGATGCTCCTGGCCGTCGGCAGTACCATGCGCCGCGGCGCTATGCCGGCACCCATCGCCGGCGCGCCCGAGAGCATCAAGCTCTTCTACCGCGTGGTTTGCGCGCCCGACCGCATCAACGACGATCTGCCGCTGCTCCTGTTTTTGCAGGGCGGCCCCGGCGGCGAGAGCCCACGTCCGCTGTCGCCCACAAGCGACGGCTGGATCGAGGAGGCCGTCAAGCACTTCCGCGTGGTCCTTCCCGACCAGCGCGGCACCGGACGCAGTAGCTGTGTAGACGGGCGCACGATTGCCGCACTGGGCGAGCGCGCGACGGCGGCCGGCTCCGATGCCGCACGCTCGCAGGCTGACTTCCTCAAGCGCCACCTCTCCAGCTCCATCGTGCGCGATTTTGAGTACCTGCGCCTGGTGGGCTTTGGCGGCAAGCCCTGGGTCACACTCGGGCAGAGCTACGGCGGCTTTTTGACGTTGAGCTATCTGTCGCTCTTCCCTGAAGGCGTGGCGGCAAGCTTTACCTGCGGCGGCATCCCCCACGTGCCGGCGAGCGCCAGCGAGGTCTACGAGCACACCTTCCCGCGCATGGCCGCCAAGACGCAGCAGTATTACGACCGCTACCCCGCCGACGTCGAGCGCGTGGCAGCCCTGGCCAATGCGCTCGAGGCACAGAAGCCCGTGCTGCCCGACGGCTCGCCGATGACGGTCGAGCGCCTACAGCTCATGGGCAGCGACTTTGGCATGAAGCCGAGCTTTGAGCGTATGCATTGGATCATCGATCACGCTTTTGTTGACGGCGACGGCACGCTGACCTGCGGCGCCTCGGTATCTGACAACTTTTTGATGCGCGCCTTCGAGCGCACCAACACGCGCACGAATCCGCTGTACTGGACGCTGCAGGAGTTCATATACGCCGACGGCGACACTATGCCCATTGGTTGGGCCGCGGCCGAAGAGAAGGCACACCGCGCCGAGTTCGACACCCTCGCGCGCCCGCTCATGTTTACCGGCGAGGCCATGTTCCCGTGGATGTTCGAGCAGATGCCCGAGCTTAAGCCGTTTAAGCCCGCCATGGACCTGCTGATGGAAGACACCAGCTGGGACAAGATCTACGACCCGCAGCGCCTGGCCTGCAATGAGGTGCCGCTCCAGGCCGCGGTGTATTTCGACGACATGTACGTGGATTCGGGCCTGCAGCTCGATACGCTCAGCCGCGTGGGCAACTCGCATGCCTGGGTGACCAACGAGTTCGAGCACGACGGCCTACACGGCAGCGTGGTGTTCAAGCACCTCTTCGACGAAGCCCTCAACCGCGGAGACCTGCGCCGGATCTTCTAGCAAAGGAATGTCCCCGCCTGCCGGCACAAAAGGAACGTCCCCAAGTGCCGGCACGAAAAAGACAGCGCTGCGGGAAACGATCCGCAGCGCTGTCTTTCTTTATGCAAATACGATTAGGTTATCCCTGTGTATCGCCGGCTTCTCGGCCAGGTTAGCGAGCAGGCGGTTGCTGGCGATCTGGTCCTGGCGGCGGCCGGCTGCAAGCTCCAGCACGTCCGAATCGGCCTCGGCGATACCGCGGGCGACGACCATACCGCTCGGATCGCACACATCGAGCACATCGCCCTCGGCAAACTGGCCATCGACCTCGCGAATACCCACCGCAAGCAAGGAAGAGCCACGGCTGACCAGCGCCTTCGCGGCGCCGTCATCGACCGTTACCGAACCGTGCGCCTTGTCACCCAGCGCAATCCACAGCTTGCGGGGTGCGATGTCCAGACGCTCCGCCGGCGGATCGAACAGCGTGCCCACGCTCTCGCCGCGGGCGAGGCGCACGAGCGCATCGGGCTCCTCGCCCGAGCAAATCACGCTCTGAATACCCGCCGTCATGAGAATGCGGCTCGCGCGGATCTTGGTAATCATGCCGCCCGTACCCACCGATGTGGAAGAATCGCCCGCCGAGGCAATGATCTTGGCATCGATCTTATGCACGACCGGGACAAACTCGGCCGTCGGGTCCTCGTGCGGATTGGCGGTGTAGAGGCCGTCGATGTCGGACAGCGTCACGCACAGATCGGCAGAAACCAGGCAGCTCACAAGCGCCGCCAGTGTGTCGTTGTCGCCAAACTTGATCTCGTCGACGGTGACGGTATCGTTCTCGTTGACGACCGGCACCACGCCCAGCTCCACCAGGCGCAGCAGGGCGTCGCGCGCGTGCAGGTAGGACGTGCGGCGGGCCGTATCGTGGCGCGTGAGCAGCACGAGCGAGGTGAGCAGTTCGCGCGCATGGAACTCCTCGTCGTAGGCCGACGAGATGATGCACTGACCGGCCGAGGCGCAAGCCTGTAAGCTCGGAAGGTCGCCGACCGGCTTGCGGTCGAAGCCCAACACGGGATAGCCACAGGCGATAGCGCCCGAGCTCACCACGACCAGGCGCCAGCCAAGCTTGCGCAGCGCTGCGGCTTGATCGGCAAGTCCGCCGATAAAGGCGCGGTTGACCTTGCCATCGGCGCCCACCACCGTGGACGAACCGATCTTTACCACCATCGTTTTATAAGAAGTCGTCATACGTCAAACCAATCAACTGTTCAGCGAACGGCCAAGCTGGCGGCCAAGGGAGCGTGACTCGCCCCTACCGCCCAAGGAATCATTTTGCCCAGGGGAAAGCCGAGGCCGCGGCCATGTTCTTGCGCACGAGCTCGTCGCGCACCTGAGCCAGGCCCTGCTCCATGCCCACCACATAGGTCTGCGGGTACAGGAAGCGCTTGAAAGCTGCGTCCAGATGATCGAGCGCCCAAACACAGCGCTCGCGCGCGTCCTGGATGCTCTCACGCGGAGCCACTGCACTGCCATCGCGCACGATCGGCACCAGCAGCTCGCGATACTCAAGCTCCGACACGTCGGTCACCAGGGCGGCATCATTCACGGCCACGAGGGTATTGCCGCGCGCGGCGCCCTCCCCCACCAGATGGTCCTCGTCGTAGATCATGTCGCAGACCGGGCCGCCAAAGCCGTCGTAATAACGGCGCACGCGCTGCACGCCCGGGATCGTGCGCTTGTAGGGCTGCTCGGAGAGCTTGACCACCGGCGTCCACGGGTCGGCCTCGCTCGCACGGCGGGCGGAAAGCTTGTACACGCCGCCCAGCGCCGGCTGGTCGTAGCAGGTCGCGAGCTTGGTGCCCACGCCAAAGCTATCGATGGGCGCGCCCTGGTCGAGCAGCGACTGAATCGTGTACTCATCCAGATCGTTAGAAACCGAGATCCCCACATAGGGCAGGCCCTCGGCATCGAAACGACCGCGGACATACTTGGAGAGCTTGGCGAGGTCGCCCGAGTCAATGCGAATAGCCGACAGGCGCTCGCCCGCCGCCTCCATCTCCTTGGCAACCGTAATGGCATGCTCGCAGCCCTCGCGCACATCGTAGGTGTCGATGAGCAGCGTGCAGTTCTTGGGGCTCGACTTGGCAAAGGCGCGGAAGGCCTCGAGCTCGGAATCGAAGCTCATCACCCAGCTGTGCGCATGCGTGCCAAAGACGGGAATACCGTAGCGGCGGCCGGCGAGCACATTGGACGTAGAGGAGCAGCCGGCGACGTAGCTCGCGCGCGCAACGGCCAGGCCGCCATCGGGACCCTGGGCTCGGCGCAGGCCAAACTCGGCCACGGGACGGCCGTCCGCCGCCAGCACCACTCGCGCCGTCTTGGTGGCGACAAGTGTCTGGAACCCGACGATGTTGAGCAGCGCCGTCTCAAGCAGCTGGCACTCGAGCGCAGGACCGGTGACGCGCACCATGGGCTCGCGTGGAAAGACGAGCTCGCCCTCGGGGACGGCGTCGATATTTACATGCGCACGAAAATCGCGCAGGTAGTCGAGGAATGCGGACTTGAACATCGCGCCGCCGGCCGGGGCCTGGAGCGAGGCGAGGTAGTCGATATCCTCGGGCGTAAAGCGCAGATTCTCGACTAGCTCGGGCAGCTCGGCGGTGCCGCACATGACGGCATAGGCGCTGCCAAAGGGATGGTCGCGGTAAAACGCGGTAAAACAACCCTGCTCATTGGCCTTGCCGCTCTCCCACAGGCCCTGGGCCATAGTGAGTTCGTACAGATCGGTGAGCATTGCGATGTCGGTGGGATGAGAGATATCGGTCAAAGCCATGGGGCGACCTTTCGGATGTGTGGTGCAGAATTTGAGGGTTGGACGAGAGCAGAGCATGCGGACATGACGCCCGATGCAAATCGGTTAGAGCAGGCCCATGCTGGTCAGGATCGTGTAGCCCATAAAGATGACAAACGCGATGAGGGCAAGGACAATGATGATTTTTTGAGCCGGCGCCATGCCAGGGATCTCGTTCTCGCCCGTAGGTTCCTTGGAGGTAACCATGCGCTGGGCAAAGGTCATCTCGTCACGGCTCGGCTTGGGCTCGACGGACTTAAGACGAGCGGCCTTTTTAGGCTGAGGTTTGGGCGCGGCAGGTGCAGGCTTCGCAGCAGCGGGCTTGGGTGCGGGCGCGGGCTTGCGCTCGGATGCGGCGTTCAAGGCGACCTCCTCGGCCTTCGCACGCTCGGCGCGCAGGGCAGCCAGCTCCTCACGCTCGCGACGGGCCTCTTCCCGAGCCTCGCGGCGGGCCTTCTCAGCGCGGAGCTCTTCCAACTCAGCGCGCTCCTCGTCGGACAATGGTTGGGACTCAAGCTCGGCCATGGTATAGCCCTTTCTTTTAAAAAAAGCCGCCGACACAATGTCAGCGGCTTATCAAATCCAAGGGTGGAGACGAAGGGAGTCGAACCCTCGGCCTCTGCCATGCGACGGCAGCGCTCTCCCAACTGAGCTACGTCCCCAGGACAATTCGATATTTTACCTACGGCTCTCCAACTGTCAACGCCCAATAACCAGTCTTTTTGGGGCGCGGCTATTTTGGCAACTTTTCGAACAGGCGATCCTCTCGATGATTTTTTATCCCCGTCCCAGAAAAATCATCGACGAACGCGCTACTTTGCGCTGGCAAGAACACCGGTGGTGTCGAAGGCCGGGGTGAAGCTCTCGTCTACCGCGCCGCCCTCTTGCCAGAACATCGTCGTAAAGCCCAGGTCGTCGGCATGGTCGAGCACTCGCTCGTACTCCTCGCGCGTCACGGCGCGCGCCAGATCGCCACCCTGCTCGCGCATGAGGGCATTGGGCGTGTATTGGTTCATGACCGAGATCGGCACGTCGCCCACCGTCTGCCACACTAGGTCCAGTACGCGACACGAATCGTCCGCATGCCCCGGAAGCACCAGGTGGCGTACGATGATGCCGCGCTTCATGAGCCCGCCCTCATCCACCAACTCTCCCCCGCGGCGCTCGATCTCGCGCGCCATCTGGGCCAGACCCGACACGGCCACGCGCGGGTAGTCCTTAATATGGGAAAGCGACTGCGCAAGCCCGGCATCGGCATATTTAAAGTCGGTGAGCCACACATCGACCAAGTCGCCCAGCGCCGCCACGGCACTCGCACGCTCGTAACCACTCGTGTTGTAGACGATCGGGATGACCAGCCCGCGCATCCGTGCCGCGGCAATCGCGGCAGGCAACAGGTGCGCATAGTGCGTCGCCGTCACCAAATTGATGTTGTTGGCACCCTGGTCCTGCAGTTCCAGCATAATCTCGACCAGACGCTCAGACGAAATCTCAAGGCCAAAATTGCCGGTCGAGATCTCGTGGTTCTGGCAGTAGATACATTTAAGCGAGCAACCGCTAAAGAAGATCGTGCCCGAACCGGCCTCGCCCGAGATAGGCGGCTCCTCCCACATATGAAGCGCCGCGCGGGCCACCCTGAGCGTGTCGTTAGCACCGCATACGCCGCGCGCGCCCTCATCGCGCGCCACACCGCAACGGCGCGGACACAAATGGCAGGCGGGCGAAAAAAGTTCGGTCAACGACGTCGGCATAAAAACATGCTCCAAAACAACGATTCAGCAGCTCAAGCGCAAGAGGGCCAACCGCACAGACGGCTCGAGCCCAAGGCGCCGTAATCGTCCGACACGATTTTTGTAATGTCAAGACTGGAATCGATAAAGTGCCGCTTTATGATGTAGGTATTCCGCCCCCCGCGGAGCAACTGGGTGAACCGTCGCGTTTATTTAGGGAGCCCACACAGTCGTACCTAGTACAGGTATCCTTCGTTGTTAAGGACGCTGGAACAGTCGATGAGGGCACCCACCTGTTTTAGGTGGGTTCATTTTCGTAACGTGGGGGGTGGTTTTCTTTTGCCGAAAATCACCATACAGTCCATATGGATCCCCGCCGGCATCCCGACAAGCCATCGACAACATCCCAATATCTGGTAAGCGCGTGATTATCGCTGCGTGCAATTACATGCACCCCCCTTGGTCGAGTATTATGGTTCGGCTATGCCCTTTGCGCATGGCGTTCTTCTGACCTTTTCCTTCGACGCTTGGCGGTTTTTAGATTCATGGCTTCATACCCGAGCTACATACCGTACCTATGCGTGGCAGCGGCGGCTTTTATCACGACCTTCCTCGCGGTGCCCCTGGTCAAGCGCTTGGCAATTAAGCTCGATGCCGTCGACTATCCTTCTAAGCGCCGCATCAACACCAAGCCCATCCCGCGTTTGGGCGGAACGGCGGTGTTTTTGGGCCTGGTCGTTGCCTGCATTGTGCAAATCCTAGGCACCTGGTACCTAGGCTGGCCACCCGTCCTGGTACCGCACCCGCGCCTTCACATTAGCTATCCCATGCTGGCGCTCTCCTTTACCGTCATCTTTGCGACCGGCGCTATCGACGACGTCTTCCAGCTCACGCCCAAGCAAAAGCTGGCCGGACAGGTCCTCGCCGCGCTTATCGCCTGTATCGGCGGCCTAAAAATCGGCGTCATCGTCAACCCGTTTGCTCCCGGCGAGATCATGCTCGGATGGCTCGCCTACCCCATTACCGTGATCTATCTGGTGGCATTCACTAACATCATTAACCTCATCGACGGCCTCGACGGCTTGGCCACGGGCATCTGCGGCATCGCGTCGTTCACCATGTTTTCGATGGCCGTTCTCTCGGGCCGCATCGACGCCGCCGCGCTCTCCATTGCGCTCTTTGGCGCCTGTCTGGCCTTTTTGCGCTACAACTTCAACCCCGCAAGCATCTTCTTGGGCGACTCGGGGTCGCTGCTTCTGGGCTTTGCGCTGGGCTCCATCTCGCTGCTCAACGTGAGCCGCACCGCCGCACTCACCTCGCTTATCATTCCGCTCATCGTTGCCGGCGTGCCCATCATCGACACGTTCAGCGCCATCGTGCGCCGCAAGCGCGCCCACATTAGCATCGGACAGGCCGACAAGGGCCACATCCACCACCGCCTGATCCAAGAAGGCTACAACCAAAAACAGGCCGTGCTGCTCATCTATGCCTGGTGCATCATGCTTTCGGCCGGCGCCGCCGCCATCAATCAGGTCGAGGTGCCCATGCGCGTGCTCATTTTTACCGTGCTCGCCATTGGCTCGGCTGCCTTCGCCAAGCATCTACATCTGTTTGAGCCCGTGCTGCGCCACCATTACAACAAGCGCACGCACGAGGACGAGCTCGTTACCCCCGACGACCCCGCCTTTAAGCAGGAGGAGCAGGCAGCCGAGGAGCGCAAAGAAGAGCGCCACCACAAGCTCTAGGGCAAGCTGCCGAGGATGTGCCCAGGCACCGTTGGCCAAGCGCGGCCGCGCCGCGCCCATCGCACAAGCCACCCCTCTCCCGCCCCTCGCCTACTTACGCCCCGCCCCTCCAATAAACGCGTTATCATCTTGACCCATGAACATACGTTAGGAGCAATCATGCCAAACGAGAACAGCTACGAAGTCGCGCTGCAAAAGAGCAACGCCATTCGCGAGGGCCTGGCCAATACGCCCGAGAAGTTCACCATGCTCACCGGTGATCGCCCCACCGGACGCTTGCACCTGGGCCACTACTTTGGCACCCTCAAGGGCCGTGTTGAACTGCAGAACATGGGCGCCAAGACCAACGTGCTCATCGCCGACTACCAGGTCATCACCGACCGCGACACCACCGAGCATATCCAGGACAACGTGTACAACATGGTCATGGACTACCTTGCCTGCGGTATCGACCCCGACAAGACCATGATCTACGCGCACTCCGCCGTGCCCGCCGCCAACCAGCTCATGCTGCCGTTCCTGTCGCTGGTGTCCGAGGCCGAGCTGGCGCGCAACCCCACGGTCAAGGCCGAGATGGAGGCCTCGGGCCACGAGCTCACCGGCCTTCTGCTCACCTACCCGGTGCACCAGGCCTGCGACATCCTGTTCTGCAAGGGCAATGTGGTGCCCGTCGGCCGCGACCAGCTGCCGCACATCGAGCTCACCCGCACCATCGCCCGCCGCTTTAACAACCGCTACGGCAAGGTGTTCCCCGAGGTCGACGCGCTGCTGTCCGAGACCCCGCTGCTGCCGGGCCTGGACGGTCGCAAGATGAGCAAGAGCTACGGCAACGCCATCAACATCTCGATGACCGCCGAGGAGACGGCCAAGCGCATCAAGAAGAGCCAGACCGACTCCGAGCGCATGATCACGTTCGATCCCGAGAACCGCCCCGGCGTGTCCGGCCTGCTTTCGACGGCTGCCATCTGCACCGGCCGATCCGAGGTCGAGATTGCCGAGGAGATTGGCATGGGCGGCTCCGGCCAGCTCAAGAAGTACGTGACCGAGGCCGTCAACGAGTACTTTGCGCCGATCCGCGAGCGTCGCCAGCGCTACGAGAACGATCTGGACTATGTGAAGGACGTGCTGCACGAGGGCAACCGTCGTGCCAACGAGATCGCCGAGCAGACCCTGGCCGAGGTTCGGGACGCCATGGGCATGGTGTACTAGACCGATCTGCTGGCTTGAGCTTTCGATTGTTATGGGGCGGGCGCTACGGCGTCCGCCTTTTTTGGAGCCCGACCAGCTCGGCTCCGTCCATTGCACTCCCCCGATAAACGGGAACGGGCCCGCCGGCAGTCAGTTGCCAGCGGGCCCGTTCCCGAAGTACACCGTTGAATCGCACAGAGGGGAGGAATGCGAATCAAACTCAACAGGGCAGGCTTTTTCATCGCCTATTGCCTACTCCGTTGCTGAATACAATATAGTTCACCGTGGTTTACTTTCTGACGGCAAAGTGCGCCGCCACACCTTCTCCATAAGTTAGCCCCGGTAAACCTGCAACGGAAAACCACCGCAAAGGGGACAGGCACCTTTGTGGTGGTTTTGGCCACGGCAGAGCTGTTAGAGTCCGGCAGGCCAGCGACAGGCGGCCAAGTCGACGTGCATGTCGTCCTTAAACGCCACACCTTCCCCTAGCAAAAGCTCACGTTGAGCATCGGGACCGCCAAAAGCGAAGCCCTCGCATATGTGCCCGTCGGCAAACACCACGCGATGACAGGGAATTTGGCCGGGGCGCGGGTTGCTGTGCAGCGCATAGCCCACATAGCGCGCGCTCCGCGGACGACCGGCAAGCAGCGCCACCTGACCGTAGGTGGCAACCATCCCCTCGGGAATCTGCTCGACCACCTCATACACCCGCTCAAAAAAGCCCTCAGACGCCATCGCATGCTCCTTTCAACCGAAACAAGCATAAACCACCAAAAAGGTGCCTGTCCCCTTTGTGGTGGTTTTGACCGGAAAGCTATTTGGCGGGGCGGAAGAAAGCTACGGCTACGGCGCCGGGGCCCACGTGGGTGCCGATGGTGGCGCCAATGGTGTGGATGGGCAGCTCGTTCTCGGTGTGTCCAGCCCACAGTGCCGCGCTGTCCTCGATATACTTCTTGAGCACGGCGTCCGAAAGGCCCGTATAGCCCAGCGCCAGCGGCATGGAAAAGTCGACGCCGCCCGCTTTTTCGACCTTCTGGTTGAGCAGGTTACGGCCGTTCTTGGAACCGCGCGCCTTGCCCAGCTGCACGATCAGGCCGTCCTCGGCGGCCACCACGGGCTTAACGTTGAGCAGCGTGCCCACAGCGCCCGCAGCAGCAGACAGGCGACCGCCACGCACCAAGTACTCCAGCGTCTCGAGCAGACCGATAACCACCACACGGTCGCGCACGGCCTCGACGGCCGCCGCGATCTGGGCCGCGCTACGGCCCTCGTCCACCAAGCGCAGCGCATACTCGACCAGCACGCGCTCGCCCAGGGTGACGTTGTTGCTATCTACCACGAACACGTCGCCGCCCGGCGCCTCGGCAAGTGCGGTACGGGCACTCTGATTGGTGCCCGAAAGCTTGGCGCCAACGGTAATAATCACTGCCTCGTCGCCGGCCTCACGCGCCTCGGCAATCGCCTGCGAAAACGCGTACGGGTTGACCTGGCCGGTCTTGGGCAGTTCATCGCGCTCCACGAGCATCTCGTAAAAGCGCTGGTGATCGATGTCGACGCCATCCATGTACACATCGGTGCCAAAGGTGACGGACAGCGGCAGAACACGCAGAGCGGGGTGCTCAGCCGGCGACATATCGCTCGCGGAATCGGTAATAATACGAATGGACATAGCGAATCCTTTCTTGCGCGGACCTCGCGCGGGGAATTTTGACAGCAATGCCCCGGCACGGTATACGCGCTCAAACGGGACTATGCAGTTGTTAATTGGAAGCAAATGCCTTGGCGGCCTTAGATCTCGCGCAGGGTGTTGAGAATCGTGCGTAGCGACGCATACATCTGCTCGCGCTGCTCCACACCCATAGCCTTACCGGTGGTATCGAGCACCTCGCGAATGATGCGGTCCGCCTCGCTCATACTCTCGCCGCCCAGAGCGGTCAGGCGCACCGGAGCACGATACTTAACGGCGGCATCGCCCGAATCATCGACCTCGACGTAGCCGCCCTCCTCCAGATGCGCGAGCGTGCGCGAGACGGCGGCGCGGGTCACGCCTGCCATGCGAGCGAGGTCGGCGCCAGTCAGGCCGTCCTTGCTGCGCTCAAGATAGTACAGGCACATAACGTCGGAGCCCTTGAGGCCCAGCCTTGCGCCCTCGGATGTCTTAATGCGCTGGATCTCCTTGTAGAGCCCGCTGATCAGTCCGACAAAGTCCTCGAAACGTGTCTCGTCGTTCTGCTGCATGGGAGACGACCGCCTTTCGCTTGCATAATGCTAACGGGTAAACATCTTAACCGTACCTATCGGCCGCCAGCCCTGCGCACCCTATTTGTTAACCCATCAACATAAAAACCACCACAAAGGGGACAGTGAACTGCGCCCCGAAACTTGGAC
>NZ_JBBNLM010000002.1:0-190436 GCF_040092475.1 Collinsella sp. CLA-ER-H10
CACCCAACAGGCCCTCTCGGGGGCAGGGACGTTCGGCCGTGCGCGGGCGCCCGGTCGGCGGCCCGTTCTGGGCGCGCCTCAATCGTAGCCCGAGACGGTCCCGGGCTGACAATTTCGACTGTAATGGACGTTCTTGAATGACTAGTCGTTTAAGAACGCCCCCAACGACTAGTCGATTAGGAGTATCATCGTCTGCGCAAATAAGCACGATATAGCATGTTAGAGATTGAGAGCGTATGGCTGATACCGTATCTAAGCACATTGACATGACCACCGGCTCGCTGTGGCGCAATATTCCCCTGTTCGCCTTCCCCGTGGCCGCCACGAGCATCTTGGAGCAGCTGTCGAACCTCATCGCCACGGTCATCATCGGTAATTTCTCGGGCGACCAGGGAACCCTCGCCATGGCGGCGGTCGGCTCCAATGTTCCGCTTACCAGTCTTATGCTCAACCTGTTTATTGGCATGTCGCTTGGCTCCAACGTGGTCATCGCCAACGCTATCGGCCGCAACGATCAGAACATGGTCAAACGCGCCGTCCATACTTCGATTTTAATGGCGCTCGTGGGCTTTGTCGTCATTGCGCTGGGCGAGATCTTTGCCGAGCCCATGCTCGCCGCGCTCAATGTTCCCGCCGAAACCATGCCGCTCGCTTCGCTCTACCTGCGCGTCTTTTTGCTCAGCATGCCCTCGATCTTGCTCTACAACTTTGAGGCCGCGATCTTCCGCTCCGTCGGCATCACCCGCATGCCGCTGCAGGCACTTGCCGTGTCCACCGTCCTCAACATTGGCCTGGATCTCATCTTTGTCCCCATACTCCACTGGGGCGTCGCGGGCGTCGCCATCGCCACCGCTATCGCCTACACTGTCAGCGCCGCCACGCTCTTTATCCGCCTGCTCAAGACCGACTCCGTCGTCCGCGTCACCCCGCGCGACCTGGCTATCGACCCCGTCGCCCTCAAGCGCATCGTCAAGATCGGCCTGCCCGCCGGCATCCAGAGCGCCGTCTTTGCCGTCGCCAACATCATCATCCAGTCTGCTATCAACAGCCTGGGCACCGAGGTCATGGCGGCATCGAGCGCCGCTATGAGCTTGGAGTACGTATGCTACAACCTGCTCAACAGCTTTAGCCAGGCTTGCACCACCTTTGTAGGACAAAACCACGGTGCCCGCCAGATCGACCGCTGCACCAAAACGCTCAAGGTCTGCCTGGTCGAAGGCGGTATCGTTGCACTCACCACGATCATCGTTATTGTCGGCCTGGGACGCGAGATCTTGTCGCTGTTCAACAGCGATCCCAACATCGTCTCGATCGGCTATATCCGCGTGTGTTCGATCTTCCCGGCGTACGCCTTTAGCATGTTCTACGAAAACATGTCCGGCTACCTGCGCGGCTTTGGTATCTCGCTCACGCCCGCCCTCATCACCATGATCTGCGTCTGCGGCATCCGCTTCTATTGGGTGTTCTGCGTGTTCCCGCACTTCCGCACCTTTGCTAACATCATGATGGTCTACCCCATCAGCCTGGGCACCACGGCGTTCTTTATGGTCGTGGCGGTACTACTTTGCCACCCGGCACGCACCTATCGCGCCACCCAAGCCAAAGCGACAGCCCGCTAAACACCGCACTCAAAGCCACGCCAGTCATTAATTGACAATATGCGAGCTCATATAGTCGATAAAGCGCCTCGTGGCGATGGGCATGGTATCCCAGCTGCGCCAGGCTGCCACTACGTCACGCGAGGGAGCGTGCACGATGGGCCGCACGCGAATATCGGCTCGCATGCCCTCCACAGTACGACGGTAGAGCATGCTCACGCCTAGACCCTCCTCCACCATCGCCATGATGGTGTAGTCGTCGGTGACCTCGCTCGTCACGTGCGGCGACAAGCCATGCGCCGCAAATGCATCGAGCACCAGGCTCTGTTCGCCCTCATCCAGCAGCACAAAGGGCTCGGACGCCAGGTCGGCGAGCGTCACCTTTTCCTTTGCCGCCAGCGGATGCGCAGCCGGCAGCAGCGCCACCAACTCGTCGTGATAGACCACACGCTTCTCGAGGCCTGCGGTAAACCCGCGCGCCGTAAAGCAAAAATCCACCACGCCGTCGTGCACCCACTGAGCGTTGCGCGTGTAATCGCCCTGCTTGAGGGTAAAGCGTACGCCCGGGTGCAGCGTACCAAAGTCGCGGATCACACGCGGCAGCACGGTACGGCTCACGTTGGTAAACGTCGCGATGCGAATATCGGTCGACGAAAGCCCCAGCAGCTCCTGGCGCTTGCCCTCGAGCTCGGCCTCGGCGGTCACAATCTGGCGCAGGTACGGCAGATACTGCTTGCCATCGCGCGTAAGCGAAACACCCTGCTTGCCGCGCTCGATAAGCGTGGTACCCAGCTCGCGCTCGAGCGCCTTGACGGCCTGGCTCACCGCGCTTTGTGTGTAGCCCAGCTCGTCCGCCGCGCCCTTAAGACTGCCGCGATCGACCACCATACAAACAATCTGATACCGCGATGCCATCGTGCCTCCACATCAATGCAGCCGTAAAACGTTTTGCCAGCGCTTTTCCTAATGACATTAGCATTTCTTAATCATACTGAAGATACATTCGCTTTACTACATCCACATCTGGGAGCAGAATCCTTTTTGCGAAACCGTTCTGTAACAAAAGGAGTCCCATGGATCGCAAAAAAGCAATCGCGCTCTCATTTTCTGTTCCCGTCGCATGGGGCTTTTCGTACCCCCTCATGAAGATCGGCATGGACAGCATGAACGCCACGAGCATCGTTGCGCTGCGCTGCATCATCGCCTTTGCGGCCTGTCTGCTGCTCTTCCACAAGCACGCGTTTCGCATCAACCGCGACCTTATGGTTCGCGCCGCCATCATCGGTGCCATCATGGCAACCGAGCTCACGTGCATGTGCCTGGGCTCCAGCCTCACCTCCGCCTCCACCGCCGGCTTTTTGCAGAGCCTGACAGTCGTAATCGTGCCGTTTGCCAACGCAGCCCTGCTGCGTCGCGCCCCCGAGCGCAAGGTGCTCGTCGGCACCGCCATCGTCACCTGCGGCATGCTGCTGCTCTCGGGCGCCGACTTTACCAGCCTGAATCCCGGCGCAATCATCATGCTGCTCTCCGCTTTTGTCTATGCCGGCCACATCATTGTGGCGAAGCGCTTTGTCGAAGATGTCGACCCGCTGGCTCTGGGCGTTTGGCAGCTGGGCTTCGGCGGCCTGTTCTCGGGCATTGCCGCATGCGTCTTTGGCGGCTTCACGCTTCCCAGCACGCCGAGCGAGATCGTCGTTGTCGTCGCGCTCGCACTCATCTGCTCTGCCTACGGCTTTATCACCCAGACGCTCGTGCAGCCCCACGTGCCCGCCGAGACCACCGGCTTCGCCTTCTCGCTCGAGCCGGTATGCTCCGCCGTCTTCTCGTTCTTCCTGGTCGGCGAGGTCCTGAGCCCCATCGCCTTCTTTGGCGCAGCCCTCATCCTCACCGGCGTCATGGTGGCAACCGTCGAGCTTCCGCGCCTCCGCGCACATGGACAGGCTCGCATGGCAGGAGCGCCCGAGCACGTCTCGTAGGCCCCACTCCTCATACAGCCGTGGCATAAAGGCAACCGGTGCGCCTTTACAATAGATGTCAACAGAGCATCTGCCATAAAGGAGCCCCATGGACGCCGCGACCCGCGACCGCAACATAGCAACTTGGTTGGGCGATGCGCCGCAGCCGGTACGTGACACTACGAACCAGCTGCTCGAGCGCATCGCCCTTTTGCGTGCCGAGCAAACCATCTACCCGGCACAAGACGACATCCTCAATGCCCTCGCCTACACGCCGGCCGACCAGGTCAAGGTTGTCATCTTGGGTCAAGACCCCTATCACGGACCCAACCAGGCCATGGGACTGTCGTTCTCGGTCCCAGCGACGCAAACCAAGTTGCCGCCGAGCCTGCGCAACATCTATAAGGAGCTCAAAGCCGATCTGGGCTGCCCCATCCCCGCCACGGGAGACCTAACCCCATGGGCACTGCAGGGCGTCCTGCTCCTCAACACTACGCTCACCGTGCGCGAGCATGCCGCGAACTCGCACGCCAAGCTGGGCTGGAGCGCGCTCACCGACTACGTTATCGAACGCTGCTGCCAGCTGCCCCAGCCGGTCGTCTTTTTGGCATGGGGCCGCTTTGCCCAGCAGATGGTCGAAGGCAAGCTCGCCGCGACCGGCGCGGGCAAGGCAACCGGCAAGTTCTGCCTGGCCTCCACGCACCCCTCGCCGCTTTCGGCCAACCGTGCCACGGCAGAACTCCCCGCTTTTATGGGATCGCGCCCCTTCTCGGCAGCCAATCGGCTACTCGAGCAGCACGGCTCGACCCCCGTCAACTGGACTTGCCTCGGCTAAAAATCGATACATCAAAAACGCGCCCGACGGCTTTCCATCGGGCGCGTTTCCTATTCGGGCCAAATAAATTGTGTGCGGCCGGCCTCGCCCCCATCGATCAGCAGGCTCTGCCCGGTCATAAACCGGTTGGTCACGCCCACAAAGTAGATCCACTCGGCGATCTCTTGGGCAGTGGCCCAGCGCTTAAGCGGCGTGAGCTCCATAATCTGGTTCCACAGGTGCTCGTCTTCCATCACACAACGGTTGAGCGGCGTGATAACGCCACCCGGGTCCACACTGTTGGCGATGGCCTGCGGCGCCAGACGGTTTGCAAGGTTCTTGGTGTAGGCGATAACGCCACCCTTGCTGGCGGCATAGGCGGGAAACTCCGATCCCGTATGCCCGCTCGCCGACCCCACATTGACCACGGATTTGATAGCCGGCGCAGGCTTGGCGGCAAGCCCCTCCCCCACAAAGGCGTAGTGCTCGGTCACGTTGATGGTGCCACGCAGGTTGGCAGCAATATCGTCGGCCGAATCCTGCGTACCGGCAACGTTCACGATTACCTGGGGTTCAAGATCGCCTGGAAACGAGTCCGGCTCGCGTACATCAACGATCAGATGGCGGTAGCGCTCGTGTTCGATCGCCGTCGGCAGCAGATCAAAGCCCACGACCTCGTGGCCCTCGTCCAAAAAGCGCTGCACGCACGCGGCTCCGATACCGCCCGAAGCGCCCGTGATCAAAACCCGCATACTTGCTCCTTAGGCGGTTGCGTGGCGCTCGAGGTACTCGGAACCCACATTCTCGCGCTCCCAGCCGCGCACGACCTTGTAGCCCACGGGGCTCAGGAAGACCTCGCACAGCAGCTCGGCGACAGCGCCGGTCAGCGAGCACATAAGGACTTGCACCCAGGTCCAACCAAAGAACGTGTGGCTCACCACAATGGCAAAGACCAGGTTGTCGATAAACTGGCCAACACCTGTGGACACATAGGAGCGGAAGGCGAAGCTCGCAAAGTTATTCTTTTTGAGCATACGGCCGAGCGACTGGTTGAGCGTGGAGTTGACCACGGCAGAAACGAGCATTGCCAGCGAAGAGCCCAGCACCACGTACCAGGTGCCGCCGATGGTGGCGTTAAGGGCAGTGTTGACCTCGATCATACCCGTGTCGTAGTAAGCACCCCACATGCCGGGCGTGAGCGAGCATGCCCAAAAGCACAGGCTCACGGCCAGGTTGACCAGCAGCGCGAGGATAGAGATTTTGATGGATGCCTTGGCGCCAAAGCGCTTGCAGATCATGTCCTGGCACAAAAACGAAACCCAGCTCACCACAAAGCCGCAATCGAGTGCCAGATACGGCAGGCTGATAAGCTCTTTGTTGGCCAGCAGGTTCATCATGATGACGCTCACGAAAAACAGCGAAACCGTTGCCGCGGGAATGCTCCGCAACAGGACCTTGTAGTCCTCCATGACCTTCTTGATCATTATGTACTCCTTTGGTTTTAGGTTTAACGAGCAGGATATCGGACCCGAACTGCTCGGACGCCCCGGTCTTGAGACGACGGTGGGTATGATAGCCGCTCACGCGGCATCAGGCAAGCAATCGGCGCGGCGGCCCCGCAGGGCCACCGCACTGGTGCGTTAAAAGGCTACGTTGCCAAACTCCGACAGGATAAGGTCGGGATTGTGGTCGGTTGCCCAATCCACGTTCCACGGACTCGTGAACAGCAGCAGCTTACCGCCGCGCATGTCCTCGACACGCAGCGTGTCGCGCGTGAGCGAAAGGCCCGGGATATCGATGGTATCGGGGTCGTTCTGGATCCAGCGAATGTCCGTATAGGGCAGCGGTTGGCGACGAACCTCAACACGGTACTCGGCCTTGAGGCGGCGCTCGAGCACCTCAAACTGCAGCACGCCGACCACGCCCACGATGACGCTCTCCATGCCGGCACCAAGCTCGCGGAAGATCTGGATGGCACCCTCCTGGGCAAGCTCCTCCATACCCTTGACGAACTGTTTGCGCTTGAGCGTATCGACCTGCGTAATGCGAGCGAACATCTCGGGGGCAAACGTCGGGATCTGCGGGTACTGCACGTGGCACTTGCCGGAGCACACAGTGTCGCCGATGCTAAAGATACCCGGGTCGAACAGGCCCACGATATCGCCCGCGTACGCCTCGTCCACGATGGCGCGGTCATCGGCCATCATCGAGGTACCCGTGGCAAGCTTAAGCTTGCGGTTGCCCTGCACGTGGAAGGCATCCATGCCGCGCTCGAACTTGCCCGAGCAAATGCGCACAAAGGCGATGCGGTCGCGGTGGTTCTTGTCCATGTTGGCCTGGATCTTAAACACAAAGCCGCTAAAGTCGTCGCGGCAAGGATCGACCGGCTCGCTGGTGAGCGTATCGGTATAGGCGCGCGGCGTCGGGGCCAGACGCAGGAACTCCTTGAGGAAGGGCTCCACACCAAAGTTGGTGAGCGCCGAGCCAAAGAACGCCGGGCTCAGCTTGCCGCAGGCCACGGCATCCAAGTCGAGCTCGTCGCCGGCGCCATCGAGCAGCTCGATATCGTCCATTAGGTTCTTATGGTTCTCCTCGCCGATGAGCTCATCCATGGCGGGGTCGCCCAGCTCGGCCTCGACCTCGGCGACCTTCTTGGTGGCGTTGGCGTGACCATCGCCCTCAAAGGCGATAACGCGACGGGTCTGACGATCGAACACGCCGCGGAAGTTACGACCGCTGCCGATCGGCCAGTTCATGGGATACGTATTGATACCCAGGACATTCTCGATCTCTTCCATGAGCTCAAACGGGTCGCGAGCCTCGTGGTCGAGCTTGTTCACAAAGGTGAAGATGGGAATATGACGCAGCGTGCAGACCTTAAAGAGCTTTTTGGTCTGGGCCTCGACGCCCTTGGCGCCGTCGATGACCATGACAGCGGCGTCGGCGGCCATAAGGGTACGGTAGGTATCCTCCGAGAAGTCCTGGTGGCCGGGGGTATCGAGGATGTTGACGCAGGCGCCGTTGTAGGTAAACTGCAGCACCGAGGAGGTAACGGAAATACCGCGCTCCTTCTCGATGTCCATCCAGTCCGAGACGGCATGCTTGGCCGAGCTCTTGCCCTTGACCGAGCCGGCGGTCTGGATGCTGCCGGTATAGAGCAGCAGCTTCTCGGTAAGCGTGGTCTTACCGGCGTCCGGGTGGCTGATGATCGCGAATGTGCGGCGCGACGAGATTTCATCCGACAGGCTTGCCATGCGGATCCTTTCTTGCATTAAGTGCATTACGTCGATGTAACCGTACTATTGTAGCCGCGAAATATCGGCATAGGGCACCTATCAGGACAAATTCATCAGTTGGGGCCTAGGGTAGCAGTCGATGGCGACACTCCGCAGCAGTTTGTCTTGATCTGTAACATCTAGACGGTTTTTGAACCTCTACCTGTTACAGATTTAGACAACCAGGTGGGCGTCCCAGAAAGATCTCAATCTGTAACATCTAGCCACTCAAAACGGGTCCATCTGTTACAGATTGAGATATAAGGATAGACGGTTGGACAATGTCTCGATCTGTAACATCTAGCAGCCAAAATCTTCTCCAGTTGTTACAGATTGAGACAACCAGGTGGGGCCCGCCGGCAAAATCTCAATCTGTAACAGGTAGCCGTCCAAATCGGTTCCAGATGTTACAGATTGAGATGAATGAACGAGCGGACAATCCATATTTGCCTCTTGCATAACTGTATATAGTGTATATATACTGTGCTTACCGGTTATATACACGTGTAGCCCATCAGCTAAGGAGCCGCTGTGGACATCATCCTATCCAATTCGAGCGACAAGCCCATCTACGAGCAGATAACCTCGCAAGTCAAAGCTCAAATCCTTTCGGGCACGCTCGCTGCGGGAGCCAAACTCCCCAGCATCCGTGCACTCGCGAGCGATCTTGGCGTGAGCGTCATCACCACCAAGCGCGCCTACGCCGACCTGGAGCAGCTCGGGTTTATCTGCACCGTGCAGGGCAAGGGCTGCTTTGTCGCCGAGGGCAACCAAGAACTCTTGCGCGAAAACCAGCTCTGCCATATCGAAGAGCTACTTGCGAAAGCGGCGAGCCAAGCCGAAACCCTGGGCGTCACGCGCGACAAGCTGCACGAGATGCTCGACCTGGTAGCCCCCGAAACCATGCAGTAGCCATCTGCAAGAAAGGCTATACCATGCAAAACCTTTTAGAACTCAAAGGCATCTCACGCCGTGTAAGCGACCGTTTTTCGCTGCGTGATGTCACACTCGCTGTGGAGCCAGGTCAGATCGTCGGCTTTGTTGGTGCCAACGGTGCTGGCAAAACAACGACGATTCGAGCTGCCCTCGGGCTTATAAAGCTCGATGCCGGCGAGGTGCACCTATTTGGGCAGCGCTGTGGCGCCGACGCGCCCGATGAGACGCAGCGCCATCTACGCTCCCGCGTCGGTCTTGTCCTGGACACGTGCCCCTTCCCCTCCACGCTCAAGGTGGGCCAGATCGAGTCGCTCGTAGGCCCGGCGTACCCCACGTGGGACCGCGAAACGTTCGCCGGATTCATCAACCGATTTGGCCTCGATCCTAAGACAAAAGTCAAGGACCTCTCCCGCGGCATGGGCATGAAGCTGCAGCTTGCCTGTGCACTCAGTCACAATGCCAAACTGCTCGTTTTGGACGAAGCCACCGCAGGCCTCGATCCCATGGCACGCGAGGAACTGCTCGATGAGCTGCTTGCCTTTGTCGCCGACGGTCAGCACAGCGTGCTGCTCTCGAGCCACATTACGTCCGACCTCGATCGCGCCGCCGACCGCGTCATCTGCATCGATAACGGCTCGATTATTTTTGACCTGCCGCGCGAGGACATTACCGACCGAGCCGGCATCGCCCACTGCACCCAAGCACAGGCCGCCGAGCTTATGGCTTGCGCCGAAGGCGCCCGTGCCGTCCACCACGCCTATAGCGTGGACGTGCTCGTGCCCAACCGTCGCGAAACGCTCGAGGCCTTCCCCGAGATTCCCAGCGATCGGGCAACCATTGATGACTATCTTCGCCTCATGCTGAAAGGAGCTTCGAAATGAAACGCGCCTTTATGTCCGAGCTCGCCATCGCTCGCTCGCTTATCCCGAGCATTGCAGGCGTCGGCCTGTTCATGTTTGTCGTGCTGACCCTTGCCAACGCGTCGGATGTCGATTCCGGCATGAGCGCCGGCGCCTGTGCGGTCAGCGCAATGTCGCCCATCATAATCATGAACTCGCTAGCTGGCTACGATAACCAAAACGGCTGGGAGCGTTATCGAGCAACGTTGCCCTTCTCGCGCAAAGACATCATCTGCGCACGCTACCTGTGCATCGTTGTCTTCTCGGCCATCATGGCCTGCGCCGCCGCGCTTCTGAGCATCGTCTCCATCCCGCTTTTCAACAGCGCGGGCATCCCCTCGACGGGACAGGCCGTCTTTGAGACCGCAATGGCCTCGGCGGCATCGATGCTCATCTCCCTCATGATGGTGTTTTTGGCGCAGCCGCTGTTCTTTCGATTTGGACACATGGAGGCGCTGCGCCTATCCGTTGGCCTGTTTGCCCTGCTTGGTTGCGGCACAATGGCCACGCTGAGCTCCTCCAACCCCATCAGCAACTGGCTCATGTCGATTGCCGGAGCAAATCCCGATCCCGCCGTTCTGGGCTGTCTGTGCGCAGGAATTGCCGTGCTGGCCCTCGCGCTATGTGCAATCAGCTGCACCGTCAGCACCAAGGTTTATCGAGTACGCGATCTGTAGCCACGCGAGCCTCAATCCACGAAGGACGCGATCGTCCCCTCCCCGCAAATCCGTGGCAAACGGCATGTCCCCGTCGTGCGCCACCGCGCTACTTGCGCAGCGGCTTGGGCAGCGGAATGCCGGCGGCGATAACGGCGGCGATGATCATGCAGACGATGCCCTTGAGCGGAAAGCACATGAGCAGCAGGCCCACGACCATGACGGGCTGACGCATAACGGCGCCCATCGTCGAGGCCGTGCAAACGGCGACGCAAAAGACCGGATCGGCGCCGGTGAGGATAGCAAGGCCATAGCCCAGGCTTACGCCCGAGAAGATAACCGGGAAGAAGTGGCCGCCGCGCCAGCCCAGGTTGATGAGGGCGGGGGTCAGCATGGCTTTGACAAGACCAGTCGCGATGAGCACGCCGGCGGGAATGGTCAGATAGGTTTCCATGAGCACGTCGGCCTGGGTCTCGCCGGCAAACATGGTGTAGGGCAGGACCGTGCCGCAGATGGCGAGCGCCAGACCGGCCAGCATGGCCTTGACGACAGGGCGCTCCCCTATTGCATGGGACAGTGCCTCGCTTGTGTGCTCGGAGACAAAGTACAGCCAGCCGCAAACGGTGCCAACCAACGCCAGCGGAATGAGCCAGGTAAGTTCCAGGTTGCCCACCTCGGCGGACTCGAACCTGGGCATGCCCATGCCGCCGCCCATAAGCTGGCCGAGCAGCAGATAGGTGCCCAGGCCGCCGGCAATCGCAATGCCGTAGACCACCGTCTTTTGTGCCTTGGGAAGCTTGATCGTGATCTCGTCGGACGCGGACTCATCGTCGGCGTCTTCGCCCTGGCCATCGGCGCTACCGGCAAGCGGTGCCACAAAGCCAAAGACGGGCGCGGTAAAGAGCGCCGTCAGGGCAGCCTGGGTACCCAGCAGCGTTAGCTCCCTAAACTCGGCGCCAAAGCGACGCATGCGGTCGCCGACCCAGCTGCACAGTCCCGCGATAACGCCGGTCAGGCCGGCCTCCGGTCCAATGCTTCCGCCAAACAGCAGCGGCAGCAATGCCGCGAGCGAAAGCTTGCCCAGGTTGTCGTACGGGTAGCGCCCGTCTTGCTTAACCTTAGCCATCACCTGGTTGAGGTCATCGGTCTTGGTGCCTGTCATCTTTTCGTACAGACCGATTAACAGGCCGCCCAGCAGGCAGACAAAAAACGGGTACGGCAAAAAGCCAAACGGGCCGCTGGCAAGCTCGGGCGAAGAGACGCCCAGCGCGTGCGGAATCTCGGTCCATAGATAGTCGATACCGTGCTCCATCGCAAAAAAGAACAGCCAGACCGCGGCACCTGCGAACGCACCGGTCACGGCAACGCTAAGTAAAAACAGCGCGCGGTTTTTGGGTTTGGCAAGGTTATCCATCGGGTCCTCCCGCGGTCAAAGTCGACATAGTTACGTTTTATTGTAGAGTGAGCGTTGCCCGAACGAGCCAACCGTCTGCGCCGCGAACGGCACCATTGGGAGCCATAGTGGGGCAAGCTCAAGACTTATCCGTTGATAATCGAGGCAATCTCGCGCAAATCGTCGGCAAAGTAGATACCTTGCTGGCGCTGCGGGCTCGATAGGCCCTTATCAATCATGTGCCCGAGCAGCGCCTTGAGGTCGTTGTAGTAACCGTCCAGGTTATACAGGATGCACGGAGCACTCAGGTGCCCCAACGACACAGCGGACATGACCTCGGCAATCTCCTCGAGCGTGCCCGTCCCGCCGGGAAAGGCGATGAACACATCGCCGAGCTCAATCATCTTGGCTTTGCGCTCGGCCATATCGCTCGTCACGATAAGGTCGTCGATGCCGTCATGTTGAAACTCGGCCTCGATAAAAAAGCTCGGCTCAACACCCGTCACGTGTCCGCCGGCATCGAGCACGCTATCGGCGAGCGCGCCCATCAGGCCCGATTTGGACCCGCCGTATACCAGCGCGTGTCCGTTGGCGCCAATCCAGTTGCCCAGCTCCTGTACCGCGGGCAGAAATGCCGGGTCATTGCCAGTGTTGGCACCCAGGTACACGGTGATGTTCATATTTGTCCCCCTGTTGTGGCGCACGACGTTCGTCTTAGCGCTGGCGTCGACGATACTCGCGCACGCGGCGTGACAAATCGGCGAGCTCGTCACGATCGAGCTCTTCCAAATGCTCAAGATCGTCCATAAAACGAGCCATGGTGTCCTTTTGACGCATCTTGATAAGCGTATTGCAGTAGTTCACCGCCACGCCCGTGAGCATGGCGATGTAGAAGATGCTGATGACGCTCAAGACGACGGTAATAGCGCGGGCAACCGGTGTCTCGGCCGGGATGTCGCCAAAGCCGATCGTCGAGACCGTCTCAAAGCTAAACCAGAGCCCATCGCCAAACGTGAGGGTCGTAGGCTCGGACAACCAGACGGCCGTCGAGCACAGCAGGTAAAAGACGAGGAACAGCTCCGTAATGCGCACGAAGCCCGCCTGGCGTAACACGTCAGCAAGCGTCTTGAGCTTTTTCATCGCGACCCCTTTTCCCAGACGCCCAATCACGTTCGCTCGGTATTGTCCCACGCCTCCCCCGCAAACGGAACTAGTCATTGGGGACGTTCTTAAATGACTAGTCAAACAAGAACGTCCCCGATGACTAGTCGTTTAAGAACGTCCCCAATGACTGCCGGGCGGGAGCGTTTAGCGGTGCAGCTGCCGACTGGGCGGGCTGAGCTGGTATCCTTATGCGGTAATGTCTCGATTCGTTAGGATTGCATGTGAGAGCTGCCACTGTCCTTCGTTCAGTTATATGTCGCGCCCTGGCCATTGTGCTCGCCGCGCTTGCCGTGCTGAGTTCTATCGCGCCTGTCCAGGCTTTTGCCGCTGACTCTAGCCAGCCAGTCAAGACGGTCCGCGTTGGTTGGCTCGTCAACAACGAGGGCTTCCAGGACGGCACCCCCGGCGAGCGTCTCTCGGGATGGGGTTACGAGTACCTCCAGACCCTGTCGTACTACACGCCCGGCTGGCGGTACGAATACGTCTCCGGCACCTTCACCGAGCTTATGGACATGCTCGAGGCAGGCGAAATCGACCTCATGCCCAACATCTCCTACTCCGAGGAACGCGCCCAAAAGCTGCTCTTTTCCTCGAACCCCGAGGGCACCGAGCGCTACTACATCTACGCCAAGCCCGATCGCGACGATCTGGCCAAGGGTGACCCCCAAGCGCTCCAGGGTCTCACTATCGGTTGCAACTCCGGCGTCATGCAAACCTTCGTTGGCCAGCAGTGGCTCGCCAACGAAGGCATTACCTGCACCTATAAAGAAATCGACACTGGCAGTGCCCTCTTTGACGCGCTCGCAAACAACGAGGTCGATGCCATCATCATGAACGACACGACCTCGTCGCCCAGCGCCTCCCCCATGTTCTACATTGGTTCGAGCGACTACTATTTTACCGTCCCCAAAAGCCGCCCCGACCTGATGGACGACATCAATGCCGCCATGTCGGCAATCGCCCGCGTCAACCCACGCTATATCGACGAAGTCAAATCTAACTACTCGGCCCAAAACAGCGGTTCATCATCGCTCAACGGCCCCGAACGTTCCTGGCTCAAAGCAAATGGCAACACCATCACGCTCGGCTACATTACGGGCAAACTCCCCTACTGCAACGAAGACGAAAACGGCGAAATGGAAGGCTCGCTCGCATCGCTTGCGACGACGCTGCACGATAAATTTGGCATTACGGTCAAAACCGTCCCCTTTGATAGCTACAAGATGATGTCAAAGGCCCTGTCAAAGGGAAGCATAGACGTTGCGCTGCCGGTATACCGAGATTACTGGTTTGCCGAGCAATCAGGCGTTGTGCAGTCGGTATCGTTGGGGACCGTGTCCCTCACCGCCATCCACACCGACGGCAATCTGAACAAAGACCTTCAGAACATCGCCTGCACCAAATCATCGTTTGTCAACCAAAATGTACTTGAAAGTCTGTTCCCCACAGCGACCGTGACCGAATACCAATCCGACGATGAAGCGTTCGACGCCCTCAGGAAGGGAACGGCGCACTGCATCGTCGCTCCCAGCTCACGCATAAAAACCATCGGCGATCGTCATGATCTCGAAGGCTACGAGACGGTCGAGCCCCCTGACACCTGTGAGCTCTCGTGCTGGATTTCGCGCGGAAAGCCCGAGCTGCTGGGAATCATCAACAAGGGCATCATCAATGCCGGAGAATCGCTCTCCGCAAGCAATTACTCCTCCATGTCGTACACGGCCCAGGAATCAAACACGCTTCAATTCCTTTATCGCAACCGTGCCGCCGTTGCAGCTACCCTCATCGGTATGTTGTCGGTCGGCATCGTCCTGCTCATCTGGGCGCTCGCACGCGCTCGAACCGAGCGCAAAAAAGCCGATGCTGCCAACGCCGCTAAGACGGCATTCCTCACGCGCATGAGCCACGACATCCGAACGCCGCTCAACGGTATCCTGGGCCTTATCGAGATCGAGGAATTGTAGGAAGGCGATATCCAGGTCGCCCGCGAGAGCCGTGCCAAGGCGCGCGTTGCCGCCAATCACCTGCTCTCGCTGATCAACGACATCCTCGAGATGGGCAAAATCGAAGACCGCAAGCTAACACTGGAGCATACGCCTTTTAACCTCAAAGAGCTCTGTGACAATACGCTGGTGCTGTGCAAGCTCCGCGCGTCCAGTAACGGCATCACCATGCAGGACAATAGTCTGCCGTACGCCACGGGGCCATACATGATCGGCAGTCCCACCCATATCCGACAGATCATGATCAACCTGTTAGACAACAGCATTAAGTACAACAAGCACGGCGGCTCCGTCACCTTTAGTTCAAAGACCAAGCCACTCGATAACGGGCGCGCGCTCTTTTGCTTTAGCGTTTCGGATACCGGCATTGGCATGACTCCCAAGTTTTTAAAGCATATCTATGAGCCGTTTGCCCAAGAAGGCGACGATGCGCGCAGCAGGTTCCAAGGAACCGGCATGGGCATGCCAATCGTCAAGTCGCTTATTGAACTGATGGGCGGTACGATTGAGATTTCGAGTGAGGTTGACGTGGGAAGTACGTTCAACGTCCAGATTCCGCTCGATATCGACAAGAACCCTCAGACGCGGGCAGATACGGTCGAGAGGGCGCTCGACTGCTCGCTCGCCGACATGAACGTGCTACTCGCCGAAGACAGCGAATTGAATGCCGAGATTGCCCAGGCGCTGCTCGAAAGCGAAGGCATTGTCGTAACTCGCGCCGCCGATGGCAACGAAGCGGTCGACCTATACGTTGGCCGTCCCGCCGGCAGCTTCGATGCGATTCTGATGGACATCATGATGCCGGGAATGGATGGTTACGAGGCGACCCGCGCGATTCGTCTGAGCGAGAAGATCGATGCAGCCGATATCCCCATCATCGCGCTCACCGCCAATGCCTTTGCCGAGGACGCCAAGGCGGCACACGACGCCGGTATGAACGCCCATCTGTCCAAACCGCTCGACTTTAACAAGCTCAAAAACATGCTCGCCCGCATCAAGAAAAACGGATCCGTTTCGCTATAGTTTGTGCTCAACCACCACGCACGACCAGAAAGGAAGCCAACGATGTTTAGGCCCTTACGTCGAAAGAAGCGCGCCATCACCGACGAAGAAGCGCGCGAACTGCTCGCTACCTGCAAGCGCGGCGTCTTTGCCGTCAACGGCGACGATGGCTACCCGTACGCCATTCCCGTCAACTACTTCTTTGACGCCGAGCACGACAAGATTTATTTCCATGGCGCCAAGGCCGGCCACAAGGTCGACGCACTCAAGCGCGATGACAAGGTCTGCTTTACCGTTTACGGCAACGAGTGGTACCAGGACGGTGACTGGGCTCCCTACGTTATGAGCACCGTGGTCTTTGGCCGCTGTCGCCTGGCGAATGACACCCCCGCGCTTATCGAGGACAAAGTCCGCCAGCTCGCGCTTAAGTACTACCCTTCTGCCGAAGAAGTCGAGGAGGAAATCGCCAAAGACATCAAGGGCGTCCAACTCTACGAGATTTCGATTGAGCATCTTTGCGGCAAGCAGATTCAGGAAAAATAAACCTCCGCAGCAGGTCTGCGCCCAATGGTTACAGATGCCTTACCACACGGGGCCTTCCAGCCGACTTGGCAGAAGACCCCGCATGCAGTGCTCACTTACCGTGCATTAAAAACGTAGCGGTCCAGGCGGTCGCACGCTTCCCTTACGCGCGAAAGCGGCAGCGCCAGATTCACGCGAATGTGGCAGGGCCCGTGGAACGGGCGGCCGTCCTGATATCCCACGCCTACGCGCGCCCCCTCGTCGAGCAGCCACTGAATATCGCGGCCATGCTCGCGGCACCACTCGGTGCAGTCCAGAAACACCATGTACGTGCCCTGCGGACGCGAATAGGACACGCCCTCAAAATGCTCGTCCACGTAATTGCAGAAGTACTCGATATTGCCGGCAAGCACCTGGTTGAGCTCGTCCACCCACTCGTAGCCCTGCGGCTGGTAGGCACCGATAAGCGCATGCATAGAGAGGACGTTCATCTCGTTGTAGTGGGTCTTGTCGGACACGGCGCACACGCGGTCGCGCAGCGTCTCGTTATAGATGATGTGGTAGCTGCCGACCAGGCCCGCCAGGTTGAACGTCTTGCTGGGCGCATAGAGGGCAACCGTGCGCATGCGGGCGTCCTCGCTTACCGACTGCGTCGGAATATGCTTGTGTCCCGGCAGGATGATATCGGACCAAATCTCGTCCGAGATCACCACGCAATCGTGCTGGCGGTAGATGTCCATGGCGCGCTCGATCTCGTCACGCTCCCATACGCGGCCGCAGGGATTGTGCGGTGAGCAGAACACCGCGGCATGGATGTGGTTTTGGGCGAGTTTGCACTCCATGTCCTCAAAGTCCATGCGCCACACGCCCTGGTCGTCGAGTTTAAGCGGGCTGTGGACAATGCGATAGCCCGCAGCTTCGATGGACTTGGTAAAACCAATGTAGGTGGGGCTATGGACCAGCACTGCATCGCCCGGCTGGACATACGCGCGCAGCGTCGACACGACACCGCCCAGCACGCCGTTTTCGTAGCCGATATGTTCAGGGCGCAGGCCCTCGACGCCATTGCGGCGGCTCTGCCATTCGATGATGCGGTCGAAGTACTCGGCGCGCGGGTTAAAGTAGCCAAACATGGGATGCTGAGCGCGCTGAATGATGTGCTCCTGGACCGTGGGCACCGTGGCGAAATTCATGTCGGCCACCCACATGGGAATGCGGTCGAAGCCCTCGTCGGGTGCGTTCGGAGCCATGCCGGGGATCTCGCCCCAAGAGTCAACGGCGATGGAGTCCATGCCGTGGCGGTCGATAAGCGAGCTAAAGTCGTATTTCATGCTGAACTCCCGTGCAAAGTGATTGTTTTGGTAGGCGTTATTGTCCACCAGCACGGGCGATTTTGGCATGGGGTTTGGCGCTTAATTTGACGGGTGCGGACGAATGGCTGGTTAGTCTTGCGCGTCGTTGACGGCGACCACGGTTAGCTGGGTTTTATCGACCGTAAAAGATATGTCAAGCCCGGCGAAGGCCAGATGATAGACGCGGTTTGGCTCGTGCTTGCTGCCCGCGCGGCGCGGATCTTGGCGAAGAACCTCGACCAGACCGGGGAGCTTTGCGGGCGGGACCATGTCTTGAAGAGCCTGCGGGAACTCAACATCGAGCTCTTGCCACGGAGCATCCTCAATCCAGCCGCCCGTTGCATCCGGGTGACAGTCCGCAAACGGAATGTAGGGCTTAATGTCGTAGATGGGCGTGCCGTCGCGCAGGTCGGCCCCCAGCACATGAATGATGGGGCCATCATCGGTGAACTCGACACGATCGAGCTTGACGCAGGTGAGACCGATGGGATTAGGGCGAAACGGACTGCGCGTGGCAAACACGCCCACGCGCTCGGCTCCACCCAAACGCGGCGGGCGCACGGTTTTCGACCACTTGACGTTGGTGCCGGACCTGTCCTGCGACTTGGCATCGGCAGCTATGTCCTTAGCCGTGCCGCCGGGCGTTCCGTTTTCGAAGCGCCACAGCAGCCATAAGTGAGAGAAGGAATCCAGGCCCTCAACTGCTGCGTTGGAGGCAAATTCCGGCTCAAAAACGATGCGTCCCTGCAGATGAGGCGCCAAAAAGCTGTTGCGCGGAATGCCGAACTTCTGCGGCAGGTCGGTATGTATGTGTGCAATAGGTTCCATGCCGGTCATTGTACGGCATGGAGGCGTGGGGCATTGCGCGCAATTCTTCGCCGCGGTCTCCCGTCGTGCAACCAACGGTTGCTTGGAAGGGCGCCTGCCGCCGCGTATGCTTAAGCCATCAACCAGCAGAAAGGAGCCGCTATGGCCTTTGCAGAAAAGCTCATTGCCATCCGTCGCGCCCATCACCTTACTCAGGAGCAGCTCGCCGCTAAGCTCTTCGTCACACGCCAGGCCATCAGCCGTTGGGAACGCGGCGAGGTCACACCGGGCATCGACATGATGAAACTCATTGCCGCCGTGACCGGCGAGCCCCTGCCCCACCTGCTCGAAATGCCCGAGCACTATTGCCAGAGCTGCGGCATGATACTCACGCCCGACGACTGCGGCACCGACGCCACGGGCGCCACGACCGACCATTACTGCAAGTGGTGCTACGACCACGGCAAGTACACCTACGACACCACCATGGAGGCGATGATTGAGGATTGTGCCCCGCGGCTGGCGCAAAACACCGGCATGTCGCTCGACGAAGCCGTCTCGCTCATGGGCGCCGTCCTGCCGCAACTGGAGCGCTGGCACAACGTGCAGGAAAACGAAGAGCGCTACGGCGCCGAGGCGCGGGCGCGCTATGGCAATGAGGCTATCGATGCAGCAAACGAAACGTTACTGGACATGGATCCTCAGACATGGACCGACATGAAGGAACTTGAACGCGCTATTCTGGGTCAGCTCTCGATTGCCATGGGCGACGGCGTTGCGGATGGAAGCGAGGCTCGCAAGCTCGTCGCGATGCATCACCGCTGGATAGCTCTCAACTGGGGCAGCGAGCCCCAAGACGAGGCCTATCTGGGGCTCGCCCACGGCTACCTCGCCGATCAGCGCTTTATCGACTACTACGACAAGCCATGCGGCACCGGAGCCACGGCGTTTCTAGTTCAGGCCATCGAGTCGTCGTTGACGCGCGCATAGACCGCGGCGGCTTTGGGTATTTCAATCAAAACCTCAACCGATTGGAGACCCATGGCTACTGATCACGAGCTCGTGCTCTACGTTATGACCGGCTGCCCGTATTGCATAAAGGTCAAGCGCTTTCTGGCAGATAACGGCGTGACCATTCCCGAGCGCAATATCTCGACCGATTCCGATGCCGAACAGACACTCATCTCCATCGGCGGAAAACGCCAGGTTCCCTGCCTGTTCATCGACGGCAAACCACTCTACGAGTCGAGCGACATCATCGCATGGGTACAGAAGAACCTGCCCTAGCACGCGCATCCCGTCCGTCCAAGACCCCACCTCATACGGCCTAAACATGTACACCAGCATCCAAAGTCGACTTTTTTCGACATCTTTGGATGCTGGCGTACAACTTTTGGGTAGCCATGGACGCTCTTAACCGGCTAATTGTTTGAGGCAACCTTTGGATTATGGCTGTTTGATGCCTCGGGAAAGAGTTTCCGAGGGAGCTATGGTCAAAAAAGGGCAAATATGAGTACTACTACCTGTTTAGTAGCAGCAATTTTGATCATTTCAGGAACTATTCAACGTTCCACTCGTCCGCAGACGACGTTATTTCTCCTCATATGTTCAATAAACGTAGCTCTTAATGGGAACAAATCTCATCAGGAGCTACTATTTATAGCAAAATAAATGCAACCATAATTGCAACAGTACTCATATTTGCCCTTTTTTGACCACGACCCTCCAGAATAGTCGCTGAGAACGACACTAAATGACAAAATCCGGCACTTGGACGTTCTTGTATGACTAGCCATTGAAGGACACCCAACGACTACTCCAATTCGCGACACACTGTGTCGCGAATTAAGCTGGTCCCACTATCGAAGACCGGTGAGAGCTCCTGCCCAGAATCTCGATAGCTTAATAAAACGCTCCCCTACGGAAGTTCAACGAGCATCCAAATTCCAAGCTGAAAAGCAAAGGAGTATCGAAGCCGTCAATGCTCATTTCCTATCGAGCAGGCGGATCAAAACAAGCTAATTAGCCCGATAAACTGCTTGTATTTTTGTCTACAAAACTGTATACAAAAAAGGGAATCCGAGAACCAGCGCTCGACATTATGTCGATCGATAGGAGGCGCCATGGATGCTGAGCAGCTTGAAAAAATGATGGGATTTGCCCCTGGAGAGTTAGAGAAAGCCGCGGAAGCTTACGAAAAAGATGAATGGCCGAAAGGCCGCACCGTTAAGCTGGGAAGGCCGCCGATCTCTGATGAGCCGAGCGCTGTCTTGTCGGCACGTGTGGGCGAATCGGTTCTTGAGGCGTTTGACGAAAAAGCCAAACGCCATGGGCAAACGCGCACGGAACGGCTCAGGGAACTCATAACACTTGATGCAATGATTGCCTAGGCACCGCTCCCCCGCCGAACCCAAACATGTACGCCAGCATCCAAAGTCGACATTTTCGACATCTTTGGATGCTGGTGTACAGCTTTTTGCTACATAGTCGTTGGGGACGTTCTTAAATGACTAGTCGTTAAAGAACGTCCCCAATGGCTAACTAGCCGTGGAAGCGGGCTATGGGCGCAAGCGGCTGCTCGCGAAAGACGCGCTCGACGGCGGCGCGGTATTCGTCGACCTTTTTGGTCTTACGTACGAGCTTGTGAACGGTAGTGGGGTCGGCGAAAGCGCACTTGGCGTAGAACCACCACTCCTTCATGCGAAAGACCGCGTTACCGCCAATCTCTTCTGCATAGGCAGCAAACAGCGTGTCATGGAAACGCTGCAGCTCGGCTGCCGTGGCAGCAGGACCGCCGTTGACCATACGAGCCAGCGCGGGGTTCGCAAGCAAGCCACGCCCCAGCATCACATGGCGTGTACCGGGATAGGCCTCAACCAGCGCGTCCATATCCTCAAGATCAAAAATGTCACCGTTATAGGCGACCGGAAACGGCGCGCGCTCCAGCGTTTCGCCATAGAACTCCTTGCGCGGCGTGCCCGTATAGCGGTCCTTTTGCACGCGCGGGTGCACGATCAGCTCTGCCAACGGTATGCGGCAATACAGATCGAGCACGCGCTCATACTCGTCATCGCTCTCCAGCCCCAGCCTGGTCTTGACCGATACCGGCAACGGCGAGCGTTCGCACACGTCGCTCAAGAACACCTCAAGTTCGTCGAGATTACGCAAGAAACCCGAGCCCTTGCCCTTGGCGACAACCGTCCCCGAGGGGCAACCCAAGTTGAGATTGACCTCGCGATAGCCCATGTCGGCGAGCACCTGTGCCGCCCACACAAACTCGTCCGCGTTCTTGGACATCAGCTGAGGCACTACGTTAAGCCCCTGGTTATTGGCAGGATCGATCTCCTTAAACGCCTTGCCGCCAAAGCGGTTGCCCGCCCGCGGCGGCGGCAAAAACGGCGTGTAATAGCAATCGAGTGCGCCGAAGCACTCCGCATGCACGCGACGGAACACATGCCCGGTAATCCCCTCCATAGGGGCAAGCGAAAGAATCATCTACTCTTCTCTCATATCAACGGATGTGACAAAGGAACCGCCCCCTTGTTACATGCATTATGCCTTGTGCTCCAGATGATTCACAAGGCAGAGGCAGCAGCTTGACGATAATCACCCTTCCATCCGGCGCCTCATGCAACGAAGGTGAATGGTTTTCCGCGAAGTGAACGAGTGAAATCGGACCCTCGATGCATCGACACTTTTGGAAGGCCAATTCCTGCGGTTTTATCACTCAAATCCTGCGGTTTTAGCGTCGAAAAACGTGGGTGCTTCAGGGGCCCAAATTAGGTCGTTCACTTCTCGGGAAACCATTCACCTTCGATTTGCTGTTTGTGGGCATCGCCAGCGGCTTCATGCTCCAAAAGACGACGTTCGCGATCAAACGATCGCCAACAGCACGCTGTTGACCGCTATGTATGAACAACAGACATCCTCCACTCATCTATACTCAAGAGCGTGTGCGCATCGCCCAAAAACGATGAGAGTCGAGGCCCCCATGCAGCAGCTCACCGAACGAGAAAAGAAACGCATCCAGCGGTACTGCATGTACCCCAAGATCGCAGCGACCGCACTCGTCATGTCGTTCGTAGCATGCCTGTTGATGTTGCCGCTCCAAATGATCAACGATATCGCGTTCCACCAAAAGGAATTCCAACCCGCGGGCATATATACCGCCATCGCACTCACCGTAATCGAGCTCGCCATCTTTTGCTATTGCGCCCTTGCACCACGCTTTGGGATGCAGGGCAAACAGTGGAAGGAGCTGCAGGGCAGGCTTGCGGTAGCCCAGACCAACAAGGACCGTTCCGCGGAGGTCGCCGGCGTGCTTGCCACGCAAGCTGCCGGCCGCCTGCTCAAGAACAGCGATAACGATCTCGCGCGCAACCTGGGCGGTGCCGCCGAGGTCGCCAGCGCCGTGGGGGCAGTCGCCACGGCGGCAGATGTGCTGGCCGAGACCTCGAGCAATGCCGAGGCCATGGCAAACGCATACGGTGTGACGATTCCAAGCGTCAAGAAGCAGATCATAGCTCTCGCGGTGTTGCCCGCCATTGTGCTGCTTGGCGTCTACATCCCTCAGTTTGTCCAGGGAAATAACGAGCTTCAGGTAAGAAAGGCTGCAGCCGCCGAGCAGCTCGCCATCGCGCAAGATGCCTTGGAGCCCGTGTGCGAACGCGTCGCGGCAGACGACCCATACGAGTCGTATCACGACTACGGCTACCGCATTATCGGCTATCTGCGCGATAATGACCTCGGCGCTCAAGCAGTCTATGTCTACCTTTCTTTTGATGCAGACGGCATGCTCACGGACGTCGATTACACCAGTCAGATCGACCCCGAGGCAAGCCCCGCAGACAACCTCGCCCGCGCCGAGCAGGATATCGCGACGCTCTGCGCCCCGCTCAACGGGTTGGACATTTCCGTTGCCACACCGGACCTCCTCACGCCATGCAGCCTGTCGGATGAATTTAAACAGGCATTTTTAGCCGGATCCCTATATGAAGAAATCAGCATCAAGACGGAGGACGAATCTATCAAGTCGTACTACACCTTTGACACCGAGCCCAAGGAAGAGTTCGACGAATACACCCACCCGGAAATTAGGCTCATGCTCTCTGCAAAGAAGAACTAAAGGCTTACGCCCTAATTGCCGCTCGCAAACATCGTCTATATCTCGAGGTCTAATACTTTTCCAAGAAGTGAACGACCGTTTTTGGACCCCCGAAGCATCGACATTTTCTGACGCCAAAACCGCAGGATTCAACAATCAAAACCGCAGGAAATTGCATCTCAAAAGTGTCGACGCTTCGGGGGTCCATTTTGACTCGTTCACTTCTCGAAAAAGTATTAGACCCCGATTCCGCAAGGCCCTCAATGTGACAAAGGGACCGTCCCTTGTCACATTATTCAGAGCGCAGGGCCTCCACGGGATCCTTCCTGGACGCGCTGCGGGCGGGCAGCAGACCGGCAACGACCGTCAGTAACACCGAAATCGCGATGAGCACCAGCGCATCCTGCACGGGCAGGCTCATCAGATTGGGTACCTGTTTGGCAGCAAGCGCCCAGGCATTAACCGGAAAGCTCACGGCCATCACAACGACAATGGCAAAGACGCCGGCGATAAGGCCCTCGATAAAGGTCTCGGCATTGAATACGTTGGCCACGTTGCGCTTCGACGCGCCAATCGCGCGCAGGATGCCAATCTCCTTTTTGCGCTCCAGCACGCTGATGTATGTGATGATGCCGATCATGATGGAGCTCACGACCAGACTGATGCTCACAAACGCGATGAGCACCAAGCTGATGGTGTTCACGATGTCGGTCACCGAACCCATGATGATGCCCATGTAGTCGGTGTACGAGATTGCCTGTTCATCGTGACCAGCGGCTTTGACCTGCTTGTTGTACGCATCGATGTGATCGAGTACGCGCTCCTTGGCCTCAAAGTCGCGCGGGAAAATCTTGACCGAGATGGGGTCGGCCTCGTCCGCATAGCCCAACGTGGTCAGATTGTTATCGTAGGTGAGCTTCGACGCCTTGGCATAGCTCATCATGAGCGAGCTCAGGTCCTCGGCGTCCATGTTGAAGTGAATGGCATGAGCAAAGGCACTCGCATCCACGCGCATGGCGCTCGCCAGGTTGGCAAAACTCGACGACATCCGCGTCGCCATCTGGCCCATGAGCCCTGCTGCGCCTGCCTTGAGCTGAGCTGACACCGTCGCCGCAATCTGATCGCTGATCGACTTCATCACCTGGTCCATAGCCTGCTGCAGATACGGAGCCAGCTGCTTTTGCACATAGTCGGTCATCGCCCGCTGCAGGCGCTCGGCCAGGGCATCGCCACCGAGTGCCTTGAGCTGGGCCAGGATTTGCTGGGCTGCCGTATCACTCTCAAGATACGTCGAGAACGCGGCGGCAAGCTTTGACGCGTCCTTAAGATCATCGGGTGTCAGCGCCTTAAACTGATCAGACTGCAAAAAGCCCTCAAACAGCTGGTTGGCAAGCGTTCCCACCTGCTGCATTTGCTCGGGCGTGAGTTCCAGACCGTCAAAGACGCCCGAGAAATCTGGGGTTGGCGCTTTGGCCATGATGTCGCCAAAGTCGATGTCCCTACCAACGCCCGAAAGGTCAATATCCAGCCCGGACAAATCAAGACCCGACAGGTCCATACCGCCGGCAACACCCGAGAGCGCAGACGCATCGAACGAGAACGCGCTCTTGAGCGCCGCCTCGTCCACACTGAACATGCTGCCCAGATCCACGCCTTGCTTGGCCTCGCCCTGCAGTTCATCGAAAGACTTGCCCGTAAAGACATCCGTCTCGGGATGCGCAAGCTGCTCTTGCACAATCTGCGAATCGGCGGCGCGCTCCATAAGCCGGCGAGTCAGCGCATGTGTATAGGCAATGCCCGGAGACAATGCACTCGCATTGGCCGTCTCGTTAGGTCGCACCACGCCCACAATGCGCACGTCGATACCGTCGGCAACCTTGGCGGCCATAAAGTCGGCGTCGCCAGACATGTCAGCCCACATGCCGGTCTCTTCGTTTTTGCGATAGGCATCGGCCGGCGACAGCACCTTAAACGTCGTGGACAGCGCATCGTCGTAGGTAAAGTCGGTACCGGTCTCGGGTGCTTTGACCCCACCGTCGGCCGTCATAGCACTGTTAACCAGGTCGTTGAGCTCATCGATATCCAGCGCGCCGATGCTATAGAGCGTGTAGTCGCCCACCGTACCGCGGCTCGAAAGCACCATCACGGCTTCGTTGGCAGACGTGGGCCAATGACCGACGACGACATCGTACTGGCTGTCGAGCAGGCTCTGGTCGTCAATCATCTCGTTAAAGACCGAGGTTCCCATGGATTCCATGCTCACCGTTGCCGCCGAACTTGCGCCTCCGCTCATGGCCTCGGTCATAGCGTTGGGAACAAGCCGGACGGGCTTCTCGTCGCCCTTGCCGGCACGATAGACAACCGGCGATACACCGTAGCCGTACTGAATGGCGTTGACCTCTTTATCGATGCCGTCGCCACCGGCATCGAGCCATGCCTTAAAACTCGTCATGTCATTGGACTTAACGCTCGCAAACATATCCTTTACGGCCGTGACCACGGGAATCTTATCGGTTCCCTTAGCTTTGCCGCCGGCGCTGTCGTCGGACGAATCCACGTTTCCAGGCGAGCCATCATCCGCAGCCCCCTGCCCGCCCATCATGGATGACAGGTCGTAGTCCTGCTTGGAGATCGTAAGCGGGTAACTCGAGAGCGTATCCTCCTCGACCTTTTTGATGTAGTTGTTCACGCCATTGGAGAGCGCCAAGATCGCCGCGATACCGATAATGCCAATCGACCCCGCAAAGGCCGTCATGGCCGTACGGCCTTTTTTGGTCATAAGGTTTCGGGCAGAAAGCCCCAGCGCCGTCACAAAGCTCATCGAGGTTTTGCGCGTAGGCTTGGCCTCGCGGCGCGTGGCGTCAGCGACATCGAAAGGATCGGAATCGTCGGTGATCTTGCCATCCGCCAGATTGACGATGCGCGTGGCGTATTGGTATGCCAACTCGGGATTGTGCGTGACCATGATGACCAGGCGGTCGCGTGCAACATCCTTGAGCAAGTCCATGACCTGCACGGACGTTGTAGAATCCAAGGCGCCGGTCGGCTCGTCTGCCAGCACGATCTCGGGGTCGTTGATCAGGGCACGGGCAATCGCCACGCGCTGCATCTGTCCACCCGAAAGCTGGCTCGGGCGCTTGTTAACATGCTCGCCCAGGCCGACTTTCTCCAACGCCTCGCGCGCACGCTGGCGGCGTTCGGCATGTCCCACGCCCGTAAGCGTGAGCGCCAGCTCCACGTTTTCCAAAATGGTCTGATGCGGAATGAGGTTATAGCTCTGGAACACAAAGCCGATGCGGTTGTTGCGGTAGGCATCCCAATCGCGATCGTGAAAGTCCTTGGTCGATATGCCGTCGATCAGCAAGTCACCGGAATCGAAATGATCGAGCCCACCGATAACGTTGAGCATCGTGGTTTTACCCGACCCCGAAGGTCCCAGAATGGCCACGAACTCGTTATCGCGAAAAGACAGGCTTACGTTGTCGAGCGCCACCTGCGTAAACGACTGCGTAACGTACCTTTTGCAAATACCTTTGAGCTCCAACATGGACGGCAACCTCTCCCACGCGGGCGCACTTGCCCGCTCTCCCCCGCCGTTCGTATTCGACGCGTTTGTCCTACTCTATCCCCATTTTTGCCAGAGCCAGAGAGGAATGTAACGAAGCGCGCCAAAAAAACGAACGGGACGGCGCCCAAAAGAAGAGGTCCCGAGCGGGACCTCTATGTGGTGGAGCTTATCTTGAAAGGTAGCGGACTACTTCGCACAGCTACACACGATTCTCGCTACGCTTTACGCGTTTTCTACTACTCGCTATTTGCAATCGCCTGGTCGATAAGTTTGTTGAGTGCTGCGCGCTGCTCGGCGGAGCTGATGGCTCCCACGATTGGATCCCCTACGATGTTGCCATTCTGATCGATGACATACGTCGTCGGGAACGAGAACAGATTTGACGTAAACTTGCCAGCTTCGCTATCCGACTTGAACCAGATGTTCTTATATGTCACGCCCTTCTTGCTCAGCACGTCCTTGGCATCTGCAATCTCGCCCTTGTTGCCATCGAGCGTAAAGGAATTGACGCCCACGACCTGGCCGCCCTTCTTGGCAAGCTCCTTATTCAGGTCCTCAAGGTCGCCCAGCTCGCCCACGCACGGCTTGCAAGTGGTGAACCAGAAGTTCATGACGGTGACCTTGTTCTTGGAGAACAGCTCGTCGCTGCTCACGTCGTTGCCATCCAGGTCCTTGCCCGTAAAGCTGGGGAACTTCGTCGCCTCGCTCGAAGCATTGGCACCAGCCGTCATGCCAGCGGTCGAAGCGTCGACGCTCTCGCCTGCGCTCGGCGTGCTTCCACAGCCGGGGAACTCCTTCTCCAAGCTCTCGAGCTTGTCCTCGATCTCCTTGATCTGCTGTGCACCGGCCTTGAGCGTCTTAAGCTCATCCGCCGTGAACTCATCCTTGGCGCCGTCGATGGTCTTGAGCAGGAAATCGCCGTAATTGCTGCCGTCCTCAATCATTGCCGAGTCTTTATTTGCCGCATTGAATACCTTTTCCCACAGCGCGTTACCACTCGAAAAGATATCGTTCTCCTTTTGCATGAGTTTTGCATACAACTCGGCGGCCTCGTCGGCATTGGTCGGCTTCTGCGCAGTGAGTTCTGCGATCTTAGGATCGGGGCCCGCAGATTCGCTCGCATTGCCACCAGGCGCCGAACACGCCACAAGACACAAGGCCAGCATCGGCACCATAAACAGGGCCGCAATCTTAGAAAGCTTCATAGTCATTCCTCCGTTTTGTCGAAGCTTGTTTACTTTTTATCGGCGGTCAAGGGAAGCTTTTCCGCCGACACATCCAGGCCATAGCGATAGCTGATGGCATCGACGGGGCAGGCCCCGATGCACTTTCCGCACCGGATACATTCGGCATGATTGGGCGCGCGGACCACATCAACGTCCATCTGACAAACCCTTGAACACTTGCCGCACGAGACGCATTTGCATGCATCGACCCGAATCCCCAGCAGGGACACCTTATTCATGAGCGCATAGAATGCGCCGAGCGGGCAAATCCATTTGCAGAAGGGGCGATAGAGCAAAACGCTCAGCACTACCACGGCAATGAGAACGACAAGTTTCCAAGTAAAGAGCTGTCCCAACGCAGATCGAATGCCGGCATTGGCAATGGCCAGCGGAATGGCGCCCTCGAGCACACCCTGCGGACAGATGTACTTACAAAAGAACGGGTCGCCCATGCCCACGTCGTTAACCACCAAGACGGGTAGCAGCACCACGGCAAACAGCAACACGACGTACTTGATGTACGTGAGCGGCTTGAGCTTTTTTGTCGAAAGCTTTTTGCCGGGAATCTTATGAAGCAGCTCCTGCAGCCAGCCAAACGGACACAGAAAGCCACATACGAAGCGTCCCAGCAGCACGCCGAGCAAAATGAGCGTACCGGTAACATAGTAAGAAAAGTTGAACTTGGATGAACCTACCACCGACTGGAACGACCCGATGGGGCACGCACCCGATGCCGCGGGGCACGAATAGCAATTAAGTCCAGGTACGCAGACTGTTTTTCCCGCGCCCTGATAGATGCCGCCTTTGGCAAAGTTTGGCAGGTGAATGTTGGTGACCAGCGTCGCCGCCGCCTGAATGAGTCCGCGAAATCGGGCCAAAACATGCGACGCGGTGTTTGCTCTTTTATCCAATTCCGATACACTCCAAGCACAGCCTAATCGCTTTGGCCAGCACGGCATCCGCCTCGCCACGCATAACGCCAAAGCACACCATGGCAATTCCGACGATCAACAAAGCGACCTGTACCACGGGTTTTACCGCTTTGAACAACCTGACCACTCCTTTCGTTACGCGACCATTGGACCATACCGACTATAAAATCCGTGTTAAGCGCGATTTGGAATGTGCAAGGAGACTGTTATGCGAATTTTGATCGTCGAAGACGAACGAGCACTGTGCGATGCAATCGCGCGCAGCTTGCGAAACTTGGCGTACAGCGTCGACTGCTGTCACGACGGACAGGAGGCGCTCGACCTACTGGACGTTGAGGCCTTCGACCTCGTGGTACTCGACCTCAACCTTCCCCGTATCGATGGCATGACCGTACTCAGGGAACTTAGGAAAACTGACTGCGAGACCAAGGTGCTGATTCTGTCCGCGCGCGGCGAAGTATCCGATAAGGTCGCCGGACTCGATGCCGGCGCCAACGATTACCTCACCAAGCCGTTTCATCTGGACGAGCTTGCGGCAAGGATTCGCAGCCTTACCCTCAGACGCTTTACACAAAGCGACATAGTTTTAACCTGCGGAAAGCTCCGCTTTGACACCAAGGCGCGCATCGCTTCCGTGAACAGCGAGGCTTTATCTCTTACGCGCAAGGAAACGGGAATCTTGGAATACCTGATGCTTAATCAGGGGCGTCCGGTAAGTCAAGAGGAGCTTATCGAGCACGTTTGGGATAGCAGCGTGAACAGCTTTAGCAACGCAATCCGCGTTCACATCTCGTCACTCCGCAAAAAGCTACGCATCGCTTTGGGATACGATCCGATTCGCAATCGGATTGGAGAGGGCTACGTTATGGAGGATAGCGAATGAAAAGGCTTTCCTTGCAATGGCGCATAACGATTATGACGGCACTGCTCACGTGTGCGGCATGCGTGCTGACGAACTGCCTGGTCGGCTATACGGGCATGCGCTACATGGATGCCATCGGCAGTAACATCTCGGCCTTTAACGCAACCGGCGAAAATTCGCCCCAGGCGTTCGACCCAACGAAAGCGACCCCCGATGACAAGGTCACGATCGTCGTAAACGACGCACAGGAGTCTTTTGGCACGACAGCCTGGTACATCACGGCTGGAGTCACACTCCTTGGCGGCGCGCTGGCATACTTTGCGAGCGGCCGTGCACTCAAACCGCTACGGGCTTTTGCAGCCCAGGTTGAGCGTGTGCGGCCTGACAACCTAAGCGAAATCGGACTCAGTGAAGATGTGCCCACCGAGCTACAACGATGCAGTGCCTCTTTCAACGACATGATCGCCCGTCTTGGCGAAGGGTTCTCTGCGCAGCGTCAGTTTACCGGCAACGCCGCACACGAGCTGCGCACCCCGCTCTCCCTTATGCAAGCACAGATTGAACTATTCATCTCCGAGCACTCCGGTTTGCAACCCGAAACAGCCGAGCTGCTCGGCCTGCTACAAGAACAAACCGAGCGCATGTCTCGAATGACCAAGGTATTGCTCGAGATGAGTGAGCTCCGCAGCGTTCCTTGCGAGGACGATGTTGAACTTGGCCCCTTGTCCGAAGAGGTCCTCACCGACCTTGCGCCACTTGCCGAGAATAAGGACGTAACCCTCGATTGCGCCGGAGACGCTTTAGTAATCGGGAACGATGCGCTCCTCTATCGGCTGGTGTTTAACTTGGCCGAAAACGCCATCCGTTACAGCCGCCCCGGCTCGACTGTCAACGTCTCCATCTGCGACAACGACAGCCACGTGTTCCTGCGAGTCGAGGACCAGGGACCGGGAATACCCAAGCAGTACCGAGAAAGCATCTTCCAGCCGTTCTTTCGTCTAGACAAATCCCGCAGCAGGGCATATGGCGGCGCAGGACTCGGGCTAGCGCTTGTTTGGGAGATTGCAGCGCTTCACGGTGGCACGGTAGGGGTCGAAGCAAGTTCCGAGAACGGGACCACCATGCTCGTAAGCCTTCCAAAACGATCCGCAGCGTTAACCGAACAGTAAAACGAAAGGGGTCCCGAGCAACAGAGGTACAATTGCTGCATTGTTGCCACCCGATGGGAGATGGAAGATGGACTGCGATGGCTACCCGCGCATTCCCATGCCGTTGATGTGCACCGCCTTTGTGCCGGGGCAGATTGACGCTGCGGTTACAAGCATTTCCGACCCCGATTCACGCACCATCGCCACGGCAGAAGCGCTGTACTTTCGCGGACAAGCCATGCTCGCCGCCGAGGCAGCACGCCCCTATCTTGACGCCACCGACCCCGCACTGCGCTATTCCGCATGCCTTATCTGCGGATACGCCAGTCTGTCACTCAACCGTATCGCCGATGCTCGCCGTTGCCTTGTGGGCGGCCTCGATACGCCAGCCGACAAGGAATCGCCCGCCATCCACGCCACGCACATCCTGTTCGCCTCGGCCGCGAGCGTCCTGCTGCACTTGCCTTCCCCGCATTCCGCCGAAGAGTTTTATCCGCTTGCGGCGCATCTGCCCGAAGGCCTGCGCCTGTTCGCCAGCTACGTGATGGCGCATGCCCTGTACCTGCGCGGCGAATATGGCCGCAGTCTGGGCATGGCGGAAAACGCCCTGATCATGAAACAGGGAAGTTATCCCATCTCGGAGCTGTTCCTGCACTTGTCGGCTTCCATGGCCTGCATGAGCCTCAAGGACATCGACACCGCAAAGGCACACTTCGGAGCCGCTTGGGACGTTGCGCGTCCCGACGGCCTTATCGAACTCATCGGCGAACACCACGGCCTTTTGCAGGGGCTTATCGAGGCGTGTCTAAAAACGCGATACCCTGACGACTTCGCGCGCATCATCGAGATTACGTATCGATTCAGCTACGGTTGGCGGCGCATCCACAACCCCGATTCGGGCGAGGACGTGGCCGACGATCTAACGACCACGGAATTCACCATGGCCATGCTCGCCTGTCGTGGGTGGACCAACGCCGAAATCGCACGCCATATGGGAGTATCGCCGGGCACCGTCAAAAACCGCCTATCAGGAGTGTATGCCAAGCTTGGTATCGGAACTCGCGCCGAGCTGGTTGCCCACATGTTGCGCTAGCGGTCAGACTGCCCGACATATCGAAAGCGTCCCGGGGGCCCGACGCCTTCGCGCGCTCAAATTGGACATTTTGGCCATCGAACAGCACTACCGCCACGGGACACCTTCTCGCAAAGACAGCAACGTCCCCCTTACGGCAGTCGCTGCAGCACTCGCCTTGGCAGGCGCCGGCCTCGTAGCCTACAGCGCCCGCCGCACGGCACTCGAAACCGACACCGCCAATGAGGTCAATTCGGATAGGCCTCGCTAGCCCCTAGTTACATGTCATTATGAAAATCATGTCTGTCACTGCGCGCACGGTGTTCCGCTGTACCCGAAACCGCGCGAGGCACTGCTCCGCTTTTCGCACGCCAGAAAGGGCTGGCCCCGATAACTCGGAGCCAGCCCTGAGTCGTCTGACGTGGGGATCGCAGTCCGCTACTTGAGCTTCAGTGCCTCCATCATGGGCACGGCGGCGTCCCAATCGATCTTCCAGCCAATCGACACGCGGACGGTCTCGCCCGTCGCGGGAGACGTCGCAAACAGCGTATGGCCGTTGTCGGGACCGGTAAAGCGCAGCCACGTTATGCCGTTGTACTCGACCTGGTCGGTTGTTGTCTCCTTGCCTTCGTAGACCTGCTCTAGGCTTGCAACCTCTTCCTCCGGCGAACGCGGGAAGATACTGATGTGCAGGCGTCCTCCAGTCTCGTCGTGGAAGAAGTCTGCCTTTTCGTGCTCTTCGTTGGACGAATCCAGCGCGTACCCATCGGCAGCCTCGATACTGTACGATGCGCAATCGATGCCGGTCATATTGGCCGCATCACCAGAATCGGCCACACCGCCGGCAGCCTTGAACTCCTTGGTCTCGCATCCCGTGGTGTCAAAGTGCATGGCCTCATGATTCTTGGCGGGGGCGTAAGCGTCTACGAACTCGACAGTGATGGACCCGTAGTACGCTGTCTTGGGCGCCCAGAAATACACGTACTCAACGGTCTCGCCCGGGCCGATATCTGGCCTCTTGGAAAGATCGATGCCCTCGTGAAGCTCATCGGGAGCCTCGCTTGCAACGTAGTCGAGCACGGCCGCCTTGCCAGAAGTAAACAACGGGTCGCCTGCCTCAAGATCGCCCTGGGCAGCATGCACGTTAAAGGAGTTAAACGTCCTGTTCTTTGCATTGTTGTTGGTGATCTTGACGTGCAGGTAAAAGCCGTCCTGCAGCTTAGCGTCACCGCGATAGAACGTACCGTGAGCCACCGACTCATAGGTAATGCCAGCCACCTCGACCGTCTGCGAATCATAGGTCTTGGCCTTCTTGGACTTCTCCTGCACAGAGCCGTTCCCGCCCGAGCCACTCGGCGCATTGCCGCCGCAGCCAGCAAGCGTACACGCCAGCACGGCCGAAAGCATCACAGCGGGAATTCCTAACAGCAGCTTCCTTGTCACGGGCTTCATCATCCTCACCGCTCCTTTCGGCTTGCAGCTCATCCGTTGCCCGAGTCGCAAGTCGACTCCGTGACATCGGCTTCCACTATGAGCGTATGACGAAATGCGGCACAGGCGAAGTGACCCGTGGCCCAACTAGCAACCGCCCAGCATCCCCTATGGACCAAAAAGGCTCATATACGCACGCCCTCGGCCCATAAAATGAGACGCCTGTCCCAATGTTCGATTTGAGCCATCCACGCGGCACTTTTCGACAAACGTATCAAGCCGCAAACAAAATGAAGCGGGCTCATCCGTCTTCAAACTTACTCGGGCAGAAACGAGTAAGTGGAATTCATCGGTAAGGAGCGTGGGCTCACCCGCATTATTAAGAAGACCCTCAAGGCGCCCGAGCAGCGCAATGATTTAGATAGGCGTCCACCGCCCGCTATTCGACATCCGACCCCTCCCCCATCAGCCATCGGGCGAGGTCGACCACCTTAATCCCCTCATAATCAACAGCCTCGTGCTTTGTTCGCGCAATGACCATCTTGGGATACGCATCACGTATCGCAAGCAGAGGTGCCACTTCGCGCTCAAAGGTTTCCTGACGCGAAATGTCATCGCTAACTTGGATATACACTCGCTCATCGCGACGAATTGCCACGAAGTCGATTTCCTTCTTATAAAGCACCCCGATATAGATTTCCCAACCGCGTCTTAGGAGCTCTAAAGCGACCATATTTTCATATACATGCCCGAAGTCGAGTTTTTTAGTTCCAAGTTTTGCGTATCTGATTGCATGATCCGATAAATAGTATTTATCACCCGAAGCGAGGTACTTTTTACCGCCTACGTCATAGCGGCGCACTCGATAGAACGCAAAGGCCTGGCATAAAAATCCGAGGTACTGGGCGAGCGTTGCCACGGAAACGCGCGTTCCGGCAGCATCCAGCGCAGCCGCAATCCCACTAACAGAAGATATGTTACCGATATTGTCCATTAGGAAATCGCATGCACGTTCTAGTTGCACTTTGTTACGAACCCCATGCTTTTCTTCCACATCACGCAAAACCAAGACATCTAGCACGTTCGCAATATATCGATAGCGAGCTCGCTCGCTAGGATACAAATACGAGCCAGGCATTCCGCCCTCTCTCAAATATCGGTCAAGCGCTTCGTCCGGGTTATGAATTCCGTGATATGTCGAAAACTCAAGCAACGAGAACGGAAATACTTCGACCTCATATGTCCGCCCGCGAAAAAGCGTCGCCAAGTCACTCGAAAGCAAGAAAGCGTTGGAGCCAGTAACGTAGATATCGTATTTACCCGATGCATGAAGGCTGTTGACCGCTTTTTCGAACCCAACGCAAGTTTGCACCTCATCAATCATCACAATGTTATCGAGGCCCTCGCAATAGCTTTCCTCAACGTAGCGATGCAATGCTCGATAATCCGTTAGTTCCTCGAATTCGAGGAGATTGAAATTGATGCGGATAATATTGGCATCGGGGCCGGCCTCACGAATGCGATCGGCAAGAGCTTCCAGTAGAACAGATTTGCCGCACCTACGAATGCCGGTAATAACCTTGATGTCCGGCGTTCCCTTAGCGCCAAGAAGCGCTTCCATATATTGAGGACGTTCGATAATCTTCATATCATCACCGTTCTATTAAATAAAAGCTCTTCTGATTCGTTTTTGTTTAGTATATATGAGGTTCTACTAAATGGAATCAAATATCTATTGATTTCATTCAGCTATTTTTTCCAATATCGTATTATCAGTCTATATACTCCGAACGATTGTTCGATGGATTTCGTGTTGGTTGGAATCGCCTGTGGGCTGGGCTATGCTACCTTGACTATCTATATGACTTAAACGCAGCAAGGGAGCACCGAGAGAGCGAGTATGGCAAAAAACACCGCAAACTATGGTAACGACAGTATCCGCCAGCTCAAGGACGAGGAGCGCGTACGCCTGCGCCCCGCCGTCATCTTTGGCTCGGACGGACTCGATGGCTGCGCGCATGCTGCCTTCGAGATCCTGTCCAACGCCGTTGACGAGGCGCGCCAGGGCTACGGCAAGCTCATCACCCTTACCGCCTTTCGCGATGGCTCTATCCAGGTAGAGGACAATGGCCGCGGCTGCCCGCTCGACTGGAACCCTTCCGAGAAGCGCTTTAACTGGGAGCTCGTCTTCTGCGAACTCTACGCCGGCGGCAAGTATAACAACAACCAGGGCGGCGACTACGACTTCTCGCTCGGCACCAACGGCCTGGGCTCCTGCGCGACCCAGTATGCGTCCGAGTACATGGACGTCACGGTTTGGCGCGACGGCAACAGGTACTCCCTGCACTTTAAAAAAGGCAAGGTCGTCGGTGCCAAAAAGAAGGCACTCGAGATTGAGCCCAGCAACGAGAACCGTACCGGTACCACCATCAAGTGGCGTCCCGATCTTGAGGTCTTTACCTCCATCAGCATCCCCCACGATTGGTATCGCGAGACCATGCGCCGCCAGGCCGTGGTCAACGCCAACGTGACCTTCCGCCTGCGTATCGAGGGCGACGACGGCGAGTTCTCCGAAGAGGACTTCTGCTATCCCAAGGGCATCGAGGACTATGTTCTCGAGAAGGTCGGTACCGACTACCTCACCGAGCCCTTCTTTATCGAGGCCGACCGTCGCGGTCGCGACCGTGAGGACCTGCCCGACTACAACGTAAAGATCACCGCGTGCATGTGCTTCTCGCGCACCTTCATGATGCAGGAGTACTATCACAACTCATCGTGGCTCGAGAACGGCGGCTCGCCCGAGAAAGCCGCCCGCAGCGCTCTGACCAGCGCCATCGATGCCTACATTAAGCAACAGGGCAAGTACAACAAAAACGAGAGCGGCATTAAGTGGCAAGACGTCCAGGACTGCCTGGTACTGGTGACCAACTGCTTCTCCACCCAGACGTCCTACGAAAACCAGACCAAGAAGGCCATCAATAACCGCTTTATCCAGCAGGCCATGACGGCATTCTTTAAGGAACGCCTCTCGACCTACTTGATCGAGAACAAAGATGCCGCCAACAAGATCATGGAGCAGGTGCTCATCAACAAGCGCTCGCGCGAGAACGCCGAGAAGACGCGCCAGAGCATCAAGACCAACCTGCAGCAGAAGACCGACATGGCCAACCGTGTGCAAAAGTTCATCGATTGCCGCTCCAAGGACAAGAGCCGCCGCGAGATCTACATCGTAGAGGGTGACTCGGCAGCAGGCGCCATTCGCACGTCGCGCGATGCCGAGTTCCAGGGTGTTATGCCCGTCCGCGGCAAGATCCTCAACTGCCTGAAGGAGGACTACCCGCGTATCTTTAAGTCCGACATCATCATGGACCTCATGCGCGTGCTGGGCTGCGGCGTGGAGATCAAAGACAAGCGCATCAAGAACCTTGGCGCCTTTGACCTGGACAACCTCAACTGGAACAAGGTCATCATCTGTACGGACGCCGACGTCGACGGTTATCACATCCGCACGCTCGTGCTCACCATGCTCTACCGCCTGGTGCCCACGCTTATCGACGAGGGCTACGTGTATATCGCCGAGTCGCCGCTCTACGAGATCAACTGCAAAGAGAAGACCTACTTTGCCTACACCGAGCTCGAAAAGAACGGCATTCTTAAGGAAATCGGCGACCAGAAGTGCTCCATCAACCGCTCCAAGGGTCTTGGTGAGAACGATCCGGACATGATGTGGCTCACCACCATGAACCCCGAGACGCGTCGTCTGATCAAGGTGGAACCCGAGGACGTCACCAAGATGGAGACCATGTTCAACCTATTGCTGGGCAACGACGAGGCAGGCCGCAAGCGCCATATCTCCGAGCACGGCAAGGAATATCTGGACCAGCTAGACCTGCAATAGCAGCAAATCGATAACGACGGCCATAAGAAGTTCAAGAGGAAATCGTGGCAAAGAAGAAGACGAAAACCCAGCCAAAGAAAAAGCAGGTCAACGCCGAGAACGTCATCGGCCTGCACTCCGAGGTCACTGACCAGCCGATCACGCAGACGCTCGAGGTCAACTACATGCCCTACGCCATGAGCGTCAACGTCTCGCGTGCATTCCCCGAGATCGACGGCTTTAAGCCCTCGCACCGTAAGCTGCTTTACACCATGTACAAAATGGGTCTGCTCAAGGGCGAGCGCCAAAAGAGCGCCAACATCGTGGGTCAGACCATGAAGCTCAACCCGCACGGCGACGCCGCGATCTACGAGACGATGGTGCGTCTAGCCACCGGCAACGAAGCGCTGCTCGCCCCCTTTGTGGAGTCGAAGGGCAACTTTGGCAAGTACTATTCGGGCGACCTGAGCTACGCCGCCTCGCGTTACACCGAGGCCAAGCTCTCCCCCATCAGCGCCGAGATCTTCAAGGACATCGACAAGGACCCGGTCGACTTCGTTGACAGCTACGACGGCGCCATGAAGGAGCCGCGCCTGCTGCCCACCACGTTCCCCAATATTCTGGTTTCGGCCAACAAAGGCATCGGCGTCGCCATGGCATCCGATATCTGCGGCTTCAACCTCAACGAGGTCTGTACTGCCACGATGCATTACCTCAAGGATCCCGACTGCGACCTGCTCGAGTATATGCCCATGCCCGACTTCTCGACCGGCGGCGAGATTATCTACCGCCGCGAGGAGATGGAGAAGATCATCGAGACCGGCCTTGGTAGTTTCCAGATTCGCTCCCGCTGGCGTTGGATCCCCGAAGAGCGCATCATCGAGGTCTACGAGATTCCCTACACCACCAAGACCGATGTCATCATCGAGCGCATCGTCAAGCTCTCCAAGGAAGGCAAGGTCAAGGAGATCGCCGATATCCGCGACGAGACCGACCTTTCGGGCCTGCGCATCGCCATCGACCTTAAGCGCGGTGTCGACCCCGACAAGCTCATGGCCAAGCTCTATCGCTCGACCACGCTGCAGGATTCGTTCTCGTGCAACTTCAACGTGTTGGTCGATGGTTACCCTCGCGTTATGGGCGTGCGTCAGATCCTGCACGAGTGGGTCAAGTGGCGTATTGAGTCCACGCGTCGCCGCATTAACTTTGACCTGGGAAAAAAGTCCGAGCGCCTGCACCTGCTGCACGGCCTCGAGGCGATTCTGCTCGACATCGACAAGGCCATCGCCATCATCCGCGGCACCAAGCTCGAGGCCGAGGTCGTACCCAACCTTATGACGGGTTTCGACATTGACGAGACGCAGGCCGAGTTTGTTGCCGAGCTCAAGCTCCGCAACATCAACGAGGAGTACATTCTCAACCGCACCAAGGACATCGCCAAGCTTGAGGGCGAGATTGCCGAGCTTGAGGAGATTCTCTCCAGCGAGGAGAACATCAAGAAGGTCATCAGCGACGAGCTGGCCGCGGTCAACAAGAAGTACGTGATGCCGCGCCGCACGGGCAGAATCGAGCCCCATGAGGTTATCGAGGTAAGCTTGGAGCCCGAGGTCGAGGAATACCCGGTCACCATCATGCTCTCGCGCGATGGCTACCTTAAGAAGATGACGGATCGCGTGCTCAAGAAGGCGACCACGCTCAAGTACAAGGACGGCGACAAGCCCTTTATCGAGTTCCCGTCCTCCAACACCCACGAGCTGCTCGTGTTTACCAACAAGAGCCAGGTGTACAAGTGCAAGGTTGCGGCATTTGAGGACACCAAGTCGGCACAGCTGGGATCGTACCTGCCGACCGATCTTGAGATGGAACCCGACGAGAGCGTCATCTGGGTCATCGACCCCGAGGACTACAAGGCCGATGTGCTGTTTGTCTTTGAGAACGGTCGTGTGGTTCGCGTCGCACTTTCTGGATACGTTACCAAGACCAACCGCAAGCGCCTCAAAAACGCCATCTACGGCGGCAGCAAGCTGCTGTATGCCCAGGTGCTCAAGGAGGACCGCGACATCGCGCTGGTCTCGAGCGACTACCGCCTGATGAACTTCAACACGTCGCTGCTCAAGACCAAGACGACCACCAACACGCAGGGCGTCCAGGCCTTTACGGCCAAGAAGGGCCGCTCGGTCACCACCGTCGGCACAACCGAAGAGATTCTTGGCGCCGGCGTCTCTGCCGAGAAGTTCACCGCGCAGAGTCTCCCCTCCGCCGGCGCCCTCATGAAGGAAAACGACATGCCGAGTTTGTTTGACTAGGACGACGGCAACGAGATCGTTAGATACTTCGCAAAGCGACGAGGCCCGGAACGCAACGGCATTGCGCCCGGGACTCGTCGTTTTTCTTCTCAACTATTTTTTAACGCAGATAAATTGATTTCTGCTTATTTTTCTGCGTAAAAAATGTCAGCGCCACTGCTTCGATGCCCTTTGGTCAGTCGTTAGCAAAACTTGCAAAAATTAGCAAAACTTGCAAAGGAGCTACCGTGGAGTACAGCAAGAACCCCTTTACCCCGACGTTCGGAAGCGTCCCTCCCTTTCTAGCGGGTCGCGAGCATATCCTGCGTGACATCAACCGTGGCTTTATCAACGGCCCGGGAGATCCCAACCTGTCGACCATTTTTACTGGCGCAAGGGGAACGGGCAAGACGGCGCTTCTCTCGCTCCTTTCAGAAACGGCGCTTGAACACGACTGGATCGCAGCAAATGTCTCCGCCATGCCAGGCATGCTCGAAGATATTATCGAGCGAACCAAAGAAGCCGCAGATAGCTACCTCTCACAGCCTCACGCGCGCATAAACGGTGTTCAAATTGGCCCAGTGGGCATCGATTGGACATATGCTCAAGAGGCTCAGGGCAACTGGCGCACGCGCATGAATGGCATCTTCAGGCAACTCGAGAAGCATGGCATCGGGCTTCTCTCGAAACGACCTATCGGGAGCTTTCCGATAAAGACATTGAGTTTTTGCTCGCGATGCTGCCCGATTCTGGCCCCAGCAGGGTCTCGGAGATAGCCAAACGCATGGGCGTCGCCAGCAACTACGCAAGCCAATACAAACGCCGCCTCCTGGAGGACGGCGTCATTGGAGAGCGCGGGCGTGGTCTCGTTGGCTTTGACATTCCCGCGTTCAGGGAATTCTTGAACGAGAAGGCGTTTTAGCACGCCGGAATTGTCCGCGGAAGCATCAACGCATGGCAATCAGCATTCCTCTTGATAAGGATAGCAAGCATTTTCCACCAACACCGATTGCCATGCGTTCTTCTTGTCCTTAGGCGAGCTTGCGAGCGAGCTCTCGCACCTCTTCCAACTTGGGCGACGATGCCATGCTATCGCGCTCGGTCATACCGCTGATGGTGATAATGCCTTGGTCCTCCCACTTGCAGTACGCGCAGGTTGACTTGTACATAGCGATCGCCGCATCATAGACGCCTTCGCTGTGGCTATCGAGCAAAAGGGCCGTCTTGGTGAACGGGAAGCCCGTGGCACCGAAGGCGTACAGGCGGTCGATGGCGGCCTTCTCCTGCGCAGTGATATCAAACCAGTAGATAGGCGAAGCGAAGACGACCATATCTGCGTCTTTCATTGACTCGATCACGTCGGCCATGTCATCCTTCTGCACGCAAGTGCCCTCATGGGCGAAGCAATACTGACACCCCAGGCAACCAGCGATTTTCTTACTGGCAACGCGGATGACCTCGACCGTATGGCCGGCCTCGCGCGCGGTCTCGGCAAACGCCTCGACCATGGTGTCGGTATTGGCGCCCTTGCGCGGGCTACCACTCAATACAACGATATTCATAGGATTCCCCTCTTTCATGCCGCAGGCGCACGTTGATTCGGGACAGGTCTTCGTTAGCACCCTCGTAGCGGTTTTCCGCCCCCTAAGCAGAGCGTCCGCTACGAAACGACCGTCTTGTAATAAGCGCCGAAGTCTGCGAGCGAGTCCATGATGGGCATCATCTGGCGGCCGAGCTCGGTAAGGCCATACTCAACGCGGGGAGGATTCTCGCCATAGTCATGGCGAAAGACCAGCCCATCATCCTCCATCTGCCGCAGGCTGTCGGTAAGCACCTTCTGAGAGATCCCCTCAAGGCTGCGGCGCAACTCGTTGAAACGCCAGGGGCGTACGCGCAAGTTACGGATAATGAGCAGCTTCCACTTGCCGCCAATGAGCGTTACCGCCGTTGCGACCGGACACTCCGGAAGCTCCTCTTTCGCCATCACGGGAGACCCAACCTCCTTGACCATACCGGTTTCACAAAAAAGTACGCAGTTACAAATATGTGCGTACTCGTATTTGCATTCGCCTTCGCGTTGAATATAACTCACGCAGGAGATGCCTGCAAGGTACATCAACCCCAAGAGAGGAACCATTATGGCTAATTATGCAAGGACCCACATCGGTAATGAGAGCCGTGTCGAGCTGCACGAAGTGCTCGGGCTTACCGGGGCAGAGGTGAGTGTCAACAATCTTCCCGCCGGCGCTGGCGTTCCGTTCGTCCATGCACACAAGGAAAACGAGGAAATCTATGGCGTGCTCGAAGGCGCCGGCTCGGTCACGATCGACGGTGAGGAAATCGAGCTTGCAGCCGGCGACTGGCTGCGCATTTCCCCCGCCGCACACCGTCAGTTCCGCGCCGCATCCGACTCGGGCATCACATACGTCTGCATTCAGGTCAAGCAGGGATCCCTTGATGCCTTCACGGCCGACGACGCTATCATGTTCTAATTCGCGATCGGTGTGCAAGGGGCCGATACCGCCCGCATGCCCCCTTCGGAATAGGCGCTGAGCAGCTCCTGGGCGTGGGCGAACTCGGGCCCTCGCCTCCAACCGAGCAGGCGGTTGACCGCGAGATTTCCCTGGACGTTGTGAACGAAGAGCAGATAGGCGTCCTCGCGCGAGAGCCCGGTCTCCTCCATGATCGAGGGAACCATCTGCTCAGCGCCGCGCTCGACGACGCGCTGTGCCACCCGGGCGTATGCATCGTCATCCGAGTAGAGCAGATAATAGTCATCGTTTGCCGGCGGGCGCTGGCAGAGAGCCTCCGCCTCCGTTCCCTCAAGCGGGGGCGCCGCCGCCAGGGCCTCGTCGATAAGTGCATCAAGCAGCGCGAACTTGTCCTCGTAGTGCAAATAGAACGTGCCGCGGTTGATATCGGCACAGCGGCAAATATCCGCCACCGTCATCTTCGCGAAGCCGACCTCGGCCAGCAGCGCAAAGAACGCCTCCCGTATGACCGAAAGCGTATAGCGTCGGCGACGATCGATCTTCCCCGATTCCATGGCCCCTCCAATTGCAGCGCTCAACAATATCCAGAAGCCGCTCGTTTATCGACAGCAGCTCGAAACTGTTCATTGCTCTGACGCAAATCAACACTGATACTTTTTATAGACACCTGTTCATTGTAGTTGAAAGAGAGTATCAAGTGACTCTATACGAGCGGCTCGTTATCGAACTCACCAACCAATCGTTTTCCCATCAGGCCGCCTACCGCACCGGCGGCACGCCCTATGAACTGAGTGCCCGCGAGCCCGAGCGCTACGACCAGCAAATCGAAACGTTTGCCCGCATGATCGATGAAGCCGATTGCGTGCTTGTAGGCGGGGCCTCTGGGCTCTCCGCGGCGGGCGGCGGCGACTTCTACTACGAAGACAACGCGACCTATCGCAGGCATTTCGGCAAATTCGCCGAGCGCTACGGTTTCAGGGGCGCTTTTGAAGGGTCGTCCTACCGCTGGCCCACCGCCGAGTCGCGCTGGGGCTACCTTGCCACCTTCCTCGACACCACGCTCAACGCCCCGCTGCGCGAGCCCTACAAAGATCTCGACGCCATTCTTACCGAGAAAGACTTCTTCGTTCTCACCACCAACCAGGACACGCAGTTCATGAAAATCTACCCTTGGGAGAAGGTAGCAGAGATCCAAGGCGATCACCGCTTCTTCCAGTGCTCCCACTGTTGCACCGGCGAGGTGTGGGACGCGGTCGAGCCGGTCTCCCGCATGGTAGAGGCCATGGGAGACGGCCTTGAGGTTCCGACAGAATTCGTGCCACGCTGCCCGCACTGCGGGGCAGAGGCGTTCCCTTGGGTTCGCGGCTACGGCAACTTCCTGCAGGGCGAGCTCTACGAGGAGCAGTACCGCAAGGTGTCCGACTGGCTCGACGCGCACGCGCGGCAGAGGATCCTTTTCCTCGAGCTGGGCGTGGGCCGCATGACGCCTGCGTTTATCCAGGAGCCGTTCTGGGCCCTCACGGCGCAGTTGCCGCAGGCTGGCTACATCGCCGTGAACAACAGGACGCAGTTTCTCCCCCGTGCAATCGAGGATCGGGGGCTCGCCGTTCGTGCCGATATCGCCGACGTGCTCGCCGACGTGCGCAAGACGCTGGGTAGGTAGCGCATGGAAACGGTAAAAGCGGTTCGTATCGGCCAGGCACTTGCCGAGGCGGATCTTATCATCATCGGCGCCAGCAACGGGCTCGACATGGCAGAGGGGCTCAACCTCTTCTACGCCGATGCTCATTTCCAAGAAGCGTACGGAGACCTCGCCCAGGCTGATGGCATCGGCTGCATACTGCAGGGGCTCACCTCTCCGGATGCAAACGTGCGACGCCGATGGGCCGATCGATTCCATCAAAAGGAGTATGTCGAGTATGAGCCCGGCCCAATCATGAACGGGCTGCGGCATCTTACGGAGCACGCTGATACCTTCGTGATCACATGCAATATTGACGGGCACTTCGCACGCGCAGGGTTCAACGAGAACCACGTGCTCGAGACGGAGGGGAGTACGTGCACGTCGATTGACGAGCAGCGTCTCGCCCACCCAGATGCCCTCGCCATGGCGCAGCTCGAAGATCTCGCGCACCTTGTGCAAGCGCATCGCAACCACAAGGTTGCCATCCTCGAACTTGGCGTGGGGCTGCGCAACGGCGTCATAAAGCGCATGCTCGCTCGGGTCGCGAACGCCTGCGAACACGCCACCTACATCGTGTTCAACTACAGTCAGGCTCTGACGCCCGACGCTTCGTGCGAGACAATTCTCGTTGACGGCGATATGACCCCGGCTTTCGAGGAGATCGTTCGATGCCACCTCTAGAAAGAGAAGCGATGAGGCTTCGAAGCCTCATCGACGATGCCGACGCCATCATCGTCGGCATCGGCTCGGGTATGTCGAGCGCCGCCGGGTTCAACCATTACAACCATGCGGGCATGACGTGTGCCGGAATGGCGGACTGGCAGAAAGCCTTTGGCTTCAAGAGCCTTTTCGACGGCTTCTATCACCTCTACCCCAGCCTCGAGCAGCAATGGGCCTACTACGCGCGATACATCGATTTCATGCTGCGCGAGCCGGCCTCACAACCCTATCTCGACCTGCGGTCCCTCATCGGCCATAAGGATTACTTCATCCTGAGCACCAATGTGGACACCCAGGTCGAAAAGGCCTTCCCCGCCGAGAGGACCTGCAACTACCAGGGAAGCTTCGCATACCTTCAGTGCAAGCAGCCATGCTGCGACGAGCTCTTCGACGCGAGCCCCTACGTTGAGCGCATGATTGCCGGGATGGAGAGGTTTGAGGTACGCAGCGAGGACGTTCCCCGCTGCCCGCATTGCGGCTGGCAGCTTGTGCCGTGGGTGCGCGACGACACATTTCTGCAGGGCGCGGCATGGCGCGAGAGTATCGAACGATATGAGCGCTTCGTGCGCGAGCGCAGCGATTGCCGCGTGCTGTTGCTGGAACTTGGCGTGGGCGAAATGACCCCCGGTATCATCACGCTCCCATTCTGGAGCATGACCGCAAAGCTGCCGGATGCGCACCTGCTGAGCGTAAACATCTCGGGCGACTCGGCTCCGCTGCAGCTCGGAAGCAAAGCAGAGGCGATCCAGGCCGACTTGCGCACCCTGCTCTCGGTGGCGCGGGTGGGAGACGAGTAACGTGGCGAGGCTTTTGCGCTTTCATCAGCCCGGACATCACGCCCATAGAAGCGATGGCTCTGATTCGGGTGTCAAAGTTTAAGCCTCCTTGTCAGCCGCTGTAAGGTATTCCTCGTCGTCCACGGGCTCCAACCACTCGTTGGAGGTCTCCTCGCCCGGAACCTCCAGCGCGAGATGGGAGAACCAGCTGTCGGGCGCGGCTCCGTGCCAATGCTTTACGCCCGCGGGAATATTTACTACATCGCCAGGGCGCAGCTCCTGTGCCGGTTTACCCCATTCCTGGTAAAACCCTCGACCAGCCACGCAGACAAGGATCTGTCCGCCGCCGCTTTTGGCGTGATGGATGTGCCAGTTGTTGCGGCAGCCGGGCTCGAACGTCACGTTGTAGACGCCGACCTGATTGGTGGAAAGGGGCGCGAGGTAGCTTTGCCCGATAAAGTACTTCGCAAATGCGTCGTTGGGGGCGCCGATAGGAAAGGCCATCTCGTTTTGGTGCTTAGCTCTTGCATCAGCAGCATCGCTATCCGCCCAGACCTCCTTCGCCATGCGAAAGGCCGCCCACGCCTTGGGCCATCCTGCGTAAAACGCCGCATGTGTAAGGATTTCCGCTATCTCCGTCCTGGTCACGCCATTGTTCTTTGCGGACATCAGATGATATTGGAACGAAGAGTCCGTCAGGCCCTGCGCCATCAGGGCCACCACCGTCACGATGCTACGGTCCCGCAGGGAGAGCTCGCCCTCTCGGCTCCACACCTCGCCGAACAGCACATCGTCGTTGAGCTGTGCGAATTTGGGGGCGAACTCCCCCAGGGCATCTCTACCCGCCGTCTGCTTAATTGCCATGATCGATTTCCTCCTATCGATGGTTCTGGACACGAATCTGTCTCCGCGCGACCAAGTAGCCCGCCTAGATTTCCATGCCCATTCGTTGCGCCCACTCTAGAACGGGATGCCCGACGATATCGCCCACACCGTTCACGCCGCCGGCGAATACCGTTTTGTCCATTACGGACCACCCCTTGCGCTACCGATTTATATTGACGAAAATGAAGGTAATACCTAAACCTGACTTTAGGTCAAGGAGTGAATTCGAGATTTATCCGGAGGAACCATGTACACAATCGGACAGGTGGCGGAGATGTTCGGTTTGCCCGTTTCCACGCTGCGGTATTACGACAAGCAGGGATTGTTCCCGGGGCTGGAGCGGACGTCCGGCATTCGCCGATTCGGCGATACGGAACTCGAGGCGCTTCGGGTCATCGAATGCCTGAAGAAGGCGGGAATGGAGATCAAGGACATCCGGCTGTTCATGGAATGGTGTGCAGAGGGTCCATCAACATACCCCCAGCGCAAGGCCATGTTCGAGGAGCGGAAGGCCCATATGGAGTCGGAGATCGAGAACATGAACCGCGCGCTGGACATGCTGAAGTTCAAATGCTGGTACTACGAGCAGGCGATTCAAGATGGCAACGAGGATAGAGTGAAGGCACTGATTCCCAACAATTTGCCGGAAGAAATCAAAGATACCTACGATAACGCCCACGCTCAATAATGCCGCCCGATCTCAAGGGAATTCGGTGAGGAGTCCTCTTCGGTTAGTGATGTACTTCTTTCCCTTGATGTCGTAGCGCTTCGCCTCATAGAAGACGAAAGCGTCGCGGAGGTACGAGATATAGCGCCCGACGGTGACGTGGTTGATGGGAACCCTGTTGGCGTCGAGGACGTTGGCGATGTTGTTGGGCGAGTTGAGGTTGCCGGAGTTGTCCATCATGTACTCGGCCAGCCTCTCCAACACGGTGGAGTCGGTACGTATTGCGGTCTACCCAAGCCATAATCCACTCCTTCTCGGTTTCGAAACTCGATTATTTCTAAAGTTTCGAAACCGAGAAGGCAATGTGCACAAGGATGCATCGAGGAGCGAATCCCAGTAGCGCCATGCCAGCAGCGATGCCGGGCGCATTCGCACGTGCTACAATCCAACCACCAGAGATGAAAACACAGTCCCCGTCGGGTAGTCGTGGGCGTGCGGGAGTCCGCATCAGTAACCTGCCTCCTTGGTTGTCCCTTCTCTGCATGGTCATCTACATAAAGGAGGAACCAGCCATGCAGATCAGCGTGTCGTCCACCCTGACCGTATATCACGACGGCCAATTCTGGGTCGGGCTGGCGGAGCATGTCGAGGACGGCAGATACGGCGTCGCCCGCATCGTCTTCGGCGCAGAACCGTCCACTGAGGAGATCCTGCGATTCGTCGTCAACAAATGGGCGAAGCTCTCGTTCTTCGATCACGATTCGACCGAGGCGAGCAAGCCCGCGAAGAACCCCAAGCGGCGCGCTCGCGAGGCAGCGAAAGCCCTTAAACGGCCCGCGGTGAGTACCAAGGCACAACAGGCGCTCGCGGCACAGCGGGAAGCGATGAAGCGGGAGTCGGCTCAAGCAAGAAGTCAGCGTCGCGCGGATGAGGCGGAGACGCGCTTCGAGCAGCGAAAGTTGAAGCGCAAGCAGAAGTATCGCGGGCATTGATCACCATTTTCAGCAAGGCAAACCATATACAGCAGCGGCGCCAGTTCCACTTGAAGCCGACGCCGCGTAGACGCTGATGGCGACGGCTATGCACGGGCACGGGCGCGCCACCGCACTTCACAGCTTGTTTCTCAAGTATTTGGGACGCACACGCGGCGTTCAAAAATGCGGAGCGACTCCGCATGGCTCGAGACTGAGCCGAGGTGCCCTACTTCTCGCCCTCCAGCAGCCCCACGATGCGGTCGATGTCGACGGCAAAGCGGGGCCTTCCCTCGCGCTCGTAGCGGTCGAGGTACGCCTGGCACTCGGAGACAATGCGCTTGGTGTTGCTATCGATGATGCGCTGGAGCGTCTCGTAGTAGGCCGAGCCCTCGGTCCTGAAGCGGCGCTGGTAGGCCTTGGTTATGGGGAACATCTTGATGTAGTGGATGCCGTGGCGGCAGCCGGGGCGCGTCGTGGGGCGGGGTGGCAACGCAAAGTACTGGTCTTTGGGCACGTTAGGGGCGATGTTGGAACGCAGCGGCACGGCGAAGTCCCTGCGCTTCCCGCGGAAACGCAGCCTCACCACCACGATGCAGGGACGATTGTGCTTAAGCATGAGCTCGCGGTCGCCCTCGACGAGATCGAAGAAGTCCTGGGAGATGGATACGATCTTCATCGGTTGCGCCCCCTTCATACGAAGCGGGGCCCGCATCGCTGCAGGCCCCTACAGGTGGGCGATATTCTACGCCTTGCGGCACCCCGTCGCCCACGGAGGTTAAACGTACACGTAAGCCGTACTCTGAAAGCCGCGGCTTCCGGCAAGTAGTTTATACCACGAAAGGTCGCTTTCGATGCGCCTAGCTCGCAAAATAACACTCGCTGGGCCGTCACCCCTGATCTTCTCGACCGTCTCCTCCGGGTACCTATTGCGTGCCACGGGCACCTCCGTCCTTATTATCACGATAAACATACCATGAGTGGCGCGCAGGTCGAGAAGGGCTGGCGCCAAAAGAGCCCAACGGCCGTTACGGCTTCGTTAGAAACGCGCCCCACCATGGATGGTGAACCCGAAAGGTAAGGCGCGCGGGTACGGCGACTCGGCCCGCGCGCCCGGAAGAGAAAGGACGAATCCATGGGTTACATGCTCGAGACGCGCGGGCTCACCAAGCGCTTCGGCCGCGGCGACCAGGCGCAGGACGCCGTGGCCGACATGAGCCTTCATATCCGCGAGGGCGAGGTGTACGGGCTGCTCGGCCCCAACGGCGCCGGCAAGTCGACAACGCTCAAGATGATCTGCGGGATGCTGCGGCCGACGGCCGGAGAGATCCTCTTTGCCGGGCACGCCTGGCGCCGCGAGGACCTCTACGCAATCGGCAGCCTCATCGAGGAGGCGCCGCTCTACCCCAACCTCACCGCGCGCGAGAACCTGCGCGTGCGCACCACGCTGCTGGGCCTTCCCGAGAGCCGCGTAGATGAGGTGCTCGCCGCCGTGGACCTCGCGGACACCGGGAAGAAGCGCGCCGGGCGCTTCTCGATGGGCATGCGGCAGCGCCTGGGGCTCGCGCTGGCGCTGATCGCTCGGCCACGCCTGCTCGTGCTCGACGAGCCCACCAACGGCCTCGACCCCATCGGCATCGAGGAGCTGCGCGACCAGATCCGCGGCTTCGCGGCGGCGGGTACGACGGTGATCGTCTCGAGCCACATCCTCTCCGAGGTGCAGCAGATGGCTGACACCATCGGCATCATCTACGGGGGGCACCTCGCCTACGAGGATGCGCTTCGGCCCGGGCAGGACCTCGAGGAACTCTTCATGAGCGTCTGCCGGGAGGGGCGTCGAGCGCGCGGGGAGGTGGCGGCATGACGGGCGAGAAAGGCGGCCTGCTCGCGGGCCTGCTCGCCGAGGCCCTGAAGTCGCGCCACGCGGCACCGGTTCGCCTGGCCGTTCTCATGGCACTGCCGATGCCGCTGCTCGGCGCGATGCCCTACCGGGGCGTGCAGATCTTCAGCGCGTGGAACTACTGGTACGCGCTCTTCCTGCCTGTGGCTCTCTCGCTCGTGGTGGCGTGCGTCGCGCGGGCGGACGCGCGCACGCGGATGCGGGGGCTTCTGGGCCTGGGCTTCCCACTCGGGCGCGCCTGGTGGGCCAAGGCGCTCTGGTGCCTCGCGCTCTGTACGCTCTCGAACCTCGTGGTCTTCGGCATCTACCTCGCGGGATCGGCGTTCTCCTCGCAGGGCCTCACGGCCGCGGGCACGCTCACGATGCTCCTCTGCGCGCTCGCCAACACGGTGACCGCGGCGTGGATGATCCCCGCAGGGCTCTTCCTCACGGCGCGGTTCGGCATGCTCGCGGGCATCTTCTGCCCGCTCGCCGCGCAGCTCATGGGTGGGTTCGCCTGGTCGCTGGTGCCGCTGCCGCAGCTCTTTCCGCCGTCGGCGAGTATGGTCATCCCCACGAGCTTCATCCCCGTGCTGCCGAGCGGCGAGCCACTCGCGGCGGACATGGCGCTCGGCGGGGCGCTCGCGGCGGACGGCATGCTTACACTGGCGGGCCTTGCGGTCTGCGCGCTCGCGTTCGCCGCGCTCACGGCGGCGGGCGCGGCCTGGTTCGCGCGCTCCGAGGAGAGGTGATGGCCGTGACACGTCTCTCCGACCCGACGCCACGCATGACTCTCTCGCGGGCCCTGCTCTCCGAGGCCCTGCGCCTGGCGCGCTCCCCGCTCGCAGTGGTGCACCTCGTCTGCGGCCTGGCAGCCGGTCTTGCCTGCGGCGAGTACTTCTCCATGACCCGATGGGACCCGGCGCTGGGCGTGGACGCCTACGCCCAGTTCCTCGGCGCCCTCATGCCGCTTATGTCCGCCATCGTCTGCGGGCTCGCCGTGGACGAGGAGCGCGCTGCCGGGCGCCTCGCCAACCTCACGGCGGTCCCCTCGCGCGGGCGCGCCGTCGCGGCGAAGCTACTCGCCCTTGCGGCGCTCGGCGCGGGCGCGCTGGCCGTGGCGCTCGGCGTGTTCGGGGCCGTGCTCGCCGTCGCCGGGCGCCTGCCGCTCGGGCCCGCTCCGCTTGCGGCCGCCTGGGCGGGCATCGTGCTGGGCAGCCTGCCCCTCTACGCGCTGGGGCTCGGCGTGGCCCTGCGCCTCGGCCGCAACGCCGCCATCGGCGCCGGCGCGGCGGGAATGCTCCTCGCGTTCTTCTCAGTGGGAGGACTTGCGCACGGCCTCATGACCGGCGAGCTCACCGGTGCCCTGGCGACGCCCCTGAGCTGGGTGCCGCTCGCCTGGCCCGCGCGCCTGGGGTCGCTCGGGGTGGAGGCCTTCATCGACGCCGCACGCGCGGCGGGCCCTCTCCTCACGACTGCGCTCGCTGGCCTCGTGCTCACCCTGGCAACCGCCGCCGTCCTTATCGCCTGGTTCTGCCGCTTCGAGGACGGGAGGGCAGATGCGTAGGAAGCCGCTCGCCGCCGTGCTCGTCCTCCTCTCCGCAGCGCTCGTCCTGGGCGGGAATGCCCTGCTCGACGCTGGCTGGAGGTCGGCGCTGCGCTCGATCGCCGACCGCGTGCTGCCCAACCCTGAGATCGCCATGTGGGCGCCCGCGCCCGAGCCCGGCAGCCACGCGAGCTCCTACGCCGACGCCACCGGGGCGGGGGCGAACTACGTCTACCTGGTGGACGCGGCGGACGACAGGGGTAATATCCGAGAGCTCCAGCTCATCTTCTTCGGGCGGGAGTCGGACGGCGAGGGCTGGCTCGAGATCAAGGCGCGCGGCGGCTCGGGCGTGCGCTACCGCGCGTGCGACGCGGCCGAGGCGCCCTCGGCTGCGCGCAGGGCTCTGGACCGCTGAGCGCGGCGCAAGTACAATGCCGACGGGAGTTTCAGGAGGTCGAACATGGCGAGGATACTGGCAGTGGATGATGAGCGGGCGATCCTCGACGCGATCGCGCGCGTCCTCGGCCGCGACGGTCATGAGGTCGTCAAGGCAGCGGACCCGACGGCGGTCCCGGGGATGGACCTCTCGCGCTTCGACCTCGTGCTCTGCGACGTCATGATGCCGGGGCTCGACGGCTTCGAGCTCGTGCGGCAAATCCGCCCGGACTTCGACGGGCCCATCGTCTTCCTGACCGCGCGCGTAGCCGAGGAGGACGCCGTGGCCGGCTACGGCCTGGGCGCCGACGACTACGTCCGCAAGCCCTTCGGGGCCGCGGAGCTGCGCGCCAAGGTCGCGGCCCATCTACGCCGTGAGCGCCGGCCGCGCTCGCACGCCCTCTCCTTCGGGGAGGTGCGGATCGACCTCGGGGCGCGCGGCCTCGCCGTGGGTGGCGAGGCCGTGCCGCTCACGCCCACCGAGTACGCCATCTGCGAGTACCTCGCCCGCCACCCCGGGCAGGTCATGAGCCGCGCGCAGATACGCGAGGCGGTGCTCGGCTGGGAGAGCGACGCCGACGACGCGGCCATATCCATGCAGGTCAGCCGCGCCCGGAGGAAACTCTCCGAGGCCGGCGCCGATCCAATCGCGACCGTCTGGGGGATGGGGTACAAGTGGCAGCTCTGAGGACCGGGGCGCGAGGTCGCGGGGGCATGCCGCTCTCCTTCGTCATCGCGCGCTACTTCGCCTACGCGTTCGCGGCGGTCGCTACGGCGTGGCTCGCCTCGTTCATGACGCTCTCCGCGGCGATCAACGCGGGCTTCGTCTACGAGGCAAGCTGGGGGCCGGCCAATGTGCGCGAGGTCGCGGAGGGCCTGGCACGCGACGGCGTCTGCGGGCAGCAGGACGTGCCGACGGCGTACCGCTACCTCATCCTGAACAAGGACGGACACGTGCTGATGACAGACCTCGAGGGCACACGGCTCGAGGACGCGACGGAAATGACCCGTGCGGCACTCACCGCGGATCCGGGCACAGTGGAGATCGAGGGCGGTGGCTCGGGCCTCACCTACGCCGCGTTCCCGCTCAAGGGCGGCGGGGCCTGCGCACTCGTCAGCGAGTACCTGCCGCAGTGGGTCTCGCGCGACCTCGCCGGCCTACTTCCCAACCCGCAGAACCTCATGCTCGTCGGCGCCGCTGCGGGAAGCGCGCTCGCGCTCGCGCTCGTGGCGCGCCGTGCGAGCCGCGTGATCTCGCGCAAGATGGCGCCGCTCGCGGAGGCGGCGGAGCGAGTCGGCGCGGGGGAGCTCGACTTCGCGGTCGGCAGCACCAACGTGCGCGAGGTGAACGACGTCCTCGCCGCGATGGACGCCATGCGGACCTCCCTCGCCGAGTCGCTCGAGGCCCGCTGGGCCGCGGAGCGGGGGCAGCGCGAGCAGGTGGCGTCGCTCGCCCACGACCTCAAGACGCCGCTCACCGTGCTGCGCGCCAACGCCGACTTCGTGGCGGAGGAGCTGGAAGACGAGAAAGACGCCGACCTCGCGGCCGCCGCGCGCGACATAGCCGGCAGTGTCGAAAGGCTCGACGGCTACGTGCGCCTGCTCATCGAGGCCTCGCGCGGGTCCGGCGGGGCGGAGAGGGCCCCCATGCGGCCGGCCGAGCTCTGCGAACAGGTCCTCGCCGAGGCCGCCCAGATCGCCCGGGCGCGAGGCGTGACGCTCGACGCGGCCACGGGCCCCGCTGTCGCGGGCGCGCCCGAGGCCCCGCTCGACCGAACCGCCCTGGCGCGAGCCGCCGCGAACCTTGTGGTCAACGCCGCCGAGCACGCGCGCTCGCGCGTGGCGGTCTCCTGCGACGTCACGGACGGACACCTCGTCATCGAGGTGTCCGACGACGGACCGGGCTTCTCTCCCGCCGCCCTCGAACGCGGCTGTGAGCGCCTCTTCACAGATGACTCCTCCCGCTCCTCGCGCGACGGAGGCCACCACTACGGGCTCGGCCTCCACGCCGCCTCCGAGGCCGCGAGCGCGCACGGGGGCTCCGTCTCGCTCGCCAACAGCCCCTCGGGCGGCGCGGTGGTCACCATCGCAGTCCCCCTGTGAGGGCCTGACGACTCAGGCCCTCACACCGGCGTGCCTCGCAATCAAACGCTTCCCGGATAATAATGCCCGTTGCGGGGATCGCCCTGGCTAGTCGCCGCCCATGTGCATGAGCATGTCGGCGATGCGAGTCGCCATCTCGTCCGCCGCTGCACGGATGTTGGCGACCCAGGACGCAAGGCCGGCCTGATCGGATGCCTCCGCCTCAAGCACGTCGCAAATGACGGCGGCGACCGCCCCGGGAGCCGCCCGCGGCCGGGTACGCGAGGGAACCTCGAGACGAGAGGAGCTCGAGGACGACCATGACCAAGAGCATTAGCAGGAGCCAGGTGAGGCTCATCGCATCGACCAACGCGATATTCGGCGCCGACGAGGCGTGCGCGATGCTGCGCATCAGCTGCGACGCAATGTACAGGCTCGCCCCCTTTGCACTCACCGTCAGAGCATGCTATAAGGTTATTGGTGGCCCATTAAGCTACCTCCAAGTGCCGGGGGAGTCCCCCGGCTATTTTTTTATCCATTCCATTAGGAGTCCCCATTGGCCAAGGAGCTCTGCATCTTTGTCGACGAGAGTGGCGATCGTGGCGGCAAAGCTGGCTACTACCTGCTCACGCTCGTCTTTCACGACCAGGCAGACAGCATCGCCGAGGCGGTCACGGGCTATGAGGCCAAGCTTGCCAGGGCCGATCTCCCTAACATTCCGTTTCACTCCGAGCCTCTCATGAACGGACACAAGGACTTACTGCATGATTCGTGTGTTATAGTTAGATGTCTCTAACTATTTGGGGGCGATAGAAATGCACGAACGCAAGGGCTTCTGGGACAAGAATGCCGGTCGGTACGACCGTTTCATGCGAAAGGACCGGGCGGCGTATGAAAAGATGTATGAGCTGATCTGGCCGGTGGTGAAAGCAAAAACCGTACTGGAAGTTGCTGCCGGCACGGGGCTTATCGCAAAGAGCATCGTAAATGCAGCGGCGCACATCGAGGCTACGGACGCTTCTGCAAAGATGATCCTTGAAGCAAAGCGGGACAATAAATCCGCAAAGCTGCACTTTTCCGTACAAGATATGTTCCGCCTGCCCTATGCACAGAAGTCCTTTGATGTGGTGATCGCGTCCAACGCGCTTCACATAGTGCCGCATCCGGAAAAGGCCCTGCAAGAAATCAGGCGGGTGCTGAAGGACGACGGCGTGCTCATCGCGCCAACCTTCACCCACGCGGGGAGCTCGGTTTCCGGCAAGGCAAAAGCCTTTTTCATGAGTATTGCGGGATTCCCCCTCCACAGCAAGTGGACAAGCGAGGAATACCTACGTTTCCTGCATCAAAACGGCTGGGCGGTGCAGAAAAGCGCGGTGCTGAAGGCCTCGTTCCCGTTGACCTATGCGGAATGCACGAAATCGGAGGGGCCAGATGTCGTTCTTTGAAAACACCCGCAAGCCCGTGGGCCTCGGCGGAAAACTAATGGTTGCCATGATGAATCTGGGCCACAGCCCTGTGGCGCGGTGGGGACTTCGATTTCTACGACTTGCACCAAATGCCAAGGTGCTGGATTGTGGCTGCGGCGGCGGGGCGAACATAAAACGGCTGCTGAAAAAATGCCCGCATGGCGTCGTCAAGGGCATCGACTATTCGCCCGTCAGCGTGAAGAAGACTAGAAAACTCAATCGAACTGCAATTCAGGAGGGGCGTTGCGCCGTTCTGCAAGGCAGTGTGGCGGATATGGCGTTTGAGGATAGCTACTTCGATGCAGTCACGGCCTTTGAGACCGTCTATTTTTGGCCCGATTTGCCCCGATGCTTCCGTGAGGTCTGGCGGACGCTGAAGCCAGGCGGGACAATTCTTATCTGCAACGAGAGCAATGGCGATACGGACAAGGACGAGAGGTGGACGCAGATCATCGGCGGCATGACCATCTACAAGGACATTGAATTAAAAGCTTGTCTGGAGCAGGCGGGTTTTCACGAGGTGCAGATACGCAAAAAGAAAAAGTGGCTCTGCGTCACGGCGCGGAAGTAAGGGCATCAAGCACGGGTGTTTTTGCATCCATCCTGCACATGGCGATAGGCATGACGGTCATAGCGGCTGTGCTGGCGGCAATTATGACAGTTTTTATTCACTGAGGAAGAAACCTATGAAATGTAAAATTGAGAAAAACACCGTGCAAGAGACGCTGATCCTCCCGCTGTATTCCCGAAAGCTGTGTACGGAGCTGTACCCGAACCTTTACAGGGATGAAACAGCGGTTCGTCTGCTCGACCAGATCGACTACGACTTTTCAGAGGCAGAGAAAAACTCCCGCAGCCTGATGCAGCGCTTTGGTGCGCTGGAGGTGGCCATGCGGCAGAGTGACCTTGCTTTCGAGGTACGGGATTACCTGAAAGGCCATCCCAATGCGGCGGTGGTCAATCTGGGCTGCGGGTTGGACAACACCGGCAGAACCTGCGACAACGGTAGATGCAAGATCTACAATCTGGACTTCCCGGATGTGATTACCTTGCGGCAGCAGCTACTGCCCGCCGGGGATCGGGAACAAAATATCCCCTGCGACCTGAAAGACACCACATGGTTTGGCAAAATCGATGCCTCCGGCGGGGCGGTGTTCTTTGCCTCCGGGGTGTTCTATTACTTTCTGACCCAGCAGGTCCGGGAACTGGTGCGGGGGATGGCGGACGCTTTTCCCGGCGGTGTGCTGGTCTTTGATGCTGCCAATCGGACGGCAGTAAAGATGATCGCAAAAACATGGCTTAAGACTGCAAAAATCAAGGATGTGGGGGCATATTTTGCGGTTTCGGATGCCGCCAAGGAAATCGGCACGTGGAACAGCCGTCTGCAGGTCACAAGTCGCGGCTATATGCTGGGCTACAACGATTTGAGAGACCCTTCTGTCAGCGGCTTTTTCCGGTTTCTCGCAAGGGTCGGTGACAACGGAATGAAAATGCAAATCGTGAAAATAAGATTTTGAGAGGCAGAAATGAAGCGCATTCGCTTCGACGTTGAAGAAGACGGCTTTTACGGCGCATATTGGGCGTGCAAGGACACACATACAGCAGCGGGCACGGATTCGATTGAAACCGTGCCCGCTATCTGATACTATATTATTTATCGAACGTCTGTTCTATTCCCACTCGATGGCGTCGGTTCTGCCGTCCCGTCACTCCAGTTACACCCAGTTTTCGGCATCGACACAGAACGCGTGCCGCCGAATGACGCGATGTCGCGTTTCGTCGGCTTCGGGGACAAAAGCTGGGACAACCTCAAAAACTTTTTTCAAACTCAGCGCTTTGAGTTTTTGTTTTTGTCCCAAAGTGCGCGGCGGGTCGCCTTTGGAGGCTCGATGGCGCCGAAAACGCCCGTTTTGAAACTCAACCGCCCTTTTGCCCGCAAGCCGCCAGCTGCAATCGCAAGTGAATTAACGCGGGTGGCTTGTGCGCCATTTTGCAAAACCCCAGGTCGCAGGTCTTCGCCATTCGTGAACAAAGTGAGTAGTCTCAGGTGGCTTGCTTATGAGTTGGCGAACGGGCCTTCAGGATTCAGGGCAAACATGCTGGTAGAATAGGATTCTCAAATCAATGACAGGAGACCGAGCATGGCCGAACCCCACGATAGGAAGCCGATCCTCACGATCGAGCAGCAGATAGAGCACCTCAAGCAGAAGGGCGTAGCCTTCGAACTGTGTTCCGAGGAAGAGGCCGCGGACTACCTGCGCGACAAGTGCAACTTCTTCAAGCTCGCATCCTACCGCAAACTCTTCTCGAAATACGAGGGAGGCCCGCGCGACGGCCGCTACGTAGACCTCGACTTCGGCCAGCTGCGCCTGCTCGCGGCGCTCGACCAGGAGCTGCGCCACGCCCTGCTCGGCATGACGCTCGACATCGAGCATTTCCAGAAGGTGACACTGCTTCGCGAGATGGAGGACCGTGGAGAGGACGGCTACGCCATCGTGGCCGACTACATGGCATCGCTTACCACTGCAAACAGGGAGTACCGCCTGCGCGAGCTCAAGATGAGCGGCCGCAGCCCCTACAGCTCGAGCCTCTACGCGAAGTACTCCGGCGACATGCCTGCCTGGGCCTTCCTTGAGCTCACCTCGTTCGGCACCCTCATCGACTTCGTGCGCTTCTGCGCCAGGCGATGGGGCGACAGGCGCCTCGAGGCCTCCCACTACGACCTCAAGCGCGTGAAGTCCGTCCGCAACTGCGCCGCGCACGGCTCGTGCCTGATCAACTGCTTCGCCGAGAGGGGCGCCGCCCGGGGCTCGGCGTCCAGCGGCGTCTCCCGAAGGGTCGCCGCCGTGGGAATTCCCAAGGCGACCAGGAGGAAGTGGATGGGGAATACGGCCATGCAGGAGGTCGCGACCGTGCTCGTGGCGCACTCCGGCTTGGTACCCGAGGGCTCCTCGCGCTCGCGCGCCGCATCCGAGCTCGCCGAGATGTTCGCCAGGGCCGACGGCGAAACCGAGGCGCTGCCCGACAAGGGGCCCGACGCCGCAGCTCGCTCCGCGCTCGAGTTCCTTCGCAGGTTGACAGAATCGCTCGGGTTGGTAGAATAGCGTGCAGATAGCAAAACCTTCACGGTTTTAGGGGCGGACTTGCGCAAGCGACTCTGCCCTATTTTTTTGCTCGCACATTCCTCTTCTCGACGAGCAATTCCGGGCTACCTAAAGGAGAACATGGATGAAGCTGTTTTTATGTTCGCACTTTTCAAGTGTAGGAAGTTTGATAAAAGAAGAAATTGATAACAAGAAAGTCGCATTTATTCCCACAGCTTCGCCGCGTGAAGGCTACACCGGTTATGTCGGCTCGGCTCGAAAGCTATTCAATAAACTGGGAGCAGCCGTAACGGAAATTGATATTTCAACGGAGTCTTATTCAACGATACGGTCCATTTTTGAAGATGCGGATGTGATTTATTTTACCGGTGGAAATTCTTTCTTCCTTATGGACCAGCTCCGTAAAACGGGAACGGATGAGCTGTTGAAGAAGGAATTGGCAAAGGGAAAACTGATGATCGGTGAATCAGCGGGGGCGGCTATATGCGCTCCTACCATCCAATATATTGAGCAAATGGATGAAAAGCCGGAGGACTACTCACAGGAAGATGATGCAGGGCTTGATTTGATCGATTTCTATGTTCTTCCGCATTATCTTACGGCACCATTTAAGAAGGTTACCGAGAAAATAATGACTGAGTTTTCGGATTTGAATCTATGCCCAATTAACAACCGTCAGGGAATTGTAATTGATGGTGAAGGCTCAAAGGTTATTTGCAAAGACTAATTTGAAAATTCGAGTGTCCTTGAATTTTCGGACAGTGCATGATACAAGGTAATTGGTTTTCCGTTAGGAAGGCTTCCAAGTGCCGGGGACGTTTTCCCCGGCTTTTTTCTTATCCATGAGAGCAATGCGAGAACTCAGCATCTTCGTCGACGAGTCGGGAAGCGACGGCCTCTCCGACCGCCACTACCTGCTCACCGTTGTCATGCGTGACCAATCGAACAGCATAGCGGACTCGATCAGGTCGTACGAGAGCGCCTTCCATGCCGAAGGCCTCCCCGACACACCCTTCCATGCGTTGTCGCTCATGAACGGCAAGGACTTGTACTCCGGACTCGATCCAAGGACGCGCAAGAAGCTCGTATAGCGGCATGCCGCGCGGAGGCGACGAGGGACATGAAGCGCACTTAGGGGGACGGAAGCTTAAGCGCAAACAAATCCTTACTCCCATTCCTCCGAATACCGCCCCGTTCCTTGCCGTCTCGAAATACGGGGAGTAAATAGCGAAATCGCAGATGAAAGGGAGTAAAACGGTAAAGAAAAAGCCTCCGTTCCATCACGGGAACGGAGGCTAGATTATCGTATTCGCCCACCGCCGTCGCTGGCGGCTTTGCCATGACTCTCGTACGAAACGAAACTCAGCAGCACAGTGCGGCACTCAAAAATACAGGTCAGAACCCTGTCAGCCTACTCCCACTCGATGGTCGCGGGCGGCTTGGACGTGATGTCGTAGCACACGCGGTTGGCGCCGGGGACCTCGGCAACGATGCGGCCGGAGATGCGGGCCAGCACGTCGTAGGGCAGCTTGGCCCAGTCGGCGGTCATGGCATCGCTGGACTCGACGGCACGCAGGATGATCGGGCGCTGGTAGGTGCGCTCGTCACCCATAACGCCGACGGACTTGATGTCGGGCAGAACCGCAAAATACTGCCAGCAGCTGTGCTCGGAGTTACGCTCGCCGGTCTGCTCATACAGGCGCTGGTTGTAGGCGTCGAGCTCCTCGCGCACGATAGCGTCGGCGTTCTTGAGGATCTCGAGCTTCTCCTTGTCGACCGCGCCGATGATGCGGATGGCCAGACCCGGACCCGGGAAAGGCTGACGGAACACGATGTGACCCGGCAGGCCCAGCGCCAGACCAAGTGCACGGACCTCGTCCTTAAAGAAGTGATCGAGCGGCTCAATAAGGTCGAAGTGCACGCCCTCGGGGAACGGGATCAGGTTGTGATGGCTCTTGATGGTGGCCGTCTTGCCGCCCGTCTTGCGAGCGCCGGACTCGATGATGTCGGGGTAGATGGTGCCCTGAGCCAGGTACTTGACCGGCTTGCCATCGGTCTCGAGCTGCTGAGCAACCGCGAAGAACTCTTTCCAGAACTGCGTACCGATGATGCGGCGCTTCTCCTCGGGCTCGGTCACGCCGGCCAGAAGCTCGGCATAGCGGTCCTCGGCGTGGACGTGGATAAAGTCGACGTCAAACTGCTTGGTGAAGACCTCCTCCACCTGCTCGGGCTCGCCCTTGCGCAGCAGACCGTGGTTGATGAACACGCAGGTCATCTGCTTGCCCACGGCGCGAGCGCCCAGCGCAGCCACGACGGAGGAGTCGACGCCACCGGACAGGGCCAGAATCACGCGGTCGTCGCCGACCTTCTCGCGGAACTCGGCCGTCATGGTCTCGACCAGGTTGTCCATACTCCAGTTGGGCTCCAGGCCGCAGATCTCAAACAGGAAGTTGCTCAGCAGCTGCTGACCATACTCGGAGTGCTTGACCTCGGGGTGGAACTGCGTGGTGAAAATCTTGCGCTCGACGCACTCCATGGCAGCAACCGGGCACACGTCAGTGCTGGCGGTAACGGTAAAGCCCTCGGGCACCTCGGAAACGGCGTCGCGGTGGCTCATCCACACGGTCTGCTCCATGGGCGTGGAGTTAAAGAGCTTGGCGCCGGCCGTGCGCGTGATGGTGGCGCGGCCGTACTCGCCCACCTCGGAGTGGCCGACCTTGCCGCCGAGCGTCACGGCCGTGATCTGATGGCCGTAGCAGAAGCCCAGGACGGGAAGGCCCAGGTCAAAGATGGCGGGATCGATAGACGGAGCGTCCTCGGCATACACGGAAGCCGGACCGCCAGAAAGGATGAGCGCAGAGGCGTTCATCTCGCGAATCTCGTCGGCCGAGATGTCGCAGGGGACAATCTCGGAATACACGTTGAGGTCGCGGACGCGACGGGCAATGAGCTGACCGTACTGCGCACCAAAGTCGAGTACGAGGACCTTTGCGGAAGCCTTTTGATCCATGGTTCCCCCTCTTGTTGGCGGGGAGCCGGTGCCCACCCGCGTGAATGAACGAAAATAGCCTTCATAGTGTACACGTTATATGGGGTTTCTCGCCCCTCGCAGCCATCAGCGCACGGCAAACGCACGACCTAGGCCCTTATTTGACGGCAATTGAAGTGTTACCAAACGTTACAGATGATGTAATACGTTTGAACATTGGACGCCCTGTGCCACAATACTGCCGAACGACTCCGCCCTTGCGGCGGCAAATACGATAGGAATACCAGCATGAAGCGCATCCTTCTCATCGCCACGGGCGGCACCATCGCATCGACCGAGGACGGCAACGGCCTCTCCCCCGCCCTGACCGGTGAGGAGCTCGCCCAGAGCGTCCCCGAGATCTCGGACCTCTGCGAGCTCGACGTGGTGCAGCCCATGAACATCGACAGCACCAATATGCGCCCGAGCGACTGGATGCGTATCCGCGACGTCATCGTCGAGGGCTATGCCGACCACGACGGGTTTGTGGTCCTGCACGGCACCGACACCATGAGCTACACCGCGGCGGCGCTTTCCTATCTGATTCAGGACAGCCCCAAGCCCATCGTGCTCACCGGCTCGCAAAAGCCCATGGGCAATCCCTTTACCGATGCCAAGCTCAATCTGTACCAGAGCCTGCTCTATGCGCTCGACGAGCATTCGCACGACGTCTCGATCGTGTTTGGCGGCGTAGCCATTGCCGGCACGCGCGCCCGCAAGCAGCGCACCATGAGCTTTAACGCATTCATTAGCGTCAACTATCCGCCCATTGCCTACATCCGCAACGACCGCATCGTGCGCAACGGGCTCCACGGCACTCATCTGGGCGAAAACCCGGTGCGTTTCTACGACAGCATCGACCCGCGCGTATTTGTACTCAAGCTTACGCCCGGCGTGAACCCGGGCATCCTCGACGCCCTTGCCGACAGCTACGACGCCGTGATTCTGGAGACCTTTGGCATTGGCGGTATCCCCGAGTTTGGCGAGTCGGGCGAGTCGTTCCAAGAGGCAATTTTCCGCTGGGTCGATTCGGGTCGCACCGTCGTTATGACCACGCAGGTCCCCGAAGAGGGCCTCGATCTGGGCGTTTATGAGGTCGGCCGTGCTTACGCCGATCATCCGGGCATTCTGCGCGGCGACGACATGACCACCGAGACGCTCGTGGCCAAGACCATGTGGGCACTCGGCCAGTCACGCGATGCGGCCGAGATCCAGCGCCTGTTCTACAGCCAAGTCAACCACGACCGCATCCCGATGGCGTAATCCCTAAGGCAGTTCCACTTATCGCAGCCTCAAACGACAGGTGGTCCCCCTCGGGCCGTGCAAAAATCGGAGTATTCTGCAATTTCTCCGCCGGAGACATAGAATCGGCCGATTGTTAGACGAACTTTTAGGGCGAAGAGGCCGTCTAGTAAATATTTATTCCACATTTGCATTAAGCGTGTGGATTAACTACTGTCAAAAAGGCAAAGCCAGCCGCTCGAGCTACCATCTACGGCCGAACTGGTGCTGAATACTCGCGATTTTGCACATCGCAACCAGGGGGACCCGCCCAAAGAGCGTCAAATACAGCGGGGGAACGTCCTATTCGATACCCTCGAGAAGTTCTGACACCGTCATGCCGAGTGCGGGTGCGATCTTAAATAGAACCTTGAGCGTGAAATTTGCCGTCCCATCTTCGATTCGGTCGAGGTAGGGTCGGCTAATTCCTGTCGCCACACAAAAATCAACCTTGGAGATACCAAGGTCCCTGCGTGTCTCTTCGACCCGCCTGCCAAGAATCTGTTTCGCACGTTCGTCCATGCAGCCGAGTTTGAAATGGAGCCGAACATAAACGTAAACTATAGTTTACGTTTTGCCGAATACACAGGAGTTTTCTATGTCGGGTTCTTCGGTCCGCATGTACCGAGCCACGCCTCGCACAAACAGCGCACCGCCCAAGCTCGTCGTCGTTGAAGCAGAATGCCTTTCGCCCGATGAGCGCACAGCATTTGCATTGCTATCAAGTCGCGTCGCCACCGTTCTGCTCCCTTGCCCGACGCAAGGTGAACTTGCTGTTCAATGCCAAACGCACAGCTGCCCACTCAATCAGGCTGCCGTAATCGCAACCAGCCAACGCGGCCTGCCGCTCCTTTTAGAAGCCGGCATCGCACTCGCCCTTCGTGGCGCCGGATACGAAAACGAGACCGCCGCCGATATGGTCTTTAAACCACGATCGAGCGGCGGCCTCGCAGCAGCCATTGAATATATGTGCAGGCTCGTTGCCTAAAAGGACAAGCTAGAAACCAAGGCCAAAGCCCATACCGGTAATCGCCGAATACATAAAGTAGACGTTGATCACGTTGAGGAACACACCCGTGATGCAACCGTTACGCAGGTAGCGCTCGCACACGATGCGCGCCATGGCGGCGGAGTCGTCATTGTTCTTGGCTTGGCGTCCCGCCGTAAAGTACGTCGCCACGCTCAGCAGCAGATTGAGTACCGGCAGTGCCAGCAGCTCGTAGCTCTTACCCCAGCGCGTCACCTCGCCGGCGGCGTTAAACTTCGTTGCCACCTCGGGGCCAATGTTGGGGATAACACACGCTGCGACCACCAGCGGAATCACCGCAAGTACGAGCAGCGCAATACCCATGTAGCCAGCTTTTTTGCCATATTTGAACATATGCGTCGTCCTTACACGTTAAAGCGGAAGTGCACGACGTCGCCATCGGCCATGACATAGTCCTTGCCCTCAATACGCAACTTGCCGGCGGCCTTGGCGCCCTGCTCGCCGCCGAGCTCGATGTAGTCGTCGTAGCCAATGACCTCGGCCTTAATAAAGCCGCGCTCAAAATCGGTGTGGATGACGCCAGCGGCCTGCGGGGCGGTCGCGCCCTGACGAACCGTCCAGGCCTTGACCTCCATCTCGCCGGCCGTAAAGAACGACTGCAGGCCGAGCAGCTTGTAGGCAGCCTGAGCGAGCACGTCCAGGCCGGGCTGCTCCAGGCCCAGGCTCTCCAGGTAGTCGGCGGCGTCCTCGGGATCGAGCTCGGAAAGCTCTGCCTCGATCTTGGCGCAGATGGGCAGCGGCTTGACACCATCGATGGGCGCCAGATCGTCGTTGAGCATATCCTCGTCCACGTTGGCCACATACAGGATGGGCTTCATGGTGAGCAGGAACAGCCCCTTGGCGGCGGCACGCTCCTCGTCGGTCATCTCCATGGATGCGGCGCGCTTGCCCTCGTTGAGCCAGGCAAGCAGGCGCTTGGCAACCTCGAACTTGGGCATGAGCTCCTTGTCGCGCTTGGCCTCCTTCTCGAGCTTAGGCAGCTGCTTCTCGAGCGTGCCCATGTCGGCCAGGATGAGCTCGGTCATGATGGTGTCGGCATCGCCGGCGGGATCGACGAACTCGCCCGTGCGGCCCACCTCACGCATGACGTTGGGGTCCTTAAAGTAGCGCACGACCTCGCAGATGGCGTCGGTCTCGCGAATGTTGGCCAGGAACTGGTTGCCCAGGCCCTCGCCCTCGTTAGCGCCCTTCACCAGACCTGCGATGTCGACGAACTCGACCGTCGCCGGCACAATGCGACCCGGGTTGACGATGTCGGCGAGCTTTTGCAGGCGGCTATCGGGCACATCGACGATACCCACGTTGGGGTCGATCGTGGCAAACGGGTAGTTGGCGGCAAGGCCGGTCTTTTTGGTAAGCGCGGTGAACAGCGTCGACTTGCCCACGTTGGGCAGGCCCACGATACCGATGGAAAGGGACACGACAGCTCCTTTTGGTACAGGTACTTCAAACTGCATAAGTATAGCGCCGCCGCAGCATCCGGGCGAATCCGGACACCACGACGGCGCAAATGAAGCAAAGATTGGGGTCGCTGGCTAGTCCGCGAGCTTTTCCACCTGGTCGAGCATCTTGTCCAGCTTGGCCTTTGCCTCGGCCTTGACCTTCTCAGCTTCTTCGTGAGCCTTCGCCTTCTGGGCGGCCTTTTCCTCGGCTTCGGGATCGACGACGACCAGATTGGACGCGTCATGCTCAACCAACTTGAGCGCATGCTCGGGGCACACCTTGACGCAGGCACCGCAGCCCAAGCAATACGTCGACTCCAACGCAAAGCGACCGCTTCCCACCAAATCGCAGGCAAACGTGGGGCACACGTTGACGCACTCGCCGCACGACGTGCACTTGTCAAAATCGCATTCCGGCGTGCTCACCTGCATGTTCTGGGCAAGCTCGGGGTGGTTTTGCAACGTCGAGAGCACCAGTTGGCGCCCGTGCGTAAGCGTACGGCGACGCTTGGTCGTCGTGGTGCCGCACATGGTGTTGAGCGTGCGCTCCAGCTGGGTAATCTGATGGCGATGAGCCTTGAGCTTTTGCGTCACCGAGGCCAGCGCCGCCGTCGCCGGATTGAGCTTGGTCACCGTCAGGCCCGTGGTGCGGGCAATCTTTTCCATGTACTCCTTGCGCTCGTACTCGCGACGCTTATGGCATTTGAGGCTCTTGGGGTCGACCTCCAGGCCCATACCCGTGCCGGACCACTCCTCGGCCTTCGCAATCGCCTCGCCCAGAATGTCCTCACCGCCGGTGTTGCGGCATTTATCGCACACGCCCAACGGCAGGTACACACTCACGTTGGGATAGTCCGCCAGTACCGAGAACCAGGTCTCAGCCGTAATATCGCCCACGCAGGCAACGACGACCTCGTTTTCGCGCGGCATGCGCTTGAGGGCGCGCGTGCAGGTGACGTAGGCGGTCTCGTGGCTCGTAGCCGCCGAGACAATATCGTCATACAGGTTTTTGGGCGCCAGGCGCGGCGAGATGATCGCCTCGGTCGGACAGACAGCGGCGCACAGGCCGCACTTGCGACAGGAGTCGAGGATCTCGATGGCGTCTTCCTCGACCTCGATAGCGTTGACCGGGCACACATCCATGCACGCGGTGCAGCCGCTCTTTTCGTTTTTGCAGGCCAGACACGGAATGGTGTTGCCGCGCGGGCGCTCCTTGTAGTCGGCAGGATTCCATTGCGGCGCCGATGGATCGAGTGCATCGGTCACACCGCCAAGCGGGTTTTTAAGAAAGTCGAAACCCTTGCTGATCTCGATAATGTCATCAAACAGATCGTGTTCCTGCGCCATGCGCGGCCCCTCCCTGAGCAGTGCAAACAAGCAAGAGATAATGATACGCTATCGGCCCACGCCTCGGGCAAATTACACGCGGCGCATCTTTGCGGCAAATAGCCCATGGTCTATCGCCGCCTCGATTGCACAAGGCCGATCAAGCGCCAAGCTATGCCTCACACATGAGCTCGACGAGCTTTTGCCTGGTCACCTTTGTCTGCTCGTTGGCCATGTTACGCTCGTTTCTAAAGACCGCATTTGCAACACCCTGCAGATCGGCATCGGAAATCTCGCTAAGGCCCAGCTCCTCGAGCGTGGTCGGCAAACCGACGCGCTGGCAAAACTCGAGCACCTGATTAAGCTCGGGCGCACGCTCCAGGCGTAGCTGCACCACCAGACCAAATGCCACGGCCTCGCCATGCATGGCCTTGCACTCGGGCAGGATCGTCAGACCGTTGGCGATGGCATGCGCCAACGCCAAGCCACCGCTCTCAAAACCGACGCCCGAGAGCAGAATATTGCACTCGATCAGGCGCTCAACCGCCGGCGATGTACGGCCCTTTTTGAGGTCGCGCTTGGCAGCGACGCCGCACTCCATGAGCGTGTCGTAGCAGGCGCGAGCCGCGACCAGAGCCAAGTGCCCCGGCTCGCCACCGTGCTCGTTGGTACCGTGCGCCGCGGCGCACGAACGCGCCTCGAAGTACGTTGCCAGTGCGTCGCCCATGCCAGCGACCGTCATACGCAGTGGGGCTGCCGCGACCACGTTGGTATCGACCACGACCAGGTCTGGATTCTTCTCGAGCATCAGGTAGTGGTCGAACGACCCATCCTCGTGATACAGCACCGAAATCGCGCTGCACGGACCGTCCATCGAAGCCGCCGTGGGGCATACGCACAACGGCAGCTCGGCATAAAACGCTACTGCTTTGGCGATATCGAGCATTTTGCCGCCGCCAATACCCACCACCATGTCGCAATACTCGGCCTGGGCTTCCTTAGCCATTTCGACAACGGCCTCTTCCGTACACGGACCGTCATAAATCTTAAAGAACGGCTCACTTAGATCTTCGTCCAGAAATCCATCGACAATCTGCTTGCACAGCCGATCCTCGGTGCCCTGGTCAAACAAGACATAAGCAGCGCAGCCCAACCACGACAAGTACCTGCCCTGACGCGAAAGTTCGCCCGGCCCCTGAACATACCGGCCGGGACCGCCATAAACCATGGGAAGCGCCATACGAGAATCCGCCCTTCATCAAACAACGATTGGTGCAAAGTAACCTGCCCCCTGCACCAACTTGTGCATTGGAGACAGGCCACTTTGCACCATAGCAAAAAGGGGCAAAGCCATCTGTCGGCTTTGCCCCTTCCTTACCTTAGTTTACTCATCCATAAGGTAGTAGTGACCCAGTGCGTCGGCACCCAGAATGGCGTTTGCGACCATCTCGGGCGTCACCTCAAACGGCATGTTGCACATGGTGTCATCGGGCGCGCAGGCGGCCTCGGCAACAATCATGGCCTGCTCGTGCGTAAGCTCGGCAACGCCAAGTTCCTTCATCGTGACCGGCAGGCCCAGCTCAATGCAGAAGCCCAAGACTTCCTCGAGTTTCTCAGTCGGAGCATCCTCGAGTACCAGCTGGACGATGGTGCCGAAGGCGACCTTCTCGCCGTGATACATGCCGTGGCACTCGGGCAGCATCGTCAGGCCATTGTGGATGGCATGAGCAGCAGCAAGGCCCGAGCTCTCAAAGCCAATGCCCGAAAGCAGCGTGTTGGCCTCAATGATGTGCTCGACGGCAGGCGTGAGAGCACCCTTCTCCAGCGCGACCTTGGCCTTGACGCCATCGGCCATAAGCGTCTCGTAGCAGAGCTTGGCGAGCGCCAAGCCGGCCATGCCGCCCTTGCCGCCGGCGCAAGTGCCGCCGTCGGCATCATGCGTCGCCTGGGCCTCAAAGTAGGTTGCGAGCGCATCGCCCATGCCGGAAACCGTCAGGCGCACCGGGCTCGCCGCGATAACCGTCGTATCCATCAGGACAATATTGGGGTTTGCCTTAAGGAAGAGATACTTGTCGAACTGGCCGTCGTCGGTGTAGAGCACCGAAAGTGCCGAGCACGGAGCATCGGTCGAAGCAATGGTGGGGCAAATGATGACCGGGGACTCCAGGTAGTAGGCAACGGCCTTGGCGGTGTCGAGGATCTTGCCGCCACCGACACCGACGATGATGTCGCAACCGTTGTCGCGAGCGAGCGCAACCAGGCGATCGACCTCGCCCTTTGAGCACTCGCCGTTAAAGTCCTCAAACAGCAGCTCGGCCTTAGCCTCGGCAAAGCCGCCCTCGATCTTGGCACCAACGCGCTTCTTGCCCGAAGGCGTCACGATGACGAGGGCCTTAGCGCCGAGCGGCTCAACGTAAGAGCCGAGCTTGGCGAGCTCGTCCGGGCCCTGGATGTACTTGCTGGGGCTATTGAAGATTGCAGCCATTTTTATCCCATTCTCTAATAATTAAAAAGAAAGGGGCTCCGTACGGATACGTGCGGAGCCCCTCATTACGATAACAAGAGTCGATTAGAAATCGATGTCGGTGTCGTAGTAGCAGGCCTTGAGGATCTTCTCGAAGTCGGCAGCCTTGGTCTCACGCGGGTTCTCCGGCGTGCAGGCGTCGGTCTCGGCGTTCGCGGCGATCTCGGGCAGCTTGGCGAGGAACTCCTCCTCGGAAACCATCTGCGGGTTCTCGGCGTCGACCTTCACGCCACCATTCGCGTAATCCTTGATGGACTGCGGAATGTTGAGCTGGTCGTTGAGGTCGCGAATCTTCTGGACGAGCGCGGCGATGAGCTCCTCGTTGGTCTCGCCGGGAAGGTGCAGGATCTCCTTGGCCACGTAAGCATAACGCTCGGCAGCACGGGGATCCTTGGAGTTCCACTGGATGACCTTGCCCAGGTACATGGCGTTAGCAGCACCGTGGATGATGTGGCCGTTCTCGAAGGCAGCACCGGTCTTGTGAGCCATGGAGTGAACGATGCCGAGCAGGCCCGAGGAGAAGGCGATACCGGCGATGCACTGAGCCTCGTGCATGTGCTGACGGGCCTCATGGTCGCCAGCATAGGACTTGGGCAGCCACTCGACGATCTCGCGGATGCCGTGCAGAGCGTTGGCGTCGGTGAACATGGAAGCGCAGGTGGAAACGTAGGCCTCCATGCAGTGGGTCAGAGCGTCCATGCCGGTGTGAGCGCACAGCTTGGCGGGCATGGTGTAGGTGAGCTCGGGGTCGACGATGGCGACATCAGGGGTGATGTTGAAGTCGGCCAGCGGGTACTTGATGCCCTTGGCATAGTCGGTAATGACGGAGAAGGCAGTGACCTCGGTAGCGGTACCGGAGGTAGAGGAGATGGCGCAGAAGTGAGCCTTCTGACGCAGCTCGGGGAAGCTGAACGGCTGGATGATGTTATCGAAGGACTCCTCGGGATACTCGTAGAAGACCCACATGGCCTTAGCGGCATCGATGGGCGAGCCGCCGCCGATGGCGATAATCCAGTCGGGCTCGAACTCGCGCATGGCCTCGGCGCCCTTCATGACCGTCTCGATGGACGGATCGGACTCGACGCCCTCGAACAGCTTGACCTCCATGCCGGCCTCTTTGAGGTCGGCCTCAACGTCCTGCAGGAACCCGCCGCGGCGCATAGAGCTGCCGCCAGAAACGATGATGGCCTTCTTGCCCTTGAGGTTCTTCACCTCGTGGCGAGCGCCCTCACCAAAGTACAGATCGCGAGGATTGGTAAAACGTCCCATACTGTGCCTCCTAAACAAGCCCCTCTTAGACTTGCGTATATAACGGAGCACCCAATTGGCTCCGTTAGGACCGTTTTGCGCGTTGCCGGCGATGACAATGCGCGATGTCTAAACGTCTCAACGCTCAGACAAACACTATTCTACCGTTCTGGTTGGTCAGTTATTCACCTAAAGCCGACAATGATGAAACGTTTTTTCTATCCCTGAAGACCCTTGTGGGGCATTCATACTCCCAAGCTGGGCAAACGTTTTATCAAGGTTGACCACATATCCCGGGCAGGACTGTGGCCCTCCAAAATGTGCCCCGTTCGCCGCCAAAAATCGACCGTTTGCGGCACCGTGATACCACTCAGTCGTCCAAGGTGCCGACATTTGTGCGACATCCGTCTTCGTGGTGCAAAGGTGCATGTCCAAGTGCGGCACCCCCGGTGTGCCACATGCGGGTAAACTAGAACCTTATATAGAGACATTTGAACCCTAACCGCAGCAAAGGAGGCCCCATGGCATTCGATCCCATTCAAGAGGATTGCCATCGCCTCGTTCTTGAGGCCTTGCGCCGCGACAATATCCCGCTCACCGACGGTGCCGCCGTAGAGCGTCTGATGGAACAATTCACCCGCGACCCCGCGCCGCTCATCGTGCACGACCGCGACCGCGCCGGGCACCTCATTGCCAAGGTGGTCGAGGCTGTCGACTACCGCATTCCCTTTATCCCTGACGATACCCAGGCAGAGCAAGAAGAGGCCGCTGCCGAGAACATGCTTCGCGAGGCAGCCGCGCTCGACCCCACCAACTGGGATGCCCAGCGCATGCTGATCGCCCTCACCGCCAACTCCAACGAGGAGTACGTACAGTACTTGGTATCCAAGCGCGATGAAGTCGAGCACGACCTGGCACTCAAGATCGCCTCGGCGCAGGACCCCTACGAGCGCGAGGCCGCAGGCGACCTTATGCGCCGCCCCTACCTGCGCTGGCTTGCCGCCCTTGCGTCGCGCGCCCTCATTAGCGGCCGCTATCGCATGTCGCTCGAAGCCGCAAACCGCAGCCTCGACTTTGCCCCCAACGATCCGGCCGGCGTCCGTCACACCGCGATGCTCGCCATGGCGAAGCTCGAATACCCCGCCGAGGAGCTCAAGCGCTTTCGCTCTGCCCACTCCGTCCCCTATCTCACCAACACGCCGCTACGCCGTCGTCCCAAGGACGCGGAGCGCGACTTGGACCCGTGGACGCTCATCGCGCTGATGAGCGCTGCCTGGCGCGAGCTGGACTACGAGGGTGCCGAGCACTACTTGCGCATCCTTGCACGCTCGTGCCCACACGCAGCCGAGGCGCTCTATTTCCAAACCGAGTTTCCCGATGGCGTCTATGCCCGCGTCAACGTGGGCGTGGGCTCCACCGACGAGCTTGTCCTTGCGCTGTCCGAGGCGACGCCGGTACTGCAAGAGGGCTTGGGCGCCCCCGACAACGCCAGCTTTGCCGCCTGGGTCGCCACCAACGATATCGTGCGTTCCCAGATTGACGAGCGCATCCTGCGGGCGGCCGAGCAGGGCCTGCCGTTTAAGGGAGGAGACCTCTAATGGATCCGAGCGTCTACATCCCCGCCTACCTGGAGCGCGCCTACCTTGCGTCGCACCCCGAACTCACCGATGCAGCACGCGAGCTTGTCCATAACGACGTGAGCGTCAACCCTCATAAGTATGCGCAGACCGAGCATGCCCAGGCGCTGCTGTCCTATGCCGGCGTTCACCGCCACCTGCTTGACGAACTCCATCGCATCGAAGACATGGGCAGCGACGAGGAGTTTGAGCAGACGCGCAACCGCCTGTTCGACGATATGCGCGATGAGCTGCTCAAGATCGTCCGCATCGATGCGTATGTCCTCGATGCCCAGCTGCTCGCCATCATCCTGGCCGACACGCCCGTTGACGCCTGCCTGGGCGACCTGATGAAGCTTGAGGCGACCACGGCCGATTACCTGCAGCAAAGTGTGCCCGGGTTCGACATGGAAGCCCCGCACTACTGGGCCAATAATGTTTTGGCCGATGGTGTCACCGCAGCAGACCTTACCGTGAGCGAGCCGGCTCTTATCGGGTGGCTTCATACGCTCGAGGCCATCTCGCAGCTGTGCATGGCGAGCGCCCGCTACCGTGCTGCCGCCAACTACGCCCGCCGCGTCCTTAAGGCGGAAGGCTACCCCACCCGAGCCGCAGGCACCGTGTTGCTCGCCCTCGCTCGCCTGGAAGACCAGGACGGCTTTTTTGCCCTGGTCCACCAGCTCGAGGAGCAGATGGGGGCCGATGCCCTCGAGAACTCCCCCTGGTACCTACTCGCCCGCACGATTCTGCTGTTCAAAACGAACAAGATGCGCCCGGCGACACGCGCACTGCGCGAGTTTGCCAACCGTTGCGAGGGCGGTGCGTTCTTCTTACTGAACCCCATGTACCAGACACCGTACCTTCCCTGCCGGCCCGAGCCACACGATCCCTGGGATCTTTCGCATCAGGCAGTTTGGGAGGCCGACGGCATCATCTCGGATACTCCCGATTTTGCTCCCTGGGCCAACGCTTGCGAAGACGTATCGCAGCTTGCCCAGGAATTTGCGCGCCGTTACGGCTTTTAACGGCGCAAACGCCACGACCATGTCATTCACGTTAGGAACGGCTTCATGAACTTCCGCTCTTCTCTCGCCTGCACCTCGAGCGATATCGCCCGCTGGGGGCTGCGCTCCGTCCTTAAGCGCCAGGGCGGCGTACTCCCCGGCCGCATCGCCATGAAGATCGACCCCGAGCTGCTAAGCGACCTCGCGGGCCTTGTCGACCGCAGCGTGGTGATCACCGGCACCAACGGCAAGACCACTACCTCCAACCTCATCGCCGATGCCGTTGCCGCCAGCGGCGCCACCGTGGTATGCAACCGCGCCGGCAACAACATGGAGCCGGGCGTGGTGGGCGCGTTGCTCGAGGCACGCGGCAACCTTAAGCGAACCGCCAGCAGCAAGCGCGTAGGCGTCTTTGAGTGCGACGAGCTCTACACGGTGCGCGTCCTGCCCAAGCTCAAGCCGACCTACTTTGTGCTGCTCAACCTGTTCCGCGACCAGCTGGACCGCTACGGCGAGATCGACCACACCCAGGACGTCATCGCCCACGCGCTGGAGCTTTCGCCGGCAACGACGCTCATCTATAACGCCGACGATCCGCTGTGCGCCTCGATCGCCGCACGCGTCCCCAACACGAGCATCGCCTTTGGCATCGACGGCGCCACGGGCACCGAGTCCGATCGCATTAGCGACTCGCGTTTTTGCTCGCAGTGCAACGCGCCGCTGGAGTACGACTATGTGCAGTACGGCCAACTCGGCGCCTATCATTGTCCTTCGTGCGGTTGGGGTCGTCCCGCGCTGGTCCGTCGCGTGACAGGCGTTGAGCTCACCTGCGGTGGCTACGGCTTTGACCTGAACTTTGGACCCGATACCGACGCACCTGCAACGCACATCGTCACGCGCTACAACGGCCTGTACATGGTCTACAACGTTGCCGCCGCCTTCTTTGCGGCGCGCGAGCTGGGCGTGGACGCAGCTCACCTACAGCCCACGCTCGATGCCTACGTCCCCGCCGGCGGACGCATGGGCCGCTGGGAGATCGCTGGCCGTACCGTCGAGGCAAACCTGGCCAAAAATCCCGTGGGCTTCGATCGCCAGATCCAGTCCATTAAAACGGCGGGCGGCAGACTCTGCGCCTTCTTCCTGAACGACAACGACGCCGACGGCCACGATGTCTCGTGGATCTACGACGTCGACTTCGAGCGCATCGCCGATACCCCAGGGCTTGTCGCCTTTGCCGGCGGCACGCGTGCACACGATATGCAGGTACGTCTAAAGTACGCCGGCATCGACGCCGCCATCATCTCGAATATCGAGCAGGCGATCGGCGCCGTGGCAGACGAGATCGCCGATGACACCTTCTACGCCGTCGCCAACTACACGGCCTTCCCGCCGCTGGTCAAGGAACTCGACGAGCTTAAGGGCACCGATGCGAGCTCGGTTGCCTCCCACGCCGCAACGCGCGCCGATGGCAGCGCCGTCCCCACCGATATTGCGCCGGTCGAGCTCTCACGCCCCCTGCGCATCGTCTACCTGTATCCCGATGCCCTCAACCTCTATGGCGACGGCGGCAACGTCATTGCCCTCGAGCGCCGCTGCGCCTGGCGTGGCATCCCCGTGCGCGTGGACGAGGTCCGTATGGGCGAGTCGCTCGATCTCACCGACGCCGATATCGTCATGATGGGCGGTGGCTCCGACCGCGACCAGTTGGCTGTGGCACATGAATTGCTCGCTCAAAAAGACAAGGTCGCGGCCTATGTTGAGGACGGCGGCTCGCTGCTCGCAATCTGCGGCAGCTATCAGCTGCTCGGCCGTTCGTACTACATGGGCGACGATCGCATTGAGGGTCTGGGCGTCATTGCCGCCGAGACCGTGCGCGGCTCCGACCGTCTGATCGGCAACGTCGCCGTCAAAACCGACCTGGCACCCGAGCCCTTTGTGGGATTCGAGAACCACGGCGGCCGCACCCTGCTCGATGCAGAGGCCACGCCGCTCGGAACGTCCGTCGTCACGGGCACCGGCAACAACGGCGACGACGGCTTTGAGGGCCTCATCTACAAGGGCGTCATCGGCACGTACCTACACGGACCGGCACTGCCCAAGAACCCCGAACTCGCCGACTGGCTCATCACCCACGCCCTCGAGCGCCGCGGCGGTGCACAGGCCAACGCTCTGCTGCCGCTCAAGCCCCTCGACGACACCTACGAGCACGCCGCCCACGACGCCGCCATGAAGCTCCTCCCCTAGCACCCCACCACCACAAAGGGGACAGGCACCTTTGTGGTGGTTTTGACCTGCCACGACAGTTTGTCTCGATCTGTAACATCTAGACCGTTAAAAGTCGTCTTACTGTTACAGATTGAGATGTTCGTCCCGACGCCCACCGTCTGTCTCGATCTATAACAGATAGAGCCGATTTATCAGCCCAGATGTTACAGGTTGAGATGTTTGAAGATCGGGATAGGGAGCCAGCTCCTGTGTGGTGGTTTTCCAGTTTGCCAACGATATACGCGCCGGCAAAAAAGTCTGCTATACTCTTTCCCGCTGTCCCCATCGTCTAGCGGCCAAGGACGCCACCCTTTCAAGGTGGATATCGCGGGTTCGAATCCCGCTGGGGGCACCACAGAATCTGAGAAGCCCGTTGCCAATTCGGTAGCGGGCTTTTTGCTATCCATGTGCCGGGATTCGAACCCGACAGGGTGCGGAGCTGAGGAAACGCGCAAGCGTTTTCCAGCGCAGCACGCAAGGAGTGAAGCGACGCAGCGAATGCGGGCGGCGCCAGCCGCACGCGGACATCCCGCTGGGGGCACCACAGAATCTGAGAAGCCCGTTGCCAATTCGGTAGCGGGCTTTTTGCTACCCATGCGCCGGGATTCGAACCCGACAGGGTGCGGAGCTGAGGAAACGCGCAAGCGTTTTCCAGCGCAGCACGCAAGGAGTGAAGCGACGCAGCGAATGCGGGCGGCGCCAGCCGTACGCGGACATCCCGCTGGGGGCACCAACTCAAAAATGTACGAACCCGTGCGAGTTACCATCGCACGGGTTCGTTCTTTCTTGACATTAGATGAAGAAGACTCAAAGCCCCTGCGCTAGATAAACAGCTCGCACTCCTTCCGTTCGGCGCAGACTTTGCTCAACATCTTGGTAGCCGCAGAGAGCATGACGGGATTTACCGCGCGAGCGCCCCACGGACACACGGCAACGCAACGCATGCAGGAAATGCAGGCCTTTTTGTCCACTCGCTTGGGATCGTCTTTATCGATAGCGCCAACAGGGCACGCTGCGGCACAAGCCCCGCAAGCGGTGCACTCTTTTGTGGCCTTGGGCACCATACCGGCGCCCCCGGCCTTCTTATAGGGACGATTGCCCGGAATAGCCAGCTCAGAAGCATCTCCTGCAGATATCTTTTGCTGAATCTGATTCGCAAACCCAGCGAGCTGCGCCGCGTCCTGTGGGTCTGGCCGACCGGCTGCAAACTGGCGAACAATAGAATGCTCGGCGATGGCAGAAACCGCCGCGATCACCCGAAAGCCCGCGCCCTTTGCCGCATCCTCAAGCTCGACCAGCGTGTCCTCATACGCGCGGTTTCCGTAAACACAAACCAGAACCGCCTGCGCACCGTTTCCCCGCATCATACCCAAGCGCTCCGCAGCCACAGCCGGGACTCGCCCGCCATACGAGGGCACCGCGATCACGGCTACATCCTCTTTTGTCATCGCAACCGTGCGAAAACCAAGCCCGCTATCGGTCAGATCTACAGCAACGGTTTCCCCTTCCAACGCATTGGCAATGTAGCCAGACGCCCTTTCCGTTCCGCCGGTCGGGCTAAACACGATATCGAATACCCTCATCGGATCATCCTCCCCTTTATGAACAAACGCCCGAAACGTCCGCATGCCAAAACAGGTTACAACTTTTAAAATGCCCCGCGCGAAACGCTCGCTCGGCTGCAAGTTCAAAGCAGGTCAAAGCAGCAAAAAAGAAGGGGCCTCGCACAGGCGAGACCCCTTCACACGCAAAATCAAACGTGTCTGTTACACATAGAACAGAATGTCGTCGTAGGTCGGGACCGGCCAGTAGTCAGCGGCCACAATCTCCTCCATGGCATCCACGGCGGCGCGCAGCGTATCCATAGCGGGAACGACCTCATGTGCATACACGTTGGCCTGCTCCTGGCCATCGAGAGCCTCGGCCTTCTGATGCACGGCGTCGAGCGCCTTGATGGAGTCGTTGATGGTGGTGATGCCGTTGCAGAGCTTGTTGAGCGTGTTCTGCTCGCACTGCATGGCGGCCTCCGCACCAGCGGCACGAATAGTCTCAAGGCCCTTAGCGACCTTGGTGGCATAGGCGGTAATGACCGGGCGATAGGTACGACGCGCCTCGCGAACCATCGTTGTGGCCTCGATGTTCATGAGCTTGTTGTACTTCTCGAGCTTGCAGTCGTAGCGGCACTGGGCCTCGGCCTTGGTCAGGACACCCGTCTCCTCAAAGAGCGCAATGGCCTTATCGGAAACAAAGGCGGGCAGGGCGTCGGCCGTGGTCTTGTTGTTGGCAAGACCGCGCTTCTCGGCCTCAACGGGCCACTCGTCGGAGTAGCCGTCACCGGAGAAAAGGATGCGCTGGTGGTCGGTCAGGACCTTCTTGCAGTACTCGAGCGCGGCGTCCTGGAACTCATCCTCGGGCGTACCCTCAAGCGCGTCGGCGAAGGACTTGAGCGACTTGGCCACGGCGGCATCGAGCACCAGGTTGGAGTCGGAAACGTTCTGCTCGGAACCGCAGGCACGGAACTCGAACTTGTTGCCGGTGAAGGCAAACGGGGAGGTGCGGTTGCGGTCGGTGTTGTCCTGCATCAGCTTGGGCAGGGTATCGGCGCCCAGGTCGAGCACGCCGCGCGTGGCATGGACGGAAGCCTTGCCATCGATGATCTTCTCGACGACCTCGGTAAGCTGGTCGCCCAGGAAAATGGACATAATCGCCGGAGGAGCCTCGTTGGCGCCCAGACGATGATCGTTGCCGGCCGAGGCAACGGAGGCACGCAGGAGCTCCTGATAGTTATCGACGGCCTCGATCACCGCGGTGAGGAAGACGATGAACTGCAGGTTGTCGAGCGGGGTGTCGCCCGGGTCGAGCAGGTTCTCGGACTCGGTGCCAAGCGACCAGTTGTTGTGCTTGCCCGAACCGTTGATGCCCTCGAAGGGCTTCTCGTGCAGCAGACAGACCAAGTCGTGGCGGGAGGCGATGAGCTTCATCTTCTCCATCATGACCAGATTCTGGTCGATGGCCTCATTGACTTCGCCATAGACGGGGGCGAGCTCATGCTGGCAGGGAGCAACCTCGTTGTGCTTGGTCTTGGCGGGAATGCCAAGCGCCCACAGTTCATCGTCCAGGTCCTTCATATAGGCCGAGACGGTGGGGCGGATAGCGCCAAAGTAGTGCTCCTCGAGCTCCTGGCCCTTGCAGGGAGCAGCACCAAAGAGGGTGCGGCCGGTGATGACCAGGTCCTTGCGCTTGCGGTAGGCGTCCTTCTTGATCAGGAAGTACTCCTGCTCGTCGCCCACGGAAGGAACGACCTTCTTGGGGGTCTTGCCAAACAGCGCCAAAACGCGCTTGGACTCACGCGAGAGCGCGGTCATGGAGCGCAGCAGAGGGGTCTTCTTGTCCAGGGCCTCGCCCGTGTAGGAGCAGAAAGCCGTGGGGATGCACAGGACATCGTCCTTGATAAAGGCGGGGCTAGTGGGGTCCCAAGCGGTGTAGCCACGGGCCTCGAAGGTAGCACGCAGGCCGCCGTTGGGGAAGCTCGAGGCATCGGGCTCGCCCTGGATGAGGTTCTTGCCCGTAAACTTGGTAATGGCGGTGCCGTCGTGGTTGGGCTCCAGGAAGCTGTCGTGCTTCTCGGAAGTAATGCCCGAAAGCGGCTGGAACCAGTGCGCGTAGTGCGTCGCGCCCTTGGAGATGGCCCAGACCTTCATGGCATGGGCAACGGCGTTGGCCACATCCAGGTCGAGCGGCTCACCGCCCTCGAGGGTTGCAGCAAGGCGCTTCCAAATGTCCTTGGGGAGGTAGTCCTTCATGACTTCCTCAGAGAACACCATGGTCCCGAAGCGGTCAGTAAGTTCGGCCATACGGAACTCCCTTCGTATCGGCACCGCGTGAGAAGCGGTGTTGATTACTAACGAACGAGTCATAGATTAGGCTCGTCGTGTTTCCGCAACATTACCGTTATGTTGCTGTCACGAAACCAATCAATGAGGTTACCGCATCGCGGCGGCATTGCCGCCCTCAACAGCCAATCAACTGTATAAATTGCAGACCTCTCCCCATGGTTTAAGGGTAGTCAATTTGGGATGGGGCTCTATTAACTGGTATTTCGCATCAGGTACCAGTCTTTATAGCCCCATCCTAGATTGACCGCTCTGCTATAGGGAATGTCGATAGCAAGGCATCTTTGATTGGTATCCCCGAATAGCGAGTGAAACTCCACCGTGACACAGTGGTGCTGTAGAATCCTTACAACACATCACCCTATCAAGTATCTAAAGGAGCACGATATGCGCGTCGACGAGGTTTTTAAGCAGGCAGCATCCCGGGGCACCGCACCCATTTCGTTTGAGATGTTCCCGCCCAAGGGCGAGCTTACCCTCGACACGGCTCGCGAGGTGGCAGGCAATCTGTGCAAGCTTTCGCCGAGCTTTGTCTCGGTCACCTGCTCGGCCGGCGGCTCGGGCAACGGTGCCACCACCGCCCCCATCGCGCATATGATTACGAGCGAATTCGATACACCCTCGGTGGCACACCTTACCTGCGTTGGCCGCTCGCACGCCGATATCGCCGCCAAGATCGACGAGTATCGCACCGCCGGCGTTGAAAACATCCTGGCCCTGCGCGGCGATCTTCCTGCTGGCGCGACCGAGGACGACAAGCCCGCCTCGGACTACGCCTACGCCCGCGACCTCATCCCCGAGCTCGTCGACGCCGGCTTTTGCGTGGGCGCCGCAGCCTACCCCGAGGGCCACATTGCCTGTGAGGACCTCAACGCTTCGGTCGAATACCTCAAGCAAAAGCAAGATGCCGGCGCGAGCTTCTTTGTGACGCAGCTCTTTTTTGATAACGAGTGCTTCTACCGTTTTCGCGAGCTTGCCGACAAGGCCGATATCACCGTGCCCATCACCGCGGGCATCATGCCGTTTATGGGCAAGTCGCAGATCAGCCGCATGGTCTTTATGTGCGGCGCATCGCTGCCCTCCCCCGTCATCAAGATTCTCGCCAAGTACGAGAACGACCCCGAAAGCCTGCAGGCAGCCGGTGTAGAATATGCCGCCCGTCAGCTTTACGACCTTAAGGAGCACGGTGTCGCCGGTCTGCACCTGTACACTATGAATCGTCCTGCAATCGCCGCAACCATTATGGAGCGCCTGGGGTAATGGAAAAACCGCACATCGATACAACCGCTGTCGAAGTGCCGGCCGACCTTGCGTCGCCGGCGCTTTATCGTATCGATGCTGCCCATCATCCCCGTGTCGACCGTGCCGAGATGCTGCGGTATCTGGGCTACGGCGGCCAGCAGATTGAGCCCGAGCTAGCACAGCGTATTGAGCTTGTCGTTGAACGTCTGGAACTGGACATTGAGCCCCGTGGCGTGCGGCGCGTGTTTACCGTCGATGCTACAGGCGTGGACGAGCAGGGAGAGCCCAGCATCCGTCTGGTCGGCACCAACGTTGAGCTGCGCGGTCGCGATATCTATCGCCATCTCAAAGACGCCCGCTTTGCCGCGCTCATGGCATGCACCCTCGGCATGGACGCCGAGCGTCGCCTGCGCACCACGGGAGCCCAGCAGCCCCTGGAGGGAGCCGTGCTCGACGCCGCATGCTCTGCCTATGTAGAAGCCGCCGTCGAGCAGATGGACCAGCAGGTCAAGGCTGCGGCCGCCGCACACGGACTCGCCGGTAACTGGCGCTTTAGCCCCGGCTACGGCGACTGCCCGCTTACGGCCCAGCGCTCGATCGTGGCTGCGCTCAACGCCACGCGGCTCATCGGGCTTACCGTCACCCCCACCAGCCTACTCATGCCCACAAAGAGCGTGACCGCGGTGATCGGTCTGTTTGACGGCGAGGTCCACGACGCCCAGAGCCGCCCCACCTGCAATATCTGCCGCATGCGCGAGCACTGCCGCTTCCGCGCCGCCCACACCACCTGCTATTCCAGCCATTTGGGGACGGGGTAGAAATGGTAGATTTAGCGCTTGACTTTTGCCGTATTGTGGATCGGTTTATAGCGGAATCGCAATACGGTAAGCCACTGACACGCAAGCATCGTTGTCAAGCTTTATTTCTACCATTTCTACCCCGTCCCCAAATGGCAGGTTAGGAGCTCATTGATGTTTACTCCGCTTATCACTCATGATCTGGACGGTGCCGCGTTGGCGGCGCCCGTTGATGCCGCACGCCGCAATGGCGCCACGTACAAGACGCGCACGATCGACGACCTTCGCATTAAGGACGATCGCCTGCGCGCCGCCATCGAAGGCACGGGACACCTGCTGTTCGACGGTGGCATGGGCACCATGCTGCAGGCGGCCGGCATGAAGGCCGGCGCCCTGCCCGAGCTGCTCAACTTCGAGGAGCCCCAAGTCATTACCGACATCCAGCGTCAGTACGTCGAGGCCGGCTGCGACGTGATCACCGCCAACACCTTTGGCGCCAACGCCCACAAGCTCGACGGTGCCGCCACCGTGGCAGATGTCTTTGCCGCCGCTGTCGCCTGCGCCCGCGCGGCCGGCGCCCGCTACGTCGCCGGCGATATCGGCCCCATCGGCGCGCTGCTTCGCCCCTTGGGTACCCTCAGCTTCGACGAGGCCTATGATCTCTTTGCCGAGGAGGTGCGCGCCAGCGTCGCCGCGGGCGTCGACCTCTTTATTATCGAGACCATGACCGACCTTGCCGAGATCAAGGCGGCGGTCCTTGCCTGCCACGAGAACTCCGACCTGCCCGTCTTTGCCACCATGACCTTTGAGGAAGACGGTCGCACGTTCCTGGGCACAAGCCCCGAGGTGGCCGCCATCACGCTCGATGCCATCGGCGCCGACGTTTTGGGCATCAACTGCAGCCAGGGACCGGCCGAGCTCCGAGGGCTCGCCGCACGCATGCTCACCGTTACCGATAAGCCCGTTATGGTGCAGGCCAACGCAGGACTCCCCCGCGTGGACGACGACGGTAACACCGTCTTTGACATCCAGGCTCCCGAGTACGCCAAGGCCGTCGCTGGCATGATTGCCGACGGCGTAAGCGTTGTGGGCGGCTGTTGCGGAACCACGCCGGCGCACATGGCCGCCCTGCGCACGCTTATCGACAATCACACGCCCAGCCCGCGCCACCGCAAGCCCAGCATGTCGGTCACGAGCGCTCAGACGGTCGTGGACCTTCCCTGTGACGGTCACAAGATTGCCGTCATCGGCGAGCGCATCAATCCCACCGGCAAAAAGCGCCTGCAGCAGGCCCTGCGCGACGGCGACCTGGGCTACGTCGTAAGCCAGGGCATCAGCCAGCAAGAGCAGGGTGCCGATATCCTGGACGTCAATGTGGGCCTGCCCGAGATCGACGAGGTCCAGGTCATCCAGCAGGCCACCGAGCAGCTCCAAGGCTCCACGCTCCTGCCACTGCAGATAGACTCCACCGACCCCGCGGCCGTCGAGGCCGCCGTGCGCCGCTATGCCGGCAAGCCCATCATCAACTCGGTCAATGGCAAACAGCAGATCATGGATGAGATCTTCCCGCTGGTCGCCCACTACGGCACCAACGTCGTCGGCCTCACGCTCGACGAAGGCGGCATCCCCGATACCGCCGAGGCTCGCTTTGCCATCGCCGAGCGTATCGTGGCCGAGGCTGCCCGCTACGGCATCGGCCCGGACCGCATCCTCATCGACTGCCTGGTCATGACCGCCTCGACCAATCAACGCCAGGCCGAACAGATTCTGCGCGCCATGTCCCTGTGCAAGGAGCGCCTGGGCGTCAAATGCGCGCTCGGCGTGTCGAACATCAGCTTTGGCCTGCCTGCCCGCCCGCTGCTGGGATCGGTCTTTTTGGCCGCCGCCTTTGGCGCGGGTCTCGATGCCCCCATCATGAACCCGGGCTCCAAGCGCTTTATGGACACCGTCTACAGCTATCGCGTGCTGAGCGTTGAGGACGAGGGCTCGACCGGATACATCGAGCGCTACGCCGGCTGGACCGATCCGTATAAGATCGCCGCAAACCCGGCGGCGGCTCAGGCAGTATCGACCGACACCGTTCCCGCCGCCGGCACCGCCGGCTCCGGCGGCAACGACGACCCGATTCGTCGCATGGTCGTCTCGGGCCGCAAAGGCGAGATCGCGGCGGAGACCGAGCGTCTGTTGGCAGACCACGACGCCATGGACCTCATCAACAATCACTTTATCCCCGCCCTCGACGAGGTGGGCGTCCTCTTTGACCAGGGCAAGTTCTTCTTGCCGCAGCTTATGGCCTCGGCCGAGGCCGCGCGCGTGGGCTTTGACACCATCAAGCGGCTGATGCCCGCCGGCGAGATTGCCGACAAGGGCAAAATCTGCGTGGCCACCGTTAAAGGCGACATCCACGACATCGGTAAGAACATCGTCAAGATGCTGCTCGATAACTACGGCTATACCGTCTTTGACCTAGGCCGCGACGTCGACCCGCAAGAGGTGCTCAAGACCGTACAGGAGCGCGACATCAAGCTCGTCGGCCTCTCGGCGCTTATGACCACCACCGTCGTGGCCATGGAAGAGACCATCAAACTGCTTCATGCCGAGGTGCCGGACGTCAAGATCATCGTAGGCGGCGCCGTACTCACCCCCGAATACGCCAAGCAGATCGGCGCGGACTACTACGCCAAGGACGCCGCCGAAAGCGCTCGTATCGCCGAAGAGGTCTTTGGGCAGTAACACAACGGAAACAACCGAGTACCAAAACGTGCCGCGCGCGCCATTTGGCACGTGCGGCACGTTAGAATAGAAAAGACTATGCTCGTTTTGGCAGATAGGAGCGCAAGGATGGCGATCACGCCCGCAGAAATCGCGGAAACCCGCGGCATGGTTGAGGAGCAGAACCTCGACATCAGGACCATCACCATGGGTGTTTCGCTCATGGGTTGCGGCGACGAGAACCTCGACCGCATGTGCACGAAGATCTACGACCACGTGACGCACACGGCTGAGCACCTGGTCGAGACCGCCGAGAACCTCGAGCGCGAGTACGGTATCCCCATCGTCAACAAACGCGTTTCCGTCACCCCGGTGGCGCAGATCGCCGCGTGCTGCAAGGATGAGGACCTCACCCCCATCGCGCATGCCCTCGACCGCGCGGCCGAGACGCTCGGCATCGATTATCTGGGCGGCTTCTCCGCACTCGTCCAGAAGGGCATCGGCGACGCCGATCGCCGCGTCATCCAGTCCATCCCCCAGGCGCTCGCTACCACGAGCCGCGTCTGCTCCAGCGTCAACGTCGCCAGCCTGCGCGCCGGCATCAACATGGACGCCGTGCTTATGGCCGCCCAGACCATCATCGATGCCGCCAAACTCACGGCCGACCAGGATTCCGTCGGCGCTTCCAAGTTTGTTTGCTTTGCCAACATGGTCGAGGACTCCCCGTTTATGGCGGGCGCCGTCCACGGCGGTGGCGAGGCCGACGCCGTCATCAACGTAGGCGTCTCGGGCCCCGGCGTTATGGCCGCAGCCCTGGAGACACTGCCCGATTCCGCATCGATGATGGAGGTCGCCGAAAAAATCAAGCAGACCGCCTTTAAGATCACCCGCGCCGGCGAGCTCATGAGCCGCGAGGCCGCCCATCGCCTGGGTGTCGAGAAGGGCATTGTCGACCTGTCGCTGGCTCCCACGCCCGCCATCGGCGACTCCGTCGCGCGCATCCTCGAGATCATCGGCGTGGGCACCTGCGGTGGCCCGGGCACGACCTGCGCGCTCGCCATGCTCAACGATGCCGTCAAGAAAGGCGGCGTCATGGCCAGCTCCAGCGTGGGCGGTCTCTCCGGCGCCTTTATCCCCGTGTCCGAGGATGCCGGCATGATCGCCGCTGTCGAGGCCGGTGCGCTTTCGCTCGAGAAGCTCGAGGCTATGACCTGCGTGTGCTCCGTCGGCCTGGACATGATCGCCATCCCCGGCGACACCCCGGTCGAGACCATCGCCGGCATCATCGCCGACGAGATGGCCATCGGCGTCATCAACAATAAGACCACGGCCGTGCGCGTGATTCCCGCTATCGGCAAGGGCGTGGGCGACTGTGTCGAGTACGGCGGTCTGTTTGGCCGTGCACCCATCATGCCGGTGAACCCCAACGCCGGCACCGTGCTTGCCCACCGTGGTGGACGCTTCCCGGCACCGCTGAACTCGCTGAAGAACTAGCTGAGGAGGACTGGCGAGGAGCCCCGGGGAGGGCAAATATATAAGGTCGCCTGCTCGGACAGTCCTGATTCGCACGGAGAGCACATTAAGTGCTCTCCGGCTCGTGCGGAACTCGCGATCGACCTTATATATTTGCCCTCCCCGGGGCTCCCGCACAACGGGACCTCAGTTGGATTCTATCCCGATTGCAGTCGCTTCGCTCCTGCACCACTTGGCTGGTGCGGCGGTTTGGCATTGGAACGGTTCTTTTTCTGATATATGCTGGTTGCGGCTCTTCTTTTGGGAGGGGCCGCTTTTTTGTTGCTAGGAGGTTGGCCCGTGGTTGATGGGGATGCTCGCTCTGAGCTTCTTTCTGCTGATTGGAATGGCGAATGGATGCGTCTGCAGGCCGCTCGGCATCGGGCTGATGATTCTTTTGAGTGGGATAAGCGGGCTCGGCATTTTCGTCCACTGGAGACTGCCCCGTATGCTCGGGATTTTATAAAGCTGTTGGCGCTTGAGCCTGGTGAGTCGGTGCTCGATATGGGGTGTGGGGCTGGGTCGATTGCTATTCCGCTTGCTCAGGCTGGACATCCTGTGATTGCTGCTGACTTTTCTCCTGCTATGTTAGGCACGCTTGATGCTGGCATTGAGTACTATGGGCTCGAGGATTGCATTACACCGCTTGAGCTTGCTTGGGATGATGATTGGGATTTGGTTGGACCGGTCGCAAAAGCGGTGGATGTTGCCTTTGCCAGTCGCTCTGTCACCACGACCAACCTAAAAGGCGCACTTGCCAAGCTTGATCGAACGGCTCGTCGGCGTTGTGCCGTTACGATGGTCGCCAACTCGAGCCCGCGTTATGACCTGCACTTGATGAATGCCATCGGCGCCTCGGTTACCTGCAGCAATGGTTTTGTGTACGCCTTTAACATCCTTATTCAGATGGGTGCACTGCCACAGGTCACGTATTTTGAATCACCCCGCCGCGACACCTTCGATAGTCTCGAGGCAGGCGTGGCAGACTTTTCTCGCATGCTCGAGCACGGCAACGAGGACAAGATCGACCGCCTGCGCAACTATATCGCCCACCACATGATCGAGAACCCGCATGCCGGTGAGCCGGGATCCAAGGGCGTACCGCAGGGACGCTACATGCTCGACCACATCCGCAAAGTCCGATGGGCGTTTATCGCCTGGGAGCCGGTCTCCGTACCCCGCCCGTAGCCCATCTAAAGCTTGCATCGTCTTCCCGCCCGGCATCCGCATTCTTTGCGAACTGGGCAAACATGCCCCACACCGTGCCGTTCCTGCGCTATCGTGGGACAGCTCACGTAGATTAAGGCCCCATTGCGGGGCGCCCCATACATAGAAAGCGAGAACCCATGGCACTGACAGGAGCCCAGGTCAAGCAGCTTCGCAGCATGGCCCATCACCTCAACCCCGCCATCATCATCGGTAAGTCCGATGTCAACGAGGGCACCGTCGAGCAGACGGTCGCCTACCTGGAGAAGCACGAGCTCGTTAAGTGCTCCGTGCTGGACGGCTCCAGCCTTTCTGCCCGCGAGGCCGCCGAGGAGCTCGCCGAGCGCTGCCACGCCGACGTCGTTCAGGTTATCGGCCGCAAGTTCTCGCTGTATCGCGAGTCCTCGCGCAAGGATATCGAGAAGATCAAGCTCGTCTAAAACCGACTGGCCATACCGAGTAGCCTGCGGGCGTCCGAGTGATTCGGGCGCCCGTTTTTTATCGCTCGACAAGCACGCGCTTGAGCCTGCCTTCGACCAGGCGCTCATACAGGCGCCTTGTCTCGGGCTCGGGCACGCCTTGAACCTGCTCTCGCAGGTGGTGCATGTGACCGCTGTATAGCTCGACAACATCGCGGCGTCGTCCCGCCGCACCGTAAACGCGCATGGCACAGCGAACCATGTCCTCGCGCGCAGTCTCTTGGCGAAGCCCCGATTCAACGAGCCAAATTGCCGATTGCAGGTCATTTTCCTCGAGAGCGGCATTCGCTCCCCTAATCATGCAGTCGATGTACTTGGATTGCATAATGTGGCGCATGCGCGTAAAAAACGTGGGATTGCAACCGGTGGGAACATACAGCGGCCCCGCGTAGAGCTGCTCAACCTTAAGACAAAGCTCAACCAGGTGAGGGCCTCTCGCGCCCATACGGTTTCCCAGGATCTCGCGGCTCAGCTGGTCAAAGAGCCTTACATCGGTCTTAACGTAGTCGCCGTTGAGCCCTATGCACTCGTTTTGGATGAGCACGCACGACTTGCCATCCGGCGTTGGACCCAAAGCCGAGCGCAAGCGCGATACCGTCGAATACAGATTGTTGCGCGCCGCGCTAAACTCGGCATGGGGCCACAACTCCATGGCGATTGTCTCGCGGTCGACCATGGCATCCATGCCCAACGCGAGCCGCTCGGCAAGTGTTGCCGCCTTTTTGCGACGCCACATCTTATCCGTGATGGGAAAGCCGTCGCGCTCGGCGCGAAATGTGCCAAACATGCGCATCTCAATATGGCCGATCGTATCGACAGCCTCAACCTCGCCCGCCTGGAACAGGTGCTCGCTTTCGCCCTCAAAATCATCGCGTAGTGAATACCGCGACAGTTCACGCACCGGAAGCTTCTTGCGAATCCTGACGGCAGGCTCGCCCAGACAATGCATCGCAAGACGTGCGAACAGCCGATACGATGGGTCTAAAATCCCCGAGCGATTCATAGACATCCAAGCGGCAAGATCGCTATCGCGGCCCGCAGCGGCCAAATGCAGTGCCACGATCCAGGCTTCTGAGCCGCCGACCTGTGTCTTGCTAATATCGAGCAGTTCTGCCTCTTCGCGAACCGATACCAGCGACGTATTGCGCAGGTACGCCACGCGCTCAAGCAGCAACGCGTTTTCGCGCATGTACGCAATCGATTCGTCGGCGAGCTTGAGCACCTGAACCGCACGGAACTTCGCGTTGACCGGCCGCCCCTCCGCCAGCGATTGCCAACCCTCCAGCAATAACCCAAACAGCTGAATTTGATTGTCACGAACACGCACCGCAAAGCGGTCGAGCTCGCCAAACGCCACATCGTCGGTCACGGGCAAGCCCGCGAGCAGGCGCCGCGCCGCGAGCACCATACGCAGCCAAATGGATGGTGCCTTAAGCCCGCGGATATCGAGCGCCTCGAGTATCTGCGCCATCTTGTCATCGCGCTCGTCGGGTTTAGCAAACGAGCCGTCGAACAGCTCCACCAGCATATGGTCGGCCTGTATGAGAATCCCCGCGATGTCGAGCTCGCAATCATAAGCTTTGCACGCCTTGAGCTTCGCGAGAACATTGCCGTCTTCCGCTCGCTCGGTTAGGTGGCGCTTGACCTCGATATGCGCGGACAGCATGTCGAGCACCTCGCAGGATGTCTGTTCTTGCACAACAGGGTTGGCGGGAAGCCCCAGGTCATTGTCGCCGTAAAAGGCGATAGTAAGCGCCTGGGCTATTTTCCAGGTAGCGGGGTCGACCTCGCGGGCCGCCTGGTCACCCGCACGTTCGATAACGGACGCCATATACCTTGCCAGCTTTGTATTGCACACGCTGACAGCCGCCAGATACACGCCGAGTGCCTCGGCGGCTGTCGGCTCTTGCTCCTGCTTTTCCGCATTGATCATCGCCGACGCCGCACGGCAAATGTCCCCTCCATGCCCGGTCAGGGCAAGATCGGCCCCATACTGCCCGGCAAGCTCCAACACCACACGGCGGTCCAAGAACGCATCGGCCAGGTCCATGGCCAAATCGCATCGGGCCGCCTTTATCAAAATGCGAGCAGCCCGCGATACTAGTTCGGGACGGATCTCGGCAACAAGCTTTCGCAGCCTCAGGCGCGCGTTGTCCTTAGCGCCCAAACACCTAAAGGTGCGATCAGACGGATCCACGCCAAAAATCGGATAATCGCGCACAAAGATAGACTGGTCGACCATCGAAAGCCTCACACCGCACGCCTCTAGCTCCGCAATGCGGCCCTCGCCCATCAATACCATCAAGCAGGCAACGGTAAACAACAGGTTGTTCTCGAGCGATGCGAGATCGGCCAGCGCCGCACCGTACACGTTGACGATTTCGTTTTCGAGCAACCCGGCAACATCGCCCTGTCCATACATCCCCGTCTGCAAGGCAGATACCAGCTCTGGCACACCTTGCGTGAGCCGATAAAAATCGAGCGATGTGCTGATAGAGAACGCCGTGGCCCATGACGAATACTCATAGGCGTGCACCTTGAGCATCTGCGCATTGACTTTTACAGAATCGCCCAGCCCGTGGATAAGCAATCGGTTGGAGGGGCGGCAGGCAATAAAGACCCCCGTCCCCGTAGCACGTAAGCTGCGGATTCGATCGATGAGGTCCTCGGTTTCGTGCTGCTCGAGATTGGGCACGTTGTCGATCGCAACGAGCGAATGAGGTTTGTCCTTAAGCTCATCGGCGACAACCTCGAGCTGCATAAAGAGCTCGCGTCCAATCGCGCGGTCGGCCCCGATAATCCGAACCGGCCCTCGCGTGGGGTCCGATTTAACCTCCTACACGTATTGCAGCAACACCGACGTCTTACCAAACCCATCGGGCGCGTAGAGCAAAACAATTCCCGCCTTGCGCCCTTTAACGATGAGCTCGTTCATCAAGCGATCGCGCCGCACCATATAGCCGCCGCCCGTCGGCATCAACTCGAGGTCGTCCGTATTGCCCAGATCGTTTACCATGCTTGCTCCTCAACTCGACCATATGGACACCGTAGCTGCAGGACCATATGAGCCGCCCCGTGAATAGCGCGACTTAGAGTTTTTAATTGTCTGCCGGTACGTGTTTGGCAAGTTTTTGTACAGCGAGGCCCGATGGTAACTTATCCCCCGACCAATAGGTCTTTGCGCAGGTCAATGCGTTTGCCAGCATGTCCCATCCCATTTGCAGTGTAGCGCAGTCGGCTATTTTTATTTGAGTTGCGCAACTCGCCTACTCCTCGCTACCGCCTGCGACTCTATGGTGGCAAATGTGCATAGAATCTGCTATAGAATGAATCACAAAAATTTAAAACCCTCCAGTCAAGCACGCGGCAAGGTTTCCGTCATGTATACGCCACGGCGTATGTCCACTAAAAAGGCCCCCGCAAAGCGAGGGCCTTTTGAGAAACTATGTAAGATCGCTTGATCGCGTTACTCGCAGAGCGAAAGAGCGGCCTCGTCAGCAACGACAACGCAGTTGGTGTGCAGCTGCAGGATCGAAGCCGGGCATTTGGGCGTAACCGGACCATAGCACATATCGTGCACGGCCTGAGCCTTGGCCTCGCCGTTGGCGACAACCAGGATCATGCGGGCATACATGATGGTCTGGGTGCCCATGGTGTAAGCCTGACGGGGCACGTCATCGATGCTGTCGAACAGGCGGCTGTTGGCCTGAATGGTGCTCTCGGTGAGGTCGACGCAGTGCGTACCCTTGGAGAAGTGGTCATCGGGCTCGTTAAAGCCGATGTGACCGTTGTTGCCAATGCCGAGCAGCTGCAGATCCGGGTAACCGGCGGCAGCGACGATCTTGTCGTACTCGGAGCAGGCAGCGGCGGCATCGGGGTTGGAGCCATCGGGCACGTGCGTGTTGTTCAGATCGATATTGATGTGATCGAAGAAGTTCTCGCGCATAAAGTAGTGATAGCTCTGGGGATCGTCGTGCGAAAGACCACGATACTCGTCCAGGTTATAAGTGCTGACCTCGGCGAAGTCGACGTCACCCTTCTCGTACCAAGCGGCGAGCTGCTTGTAGGCGCCAATCGGGGTGGAGCCAGTGGCAAGACCCAGCACGCAATCGGGCTTGAGGATAACCTGGGCCGAGATGATATTAGCGGCCTTGCGGCTCATATCCTCGTAGTCTTTAGCTTTAATGATTTTCATTACGCGTCCTTTCTCGTACAAGAGAGGCAAGGCTCCCCTTACAAGCACTTGCCCGCGGCCCGCGTCGGCCGCAACCAACGTGTGCGGCCACCAGGGCGAGGTCGCGTAATATATGTGTCTCGTGTCTAACCGCGTCGAGGCCCCTGCCCGTCCACGGTGACCCAAAGCTGTTTAGCTTCGGACAATCCCCATCTTGCCACGGAGGGCGCCCTCTTTCAAGGGCGCCCTCCGTAAACGTGATTGAATTGTAGGCTAAAGGCCAAGCGGAGCGACTAGCGCTCGCGAGCAACGATGAGCTGGTCCATCTCCTCGACATGCTCGCCAACGGAGCCCTTGATGCTCGAGAACTCAACAGAGTTGCACACCAAGATGGGAACCGTCACATCGTAACCCTCGGCAGCAATTGCCTCGCGATCGAACTCGATGAGCACGTCGCCCTTATGGACGACATCACCCACCTGTGCATGCACGCTAAAATGCTTGCCCTCAAGCTGGACAGTGTCCAAACCAACATGGATGAGCACGTCTAGACCATCAACCGTGTTGAGCGCAACGGCGTGACCCGTGGGAAAAATGGCCTCGACCTTGGCGTCTGCCGGCGCAATCACACGCGTGCCGGTAGGCTGAATCGCCACGCCCTGGCCCAAAAGGCCGGTAGCAAACGTCTGGTCTTTGACCTCGGACAACGGAATGACGTCGCCCGAGATGGGAGCATCCAGCGTAAGGACTCGACCACGCATACCAAAAGACCTCAGGACTTTAGTGAACATGCTCCCCCTCGGACATACCAATCAATCAAAATAACTTTAACAGTTTACCACTTGGCACCCGTTTTTGACCATTAGGGAAGTTCGCGCTTGACAACCTCGACGATGTCGTCAACCACACGCTGGGTCAACTCGTGCGTCTCGGCCTCGGCCATCACACGGACCAGCGGCTCGGTGCCACTCGGACGTACCAGAATGCGGCCGCGACCGTTGAGCTCCTTCTCGGCGGCAGCGACGGCGTCCCAAATGGGCTGACAATCGTCCAGGCCGGCCTTATTGTCGGAATGTACGTTGACAAGTACCTGCGGGTACTTCTTCATGATGCCGGCAAGGTCGGTGAGGGTGCGGCCGGTGCGCTTGAGCACGGCCAGAAGCTGCAGGGCCGTCACCAAGCCGTCGCCGGTGGTGTTGTGCTCCAGGAAGATGATGTGGCCGGACTGCTCGCCGCCGATGACGGCACCGTCCTCGAGCATACGCTCGAGAACATAGCGGTCGCCCACGGCGGTCTGGACCATCTCGAAGCCCTGCTCCTTCATGGCGATGGAGAAGCCTAGGTTGCACATAACGGTCGAGACGATCTCGGAGTTGGCGAGCTTGCCGCGAGCGGCCAAGTCGGAGCCGCAGATGGCCAGGATGTAGTCGCCATCGATTTCGTTGCCCTCGCTGTCCACGAACAGCACGCGATCGGCGTCGCCATCGTGAGCCAGACCGATGTCGGCGTGGGTGCGCAGCACGAGCTCACGCAGGGGCTCAAGATGAGTGGAGCCGCACTCGACGTTAATGTCGGTGCCGCAGTAGTCGGTGTTGATGGCATGGACCGTGGCGCCCAGGCGCTGCAGTGCGGCGGGCGTGGTCTGGCAAGAAGCGCCGTGGCCGCAGTCGACGGCAACAACCAGGCCGTCGAGCTTAAGGCCGTCGAGCGTGTTGATGGCATGATCGACATATGCCTTGCGGGCGTCCTTCATCTTGATGATGTGACCCACACCGGCGCCGGTCGGCAGCGTGTCGGCAGCCATGGCCTCCTCGGACATGACCCAGGCGCTGATCTCTTCCTCGACAGCATCGGGAAGCTTCATGCCCTTGCGGCTAAAGAACTTGATGCCGTTGAACTCCGGCGGATTGTGCGAAGCAGAGATGACGATGCCGCCGTCGAGCTCGTTTTGGACGGTGAGCAGCGCCACGGCCGGCGTAGGGATAACGCCGCAGCAGTGCGGTCGGCCGCCCTCGGCCATAATGCCGGCGGTCAGAGCACTCTCGAGCATGGTGCCCGAAAGACGCGTGTCACGGCCGATGCAAATGTCCGGACCAAGGAACTTGGTCGCCGCACGGCCAAGACGAAACGCGAGGTCGCACGAGAGGTCGGCGTTGGCGACGCCGCGGACGCCATCGGTACCGAAGATGTTCTGGGGCATAGGATCGCTCCTTCCCAAGTGGGCAAAACGCAGTCGCCCACCCTAGTCGAAAAAGAAAAGCGGGACCCGCCGAGCAATCGGCAGGCCCCGCTTGTACATTGTATCTCGTAAGGAGATAAAACCTTAGCGCTTGGAGAACTGGGGAGCGCGGCGAGCCTTCTTGAGGCCGTACTTCTTGCGCTCGACCACGCGAGCATCGCGCGTAAGGAAACCGGCCTTCTTGAGGTCAGCACGGTAGTCGCCAGCGTTCAGAAGAGCGCGAGCGATGCCCAGGCGCAGAGCGCCGGACTGACCGGAGATGCCGCCGCCATCGCACAGAGCGATAACGTCGAACTGACCGGCGGTGTCGGTCACCTTGAAGGGAGCAAGGGCGTTCTCAACGAGCTGATGACGGCCGAAATACTGCTCGGCGTCACGCTTGTTGATGGTCACCTTGCCGGTGCCGGGGACGAGACGGACGCGGGCGACGGCGTTCTTACGACGGCCGGTACCCTGGTAGACAACGGTGTTCTCAGCCATCTTTAAGCCTCCAGCTCAATCTTCGTGGGGTTCTGGGCAGCGTGCGGATGCTCGGCACCAGCGTAGACCTTAAGCTTGGTCATCTGGGCACGGCCGAGGGTGGTCTTGGGCAGCATGCCGCGAACGGCGCGCTCGATGACCTTCTCCGGGTGCTTCTCCATAGCCTGGCGGAAGCTCTCAGCCTTGAGACCGCCGTTGTAGCCGCTGTGGCGATAATAGGTCTTCGTGTCGGCCTTGTTACCGGTAAGCTGGACCTTATCGGCGTTGATGACGACAACGAAGTCGCCGCAGTCGCTGTTGGGCGTGAACTGGGGCTTGTTCTTACCGCGCAGAATCATTGCGATCTGGGTGGCAAGACGGCCCAGGACAGCACCATCGGCGTCGACGAGAACCCAGTTGCGCTGGACCTCGCCCTGCTTGGCGTAGTGAGTCGATTTCGAAATCACTTAGACTCCTCCATGTACAGTACGTGTTGTTACAGAGATTCACGGGGCTCTGCAAGTAACCCGTCCATATTACCCCGCTCGCCGCCCGAGTCAACAGGTATTTTGGTTCTGACCAGACTTTCTGCACATGTCGTCCATGGGTCATGACGTCGCGACACTAGCGCTCGACAAATGCCTCGATATCTCCCAGCAAGCGCTTTGCCTCCTGGCGGCCCTGAATATACAGGTCGAGGAGCTTTGCTGGATCGTGCTCAACGTGGCCGACCTCGACCGGCTTTTGCGGAGCAACGACCAGTGCGCGGCCCTCGCGTTCATACTTCCACAGATGCATGCGCTGGATGTTATAGCGGTCGTGGCGCGTCTCGATAGCCTCGAGCAGGTAGGGGTAGTCGGCATAGCGGGCGCGCGCGGCGGGCATAAACTCGTAGGGCTTTTTCTCGTACGAGCGGTCCTGCGTGACAATGACAACCGCGCGATCGAAGCCCGCCTCCTCCAGCACGTGCTCGATGGGAACCGAATCGGCTACGCCACCGTCGACGTATTTGTGCCCGTCAATCTCGACCGGCGGCGTCACCAGCGGCAGCGACGTCGAGGCGCGCACGGCATCGAGGTCGAGCACGGCGCTTTTGACCGGCAGGTACGCGGCAGTTCCAAAGAGCATGTCCGTCGCGACGGCGTACATCTCGATGGGGCTCGCATCAAACGTCACGTTGTCAAAGGGATCCAGGCGGTCCTGGACATCATTGAAGATAAAGTCGTAGCCCACAATAGAACCCGTGGACGCAAACGATGCGGCACCCATGAAGCGGTTGTCGTTGCAGAAAGCCAGGTTGATGCGGTTGGCACGGCCGATCTGGTGCGACTTGTAGTTCACGCCGTTGAGGGCGCCGGCCGATACGCCATATACCGCCGGAATCTCGACGCCGGCCTCCATGAGGACGTCGAGCACGCCTGCGGTAAACTGCCCGCGAAAACTACCGCCCTCCAAAACGAGCGCGACCTTGCCGGCGTTCTTTGCCTTATCTTCTGCAGTCATGTTGACCTCCTGCTGTTTCGTTTTGGCCTTCTTCTACCCAGTTTTACGGAGGAGAGCGCACGGGTTTTGGAGATGAGGAAGAAGGGGCGGTCGGCGGGAAAGCGCATCCCACCCTGCGTTGCTGCGGCGTTTTCTTTACGCTCGCGCCCTGCGCAGAGTTCGATTCTCCGCGGTACGGGGGATCCGTTGATGCGGGGTTTGGCCAGCTGAAATTCAATAAACATCGCATCCGTTTTGAATCGAGGCTTTGCGCGGAGAATCCGCGTATTTGCTTCGCAAATCCGCACCGGCTTCGGCCGCCTGTCGGCGTCCTCGCCCGCTCGCTACAAACGCTTCGCGTTTGCTTAACGCTCGCGCCCTGCATAGAGTTCGATTCTCCGCGGTATCTGTAAGTAATAAAAAAGCAGGTAGGTGCGTTTACCTACCTGCTTGTAACTATTGGTGGAGGCGCGGAGAATCGAACTCCGGTCCACGAAAGCCCCCTGATTGGCATCTCCAAGCTCAGTCGCTGGTTTTGTCTCGGACGCTTTGCGCGCAGCGACACGCTCGCGGCGTCCTAACCGGTTCGGTCTTAGCCTGCGCCATACCGATTACGTGCGCAGGAGCATTCCCCTAAAATGACGTCGCGCCGGCGTCGGGGAAATCACCGGGTTGACGCGCCGCTATAAACTAAGCAGCGAGAGCCATAGGCTCAAAAGAAGAGTTGTTGTCAATTCAATTTGACGGTACCCCTGTTTAACGAGGCGAGGAGACCTCGGCTTGCTTCCTCTCTCAGAGCTATCGTGTCGAAACCAGTCGCCCCCGAATGTTGGGAAAGTCTGGATGGTATCGGACCTGCAAACACCCGATAACCGTCGACTTTTCAAGGAACACGCGGGGTGAACCCCGCTCGTGGATAGCTATCTTACCACGTTCTAAAGGCAGACAGCTGCTCTATGCACGAGCTGTGAAGACCCTAATGTGCACCATACTTCGCACTTTTGCCACCGAACGCGTCACGTATATTTTCGCCAAGCAAAATTGACCCGTCGAAAGGACCGTTATGGATACCAAGCAGCAACTCGTCAATGCCCTCGTGGGCCTGGGCTCAACCATTACCGAAGCTATGGATGTCATCGAGGGCTTTGTCCCCTGCGGACATCCCGCCCTCACGGTATCGAACGCACTCGTCGCGCTGGACGCTGACGATGATGCAGCTCTCGCCCAGCAGCTTGAGACCGTCGAGGGCTTTATCGACCACGTGAGTGAGAACCGCGGCGTGTCCGCCTACCACGGCATCGAGGTCGAGCTCGCGGGTCCCAAAGCCGATCTGCTCACAGCAATCCGCGAGGTAGGCGCCCTTATGCAGACCGCAGGCGTCAAGAACACCCAGGTCAACGAGTGGGTCTACCGCAGTCTGGCAGCACTCGATAGCTCCGACGAAAAGGCAGCCGAGCAGCTCGCAGAAAGTCCCGCCATTAAGGCCGAGCTTTTGTAAATAGCAGATGCGGGTCCCTTGGCGCATCGTCGTCCAAGAGGCCTGCAAACAGTTCGCGTCAACTGATAGCCGCGCCGCCGCGTTCGGCCAAAGTAAGAATCGGCATCATTTGACGAGGTGTCTTTGCTGCAAGATCGGCATGTTCGAGCAGTTTGCGATCGTTAGTTACCAAGTAATCAACCTGGGCGCGTTTGCATGCGGCGAGTACCAAGTTGTCCTCGTAATCGCGATGGAGCGCTAAGTATTTGTCGGCTAGCCACAGATCGGATGCGTCTGCGCCCACGGCGGTGGCGTTTTCGGTCATATTCCGAACAAACGCCAGTGCCGCATCGCCAATTGCGCGGGCAGAAGCCTCGTCGAGTGCTCCCCCGCTGGCAAGAACGCTACGCTTCAGCTCGTGTTGGACAACGTGCAGTACGTCCTTAGCGATATGCACCGGAAAGAACAGTAACGACCCCGTCTCCGTCGCCTGCCCAATAAACGCACGCGCGGCAAGCGATTCGGCATGGTCGACGCAAAACGAATCAACCCATACGTTGGCGTCCACCATGATCTTGAGAGGCGCCCCACTCACTGGATCATCCCCTTTTGGCGATAATGCTCATCCATGGCTTCGGAATAGATTGTTTCCCAACCGCGATTGTCGGATACGGGCGACGTAGCGATGCCCAGGTCCGCGTAAAGCTGATCCACCGCCGCCCATGATGCGGCGAACGGAGTATCGGGCGCGACGGTCTGCTGCCGGTCGTCGACGGCCGCAAGCACTTCCTCGCACTGCCCGCCACCCTGCGCGACCTTGGCCACCACCTTTTTGATGAGCTCGGGCAGTGACCCGCCCGAAAGCCGCAGCGCTTCCTCGGCACGGTTCTTGACCTGGCGATCCACGCGAACGTTCACCTGCGCCATGCCGTCAACAGCACCCACGTCGATCCCGCTCCCTTCAAATGCTAGCACCGCTAGCAACACTATATAGAGAAGCTAGCAAATGGTCAAATGCAAAAGGCCTGCGTCCGGACGACACCGATGCCGTCTGGGCGCAGGCCAGATAACGTGGGCGAACACGTCCGCTAGCGCAGGTAAGCCTTTGCGTTGCCCAGGCTGTAGGCGATCGTTGAGCCGTTGTGCAGCAGCGACGACGCCTGCGGAGTAATCATGCCGGTAATACCCAATGCCAACAGCGCCGAGTTGGTGAGCATCACCTTGGAATACGAACTCGTCAGACGGTCGATAAGCCCCTGACTCATGCGGCGCAGGCGCACGATCGCGGCGAGATCCGTATCGGTCAGGATGATATCGGCGACCTCCTTGGCGATGTCGCTTCCGCCGCCCATTGCCAGCCCCACGTCGGCCAAACCGAGCGCCGGCGAATCGTTGACGCCGTCGCCCACCATGGCAACGTGGCGCCCCTCGCTCTTAATGCGCTCCACATAAGCGTACTTGTCCTCGGGCAGCAGCTCGGCCTTAAACTCGTCGACACCTGCCTCGCGAGCAATGCGCTCGGCCGTGCGTTCCGAGTCGCCCGTGAGCATGACCACGTGCTTAACGCCCAACGCGTGCAGGTCGGCGATGGCCTCGCGGACCCCGGACTTGAGCGGGTCCTCGATACCGAGCACGCCGACGACCTTGCCGTCGACCGCCAGGTACAGAGGCGACAGGCCCTGCATCTGGGACTCGATTTGCTCCTTAATGTCGGACTCGAGCTGCGCGCTCTCATCCTCAAATACAAAGTGCGCGGAACCGATGATGGCGCGACGCCCTTCAATGGACGAAGCGATGCCGTGCGCCACGATGTACTCGACGGCGGCATGGCGCTCGCGGTGCTCGAGCCCGCGCTCGCGCGCCGCATTGACCACGGCGCGCGCCACCGGATGCGGAAAATGCTCCTCCAAGCAGGCGGAAAGGCGCAGGATCTCGTCCTCGCTCCAACCATCGGTGGTGAGTACGCAGGCAAGACGCGGCTGGGCCTCGGTGAGCGTGCCAGTCTTATCAAACACAATGGTGTCGGCCTTGGCAAACGACTCAAAGTACTTGGCGCCCTTGACCATGACGCCCATCTTGGCGGCGTCGCTCATGGCGGTCATGACGGCAACGGAACCCGTGAGTTTGAGTGCGCACGAGTAGTCAACCATCAGCGCCGCCGAGGTCTTAATGAGGCTGCGGGTGGTAAGCGCAACCAGGCCCGCGAGCAGGAAGTTCCACGGGACGATCTTGTTGGCAAGGTCCTCCATATGCGACTGGCCCTCGGACTTGAGCGAGTCGGCCGTCTGCACGAGCGAGACGATCGAGCGAAGCTTGGTCTGCGCCGTGTTGGCGCGCACGCGCACCAAGATGCTGCCGTCTTCCACGACGGTGCCGGCGAATACATCGTCCCCTGCGCTGCGCTCGACGGCAAGCGGCTCGCCGGTCAGGGTCGCCTGGTTGACCATGGCGCTCCCCTGTTCGACCACACCGTCAATGCAGATGGACATGCCGGTGCGTACGGCGACCAGATCGCCGGGCTCGAGCTCGGTCGCAGCAACGCTCACCTCAGTGTCGCCGACGACCTTTTGCGCCTTGTCGGGCACATCGAGCAGCGAGTTGATGAGCTCGTTTTCGCTCATGGCGCGGGTGTAGTCCTCGAGCAGCTCGCCCACGTTGAGCAGGAACATCGTCTGGCCCGCAGTGTCGACATCACGCTTGACGAACGAAATGCCGATGGCCGAAGCGTCGAGCACAGGAACGGTCAGGCGCGGCTGTGCCAGCTCATGAAGGGCAGCGCGCAAAAATGCCATGTAACCGGCCACGACAAACACCGCACGCAGAGGCGTCGGCAAGAACCAGCGACGTGCGTAATGGGCGCCGACGAGTGTCGCCAGGTCCATAACGAGTTTGTGCTTGCGCGGCTCGAGTTGCATCACATAGCCCGACTTGGCATCGGCGATAGCTTGAGCATCGAGTGCGCCCAGGGCGTCGAGCACGCTCGTACGGCGCGGCTCGTCGTACTCCAGCGCCATCTGGCCAATACGGCCATAAACGCGCACCTTGTGCACGCCGTCGATATCGCCGCTGAGCTTAAGAAGTGCGTCGAGATCGCTCTCTGGCACAGGACCCGCCAATTGAAGACGGGTCCTGCCAGGGATCTCGCTAATAATCGAGAATCTCATAGTTTGTGCCTGGGAGCGTTACTCGGCTGCCTCGTCAGCAGCGGCCTCGCTCTGGGTGATGTAAGCAGCCTCGGCAACCATGTCGTCGACATTAGCCTTGGCCTGCTCGACCATGTCCTGGTAGCCGTTCTTGATGCGCATGCCGCACGCGATACCCTGCACGCAGGCATTCTTTACCGGAGCGCTGGTAAGCAGCTTGATGCCGGCCGTACCAAGCAGAAAACCGCCACCAACAAGCAGGGTGTTAAACGTCGACTTCTTCATGTTGCTTCTCCCTTTTGCCGCACAAGCGCGGCATGGTGCCTTAGCACCCGAGTTCATTAGTTTGCTCGAGCACGCTTTTGAAAATAGTTTAGTATAACTATTTGGTCAACAATGGCTAACTTTTTGGAAACTATGGGGATGAACTCAATGTGACAAAGGGATTGTCCCTTTGTCACATTCCTATAGCCGCCAGGCAGCCGCTTCCTTTTGCAGCGCAACCATGCGGGCGAATTCTCCACCTGCCGCCTTGAGCTGTGCCGGAGTGCCCTGCTCGGCAACCACACCATCCTTGAGCACAACGATTTTGTCGGCATTTTCCACCGTACGCATACGGTGGGCAATAACGATAACCGTCTTGCCTGCAAGCAGACGGGAGAGCGCCTGTTGCACCACGGTCTCGTTCTCCACATCCAAGCTCGCCGTCGCCTCGTCCAACAGCACGATAGGCGCATCTTTGAGCAGCGCACGGGCGATAGAGATGCGCTGGCGCTCGCCGCCGGACAGCTTGGAGCCGTTCTCGCCAATCATGGTGTCGTAGCCCTGCGGCATGCGGTTCACGAACTCGTCGCAGTTGGCGGCACGCGCGGCCGCAAGCACTTCCTCATCGGTGGCATCACGACGCCCGAGGCGGATATTTCCCATCACCGTGTCGTCAAAGAGCAGCACGTCTTGGAACACAATGGCGTAATCACGCAGCAGCACCTCGGGATCCACGCTCGCAACATCCACGCCACCCACGGTGACCGTGCCTTCGGTGGCATCCCAAAAGCGCGCGGCCAGGCGGCACACCGTAGACTTACCGGAACCCGAAGGACCGACCAGTGCCGTGACCTCGCCTTCCTTGGCGGTAAAGCTCACATCGGTAAGAACTTTCTCGCCGGCGCGTCCGTCCTCGCCCGCACCATAGCCAAATGCCACGTGATCGAACACCACATCGTGGCCCACGGGCTCAAATTTCTCGCTGCCCCACGCCACAGGCTCTTCCATGATGGAACGCATGCGCTTGGCAGACGACTCGGCGGCAAACAGCTCGGACATTAACATTAACGCCTGGTCAAAGGGCGCATAGATACGGCTCACCATAAGCAGGAAGGCAAACATCACCAAAAAGTCGACCTGCCCGGAGGCGACCACCGCGGCGCCCGTAACCAGCGTGGTGGCAATGCCCAGACGCAGGATGACAAAGGCAGAGTTGACCAAAAGCCCGTTAGCGAGCTCGCCCTTGGTGGTCTCGCGCTCCTCGGCATCGATCACAGCGTTGAGTCCCTCAAGATAATGGGCCTCCTGGTTGGTGGCACGGATCTCGCGAACGCAGTCGAGCGTCTCTTGAATTGCCTCGGTAACCTTGACCTTCTCGGCACGCACGCGATCGAACACCGGGGTCATGGGGCCGCGTGTTAGATACAGCACGGCAAAGGCCACGGGAACGCTCCAAAACGCCGCGATCGCCAGCTGCCAGCAAAAGAACAACGACGCCACGAACACAATGGCGCTTGCGATGATGGCGCCCCAAAGCTCTCCCAGCACGTGGCTGTAGGCGTGCTCCATAGCCTGGACGTCGCCCATGATGGTCTCGGTTAAATCGGCCAGATCACGACGACCAAAAAACGACAGCGGCAGTTTGCGCAAGCGCTCGGCGATCTCCATACGCTGCTTGCCGCACTCCTCGTAAAAGATGCAGTAGGTGTAGTAATACTGCTGCCAGTTAGAGGCAAAGAGCATCACGAAAAAGACCAGGAGGCCGCCCACGATCGGCAGGGCATCCGGCAGGTCAGCCCCGCTGGCGAGATGCTCGACAAAGCTGGCCATAACCAGGAATAGAAAGCCCATGCCGGCCATGGTAATGAGATTGGTGAGCGTGGTCCAGAAAATGCCGCGTTTTACGCCGGCGACGCCTTTATCGGATAGGAAATACTTCTTTTGGAATGAGGCGAACATTTAGGCCTCGCCTCCCTTCGCGACGGCGGTATCCGCGGTCGTAGCAGTAATCTTCCAACTCGCGGCCTGTTCGTATTCGGCCCACATCTTGGCATACAGACCCTCTTGGGACAGCAACTCGGCATGGGTACCCGACTCCTGCACGCTGCCCTGGTTGAGCACCACGATTTGGTCTGCGCCCACTACAGTCGAGAGTCGGTGCGCAATCATAATGACTGTGCGACCAGCCGCCAGCTTGCTAAAGGCGCGCTGGATGAGCGTCTCGTTCTCGGGATCGGCAAACGCCGTGGCCTCATCGAGCACCACGATAGGCGCGTCTTTAAGGATCGCGCGGGCGAGTGCCACGCGCTGGACCTCGCCGCCCGAAAGATATGCTCCGCCGGCACCGAGCATGGTATTGATGCCCTGTGGGAGCTTGGCCACAATGTCGTCGCACTGAGCTGCGGAGAGGGCCGCACGCACTTCGTCGTCAGTGGCCGTAGGCTTGGAGGCGCGCACGTTATCGGCAAGTGTTTGCCGGAACAGCTGGTTGGTCTGGAACACGAAGGCGACCTGGTCCATAAGCTCGTGCGAATCCATATCGCGAACGTCCACACCGCCTACGAGCACTCGACCCGAGGAAACATCCCAAAAACGCGGGATCAGGCTTGCGCAGGTTGACTTACCGCCACCAGAGGGACCCACCAGGGCGAGGGTGCTACCAGCGGAAACGCTGAAACTTACATGGCTAACGGCAGGTGCTTCGGCACCTTCGTACGTAAAGCTCACGTCCTCAAATCGCACGTCGCCGCCGGCAGGGTGCTTGGGTTGTGCGGGCACGGAAAGCTGCTTGGAATCCATGACGCTTCGAATACGAGCCAACGAATCGGCACTCATCTGAGAGGCCTCGCCCACAAACATGAGCTTGGTCATGGCCGTCGGTACCACGGCCGAAAATATCGCGTAAAACGTGAAGTTGGTCATAAAATGCGCGAAGTCCGTCTCGCCTGGCGCCAACAGCAACGCCACGGGCAACAGGAATGCCACAAGACCATTGAGCGCGGTAAGGTTGAGTACCTGCGGACCTCGGCAGAACGTGCCCGCATAGTTTTGCGCCATGTCGGCGTATTCGGCGATTGCATCGTGGAAGGCCTTAAAGGAGTAGACCGTCTGCTGAAACACCTTGACCACGGGGATGCCGCGTACGTATTCGGTGCCGGTCTTGTTCATCTTGACCAGCGCTCCCATGTAGGCCTTCATGAACTCGGCGCCTTCGCCGCTCATCATGGTGGCCATGGCGCCAAACGAAACGACGACCGAGATAAGGCATGCCGCGCCCAAGCGCCAATCGAGGGCGAAAAGCAGCACGAGCAAGCCCACGACCATGGCGGCGGCGCCGGCGATATCGGGCAGCATGTGCGCGAGCAGGGTCTCGGTGGAGGCGGCGCATCCGTCTACAATACGGCGCAGCTCACCGGTGGCGTGCGTGTCAAAGTAGCCGAGCGGCAGCTTAAGCAGGTGCTCGCTCGTAGTCTTGCGGATATTGGACGCGCAGCGAAACGCGGACAGATGCGTGCACATGAGCCCCACAAAATAAGCTACGATGCTTGCCAGCGCAAACCCCACGGCCCACCAGCCATACGTCGCGATGTCGCAGGCTTCGCTCCAGTTAGGTGCCACGGCGATCAGATCGCGCGCGACAAGCCAAATGCACACGTACGGGCCAAAGCTCAGCAGCTGCGAGAGCGCCGAGAGCGCCATGCCCAAATACGTTAAGAATTTGCGGTCACCGGCATATGCAAGCAGCTCGCCGATACCGCCACCTTCCCTTTTTGATCCCTTTGCCATGAGATTCCTTTCTAACGGCTTGAGAGTTAACCGTATTCAACTTATCATTGATATGTTAGCCAAGGCACACAATCGAGCCAGGCGTGGACGTTTCTGCAAAGGAAAGGGACGCTTTTGAAAATGCATCGGGCCGCGACCAACATAACCGAGCTCTACGCACCGCAATTTGAGCAGTTTGGCCTGGAGCTTACCGGCAAGGGCGCCGTCTTTACCGGCGAGGTGGCAAACGACCGGGCGCACGGCCGCGCATGGATCATGCCTCTCTCCCCTGCCTGCATCGTCATGGAGCATTTCATCACCCCGACGCACGATATGTACCTGGCCGAATACACACCCGAGCCATACGCCTGTGTGAGCGAGGTCAGCGCGCCCACACTTACATGCATGCCCGAGGCCGGCATAACGCCCGCGAACCTTAAACCATTGCATGGACCGTGGCCAAACAATACCGTTTGCAGCTTTATCCAAGATAGCTGTGGCGAGGAATTAAGCCCGCTGTTTGCGGGGGAGCTTTATCACTCGCGCTCGGTGCTCTTTTTGCCTGGATATTTTGACGAACTGGAACACCGCTATCCCACCGAGTTCGCGGGAATCTTTGAGGCGTTTGCCGAGCCATGGCACGAGGAAGCGGCGTCTGCCATCTGCTGCACGCTGCGCCGGATTAACGAGGACCGCGCCCGCACCGTAGGCGGACACGTCTATATGCAAGGCATCGTGGAGACCATGGTCGCGGAGCTCGCCTGTTCGCGCGCGGCCCACAAGCAGGCGCGGCAGGCGACAGACACACGCGTCAGCATAACCATTGCCGAAGAAGCAACGGCAATGATTGAGCGCGCGCTCGACACAGGCAGACGTGTGGGTATCAACGAGGTGGCCGAGAGGCTCTACACAAGCCGCTCCAAACTATGCGCCACCTTTAAGGCCCAAACTGGCGAGTCCCTGGGCGCCTACATTCGCAGACGTCGTATGGAGCGAGCACAGGACCTTTTGGCCGATAGCGCGCTCACGATAGCGCAGGTGGCAGAGCGTCTAGGCTACCCTCAGCAGGCCGCCTTCGCCCAAGCCTTCAAGCAACACACCGGCACCACCCCCACCGCTTGGCGTTCCCAGCATATATAAAGAATGAGGGCGCCATCGGCGCCCTCATTCACTCTATTCCATTCAGCCCTACCTGACCCGAACGGCCGAGTCGTTGCAGAACCCGGGAGCCCCGGCAGGGCGGGTGCTTGCTCAAAATGAGTTCCGCACGCAAAGAAGGCCACTTAATGTGGCCTTCGTCTTGCGCAGGACTGTTCGAAATTTTGAGCAAGCACCCGCCCTGCCGGGGCTCCCGGGTTCCCGCTTACGAGAGCGACGTTCTCAGCAACTCGTTGAAGAGCTTCGGATTGCCCTTGCCGCGGCTCGCCTTCATGCACTGGCCCACCAAAAAGCCGATGACCTTTTGGTTGCCGTCACGATACTGCTGCGCCTGATCGGCACAGTTAGCCAGCACCTCGTCCACAATCGGCTGCAGCGCGCCGGCATCGCTCACCTGGCGCATGCCGCGCTCGTCGACGATCTTGTTGGGATCGTCACCGGTCTGGGCCATGGCCTCAAAGACCTCGTGTGCCTGATTGGAGCTAATGGCATCGGTCGCCAGCAACTTGGCAAGAGCTGCCACCTGAGCCGGTGCAATACCGGACTCTGTCAGCGACACGCCCGCGCCCTTAAGGTAGGCGATCATCTCGTTCACCAGCAAGTTTGCGACCGTCTGGGCCTCCTTGCCAGCCATACCGGCAGCGGCGGCCTCAAAGAACTCGGCAAACTCCGGGTCGCCAGCAATCTGCTCGGCGTCAGCCGCCTTAATACCAAAGTCGGCCTCAAATCGAGCGCGCTTGGCATCGGGCAGCTCGGGAATTTCGCCACGGCAGCGGTCGATAAACTCATCATCCAGATCAAACGGCGCCAAATCGGGGTCGGGGAACAGACGATAGTCGTCGGCCGTCTCCTTGACACGCATGACCACGGTGCGCTTGCGGCTGGGCTCCCAGTGGCGGGTCTCCTGGTAGATAATGCCGCCCTCCTCGAGCACCTCGGCCTGGCGGCAGATCTCGTAGGCAAGGCCGTCATGCAGGCTCTTAAACGAGTTGAGGTTCTTGAGCTCGGTCTTGGTGCCCAGCTTGGTCTCGCCGCGGCGACGGAGCGACACGTTGCCGTCGCAGCGCATGGAACCCTTCTCCATGGAGCAGTCCGAAATGCCCAGCGTCACAAAGATGCGACGGAGCTTCTCCATAAACAGGCGCGCTTCCTCGGGCGTCCGCAAGTCGGGCTCAGTCACGAGCTCAATCAAAGGCGTGCCGCAGCGGTTGTAGTCGACGAGCGACTCGGCCGCGGCGGTAATGCGACCCTCGGCACCGCCCACGTGCACCATCTTGGCAGCGTCCTCCTCCATGTGGATGCGCAGGATGCGGATGGGCACCGTGTAGGAACCATCCTCGCGACGCTCGGGCATCTGCAGGTTGGACGCGTCGTAGCTGGCCAGGTGGCCGGCGCGCTGGTTGCCCTCGCGCATGGTCGACGTCATGGACGTGGACAGGCCCTCGGCGTTGGCCGAGGCGCTCGCCAGGCTCTGGGCCTCAGCCTCGCCAAACGCGCAGTCGGGGCGCTCGGCGGCACCGCGACCGGTCACGTCCAGGTCCAGGTGACCGTACATGGCAAAAGCGACCGGACCCTGCGTGGTCTGGAAGTTCTTGGCCATGTCGGGATAGAAGTAGTGCTTGCGGTAGAACATCGAGTGGCGCTGGATCTCGCAGTTGGTGGCGAGACCGGCCTTGACGATGCTCTCGATTGCCTTCTTGTTGGGCACCGGCAGGGCGCCGGGCAGGCCCAGGCACACCGGGCACACGTTGGCGTTGGGCTCGTCATCGTGGCTGAGCTTGCAGTTGCAGAACATCTTGGTATCGAGTGCGGTGAGCTCGGTATGGATCTCCAGGCCGATCACGGCCTCCCAATCCTGCAGGACCTCGGAAAGCTCCTTCATTACAGCTCGCCTCCCTTCCCGGCAAAATCGGGCGCGACGGAAAGCGCGGGCGCACCCGTGGCGGCATCGGCAAAGCCGCGCTCCAGGGCGCGGGCAAACGTGAGCAGCTGACGGTCCTTAAAGGCCGGACCCACCAGCTGGGCAGAAACGGGCAACTGAGTATCCTCGCCCAGGCCCAGCGGCACCGAGATACCACCGTTGCCGCAAATGTTGAGCGAGATGGTGTACAGGTCGGAGAGGTACATCTGCGTGGGGTCGCTGATCTCGCCAAACTTAAAGGCCGTGCGCGGCGAGGCGGGCATGAGGATGGTGTCCACCTTGGCATACGCGGCGTCGTAGTCCTGCGTGATGAGCGTGCGGGCCTTTTGCGCAGCGTAGTAGTACTTGTCGTACACACCCGAGCTCAGCAGGTAGGCGCCGAGCATCTGACGACGCTTGGCCTCGGCGCCAAAGCCGTGGGCGCGCGACAGCGAGCTCTGGTCGGACAGGTTGGCGCAGCCCTCCTCCTGGTAGCCGTAGCGAATGCCGTCGAAGCGCGCCAGGTTGGAGAACGCCTCGGCCGGACCGATGACGTAGTAGGCGGCGATAGCGGCGTCTAGGTGCGGCAGGTCGACCTCGACCAGCTCGGCACCCTGGTTCTGCAGCTCCTGGGCGGCGCGCTGGACAGCAGTCTTGACCTCGGGCGTCAGGCCCTCGGCCTCCATAAACGCAGGGATAATGCCCACGCGCTTGCCCTCGATGCTGTCGTTGAGATGCTCAGTATAGTCGACGGCGCAATCCTGGCTGGTGCAGTCGTATGGATCGTGGCCCGCACCGGTGAGCGCGTTCATGGCCAGCGCGACATCCTCGACCGTGCGGCCGAAGGGGCCAACCTGGTCGAGCGACGAGCCAAAGGCAACCACGCCGTAACGGCTCACGGCACCGTACGTGGGCTTAAAGCCCACCACGCCGCACAGCGACGCCGGCTGGCGGATGGAGCCGCCGGTGTCCGAGCCCAGCGAGAGCGCGACCTCGCCCGCGGCGACGGCGGCAGCGGAACCGCCCGAGGAGCCGCCGGGCACGCGCTCGGTATCCCAGGGATTGTTGGTGCGGTGGAACGCTGAGCTCTCGGTGGAGCTGCCAAAGGCAAACTCGTCCATGTTAGCCTTGCCCATGGGCAGGCAGCCGGCATCGAGCATGCGCTGGACGCAGGTGGCGGTGTAGACGCTCTGGTAGTCCTCGAGCATGCGGGAAGCACAGGTGGTGCGCGTGCCCACGAGGTTCATGTTGTCCTTGATGGCCAGCGGCACGCCCGCGAGCGGGGGCAGCGGCTTGCCTGCGGCACGGTCGGCATCCACGCGCGCAGCGGCCTCGAGCGCGAGCTCGGGCGCCACCTGCAGGAATGCCTGGACCCCGCCCTCGCGCGCCTCGATGGCGGCAAGGGAGGCCTGGGCCACCTCGGTAGCGGTAAAGTCGCCGGCGGCAACGCCCGCGGCGATCTGGGCGGCGGTAAGGGAATCGAAGCTCTGCGCCATTACTCGCTCTCCCCCTCTCCCAAAATGGACGGCACGCGGAAGTAGCGGTCGCGCGCGCTGCCGGCGTTTTCGAGCGCGACGTCGAGCGGCAGGTCGCGCTCGGGCTCGCGCAGGTCATCACCCATCACGTTGGACAGGCTTCCGATGGGATGGAACGTGGGCTCCACGTCGGGCAAGTCATATTGCAAGACGGGCTCGAGCATCTGGACGGCGTCGTTCAGGTAGGACGTCATCTGGGTGAGCTCGTCATCGGTCAGTGCGATCTTTGCGTACTCGGCGATGCCGCGCACGTCTTTCTCGCTGAGTGCCATAGGCGCTCCCTTCCGCATAACAGTTAAACCGCTCTAGTATACAAGGCAACGCCGGCTTGGAGCAGGCGCTTTACCCAAATGCAGCGAAAACGTAACGAGGGCGGCGGTTGGTAAGCGGCGGGCTGGCGGTTCTGCAGCGAAACCGCACCGTCCATAGCGAAAACCGTCTCACCCGCAACGAAAAGCATCACAACATTCGATGTTTTTCGTCGAAATCGCGATTTTCATCGAATGTTGTGATGGTTTGGAAGCCCCCGACCACCACAAAGATGCCTGTCCCCATTGTGGTGGTTCTGGACGATGTCTTATGCCGAGGCCTTGGCCTTGCGGCGCTTACGGACCGCGTGGATCACGATGTCCAGCATCAACAGCACAATGGCCACGACCACGATAAGCACGGCAAACTCGCGCTTGCCCCAGTGGCGGCCGGTCAGCGACTTTTGCTTGTCGACGTCCTTCTTGCTGTACTTGGTGCGCGCGCAATGCACCAGCAGACGATGGTCGTTCACGCCGTAGGGCGTGCAGGTGACGAGCGTCACTTTGTCGGCGCCGGGCTCGATGGTCAGCGACTCCATCTCCTCGGGCAGCACCACCTCGGAGTCCACCATCTTGTAGGCGAGCGTCTTATTCATGGTGTGCAGCAGCACCAGGTCGCCGGGCTCCAGCGAGTGGATGTCGTCGAACATGCTCAGGTTGCGCATACCCGAGTGCGCGGTGAGCACGCAATGCGTCGAGGTGCCGCCCACCGGCAGGCTCGTGCCCTCCAGGTGGCCGACGCCCGCCATAAGGACCTCCTCGCTCGTGCCGTGGTAAATGGGCATGCTCACCTCGATGGAGGGGATCTCGACCCAGCTCATCATGGGGTCGCGGTCAAAGATGAGCTGCTGAGCGTAGGGCTCGATCTGGTCGGTGGGAAGCTCGGTGGCCTCGCCCGCCAGCTGCTCGTTAAAGGAGCGCGCCTGCAGCAGGATGCGCTCGCGCTCCTCGGCAGATAGCGCGTCCACGGTACTGGACACGGTGCTAATCTGGTTGAACACGCCCGAGGCTTCGAGCCGGTCCAAGATCCACGGCCAGGTCATAAGGCCCACGCCAATAAGGATGATGACGATGGTGATGAGCCGGTCGGCCCAGCGCGGCAGTCGCTTGCGGCGGCGCTTGGGCTTTGGTTGAGGTTTGGGCTGAGGGCTTGAGCCACCGTTGGCCGCGGCGTTATTGCTCTTCATATGTTTGGCGCCCTGCACCATCGCCAGTCACTCCTCTACAACTCAAGTTGTCTAAACAAATAATAGCCGATTAGCGAGCTTCCACGCCGGACAACGCAGCCTAGCAGCATTGCGCAGTGCGAGTATGGGCCCGCATTTGAGTTTTCAAAATGTCCCGAATCGGCTGAGCGATTCGGGATACAATGTCAATAGAAAACGACGCACCCCGCGTAAGTGTACGAGAGCGCGGGCGGCCTAGTTTTCAGCTTTTGTTAAATGCCCGGGATCCGACCCCCGGGCATTCTTATTTGCGCTTTCGACGCAAATGCCGTCCACCGTCCGCACCGCGCGTGCGCCTACGGACCTTAAACCGAACTTCATACGAGTCAAGAAACGCGATGACGAACGTGCCCACCGTCGCGAGGGCGGCGAGCGCGTTAAGGAATTTCAGCATTTGGGGACCTCCGATCGAGTCGTCGGCCGCCCGCGCACGGGATGCGTCGCAAGGATATTTTACTGCGAGCGTATGCACCCGCAGCTGGTAAACGCAATAATCGCAAACATCTGTTCGATATTCATACGCTTGATCCATCGGGCAATGGAGTCTGGTTGCGTTATCCCAAAAGAACGGGGCAAACTCCAGTGCGGAGTCTGCCCCGAAAAGAGAATGGCAAAGCAAGAACGTGGATGGACGAAAAAAGTGTCCGCAAGTCTCATGGCCATCACATCCCACCTGCCAAAGGGATGGGCGAGCGAGCGTTACTCCTGCTCGGACTCCTCGGCCTGCTTACGGCTGCGGATGAGGTGAGCCACGCCGATGCACAGCACCGCGCCACCAGCGATCCAAGTGAAGGTCACGCCGTTAAGACCGGTCAGCGGAAGGCCAGAGCCCTTCTTGTTCTTGACGGTGATGGAAGCTGCGGCACCGGTCACAGTACCTTTGTCCACCATGTCAGAGTCGTCGGTGACGGTAAGCGTCGTCAGCGTACCATCAATATCGTACTTCGGATCAACCGTGATGTTAAACGGAGCGATGGTGTTGTAGCTGGAGGGCGTAGTGGTCTCGGTAATCTGATACTTACCCGCATCGAGGCCCGGAATCTTGACCTCGCCATTGTCGTCGGTTATGAACTCGTAGGCATCTTTCTCCAAATTGGTAAGGCTGCCGTCCTGCTTGAGCCACTTGTCCACGGAAGCGGTATCCTCGTTTGCAACGACCTTGACCTTAAAACCGGCTTTGAGTTTCTTGCTGCTGTCGACGCTATCAACCTTGGTGACATCGAGACGGAAGACGTGGTCCGTCGCAACTTTACTCTCGGATTTACCACTGCCTTCAGCCATGGGGTTATTGGAGTACTCGAGATAGACTTCGTTTTTATTACCGGCAGCCTCATAGCTGGCCTTGCTATTGAGCTTGGCCTTGTAGAAGACAACAATCTTAGTGCCGGCATCGATATTGAGTGTGTCGTTATCATTAGCCGCGGTAGCCGACTTCAAACCCTTATTATTAAAAGTCACCGTCAGTACATTATTATTGTCCTCAGCAGGCTCAGCTACGGTGTAGCTATTCTTGTTAATCTTGGTATAGCTCTGACCATTCAACGCATAAACCTCGAGCGCGCCAGCATAGGTCAGACCCTCCGTAAGAGTGTCCGTAAACTTGTAACTATAGGAATCATAGGTAGCGTAGTTGTCTGCAATCGTGCCGGTAAGTTTATAGCTTATCTCCTGACCCACCTGGGAGTCAGCAAAGTTCTTCCACCCATCCTGGGCGGTGTAGCCACCCTCCTTCTCGGCGGAGTCGTTAAGGATCTTCTTGTTGATCGTCGGAATATTGGTCTTCTCTGCAACAGTCACGCCCTTACCACCAACAACAGCGAAAATCGGCGAAGTGCCAGTGTTCGCATTAGCCTCCTGGGTAGTGCTCAGCGAGCTTTCATCGGTCACAAAAAGATAGTAGCCATTGCTCGGGGCATTAAAAGACTCGCCCGCCTTGAATGAGGCGCCGGTCTGAGCAATGTTATTGTCGATGATAGCTTTAGCTATCTTGTTAAGGACGTGATCCCTGTCAAGACGCGTGCTGGCAGAAGTGTTCACATTATTTTTATCGCTCAACCAGTCGGCAATGTTCTGAGCGGAAGGATTTGGAGGAAGGCTCTCGCCATTCGTTGCGCCCTTGATAGCAGTGATGATTGCATTCTTCGCCGGCTCATTATTCTTAAGATTTGCGGCCCAGTCGACATTGGAAACGACTTTATCGGAGTTACCATCCTCATCCACGACATCAGCCTCGAAAATCTGGTAGGCCTTGTACGTCACATTGCCATTCTTATTGTTTTTATTGATAGTGACGCTGTTGGCCGGAGCCGTCGCGCCCTCAGCTGCAAACGCCATGGTCACCGGCGCCATAACCCCGCCGAAGCTCAACGCTGCTGTGAGGCCGGCGGTTACTGCCAGGCGTGCGATGTTCTTGTTCATGTGCATCTTCTTTCCTCTGCTTTCTACTTCGTAACTCATTCGATCGATCATCATCTGTCTGTGTCTTAGCATCTGCTTCGCTACGTCTCGCCCCGCTCTCTGTGGGGCTGCCAGCTACTCTTTATGGCTGCCACCTCCCCGCTTGACCAGGAGCGCGACCACGATGAGCGCGGCTCCGGCGACCGCAACGGCGGCCGCGGTGAACATTGCCATATCGCCAGTCGAGGGCATAAAGCCTCCGGTGGTAATGCTAGGGGGTGTGCCGGTAGGCGTGTTGATGAGCGACGCCTCCAAGCTGCCCGTCGACCCGTCCGCGCTGTCGGCGCGCAGGGGCGACTCGGCCGTGATGGTGAGCTTGGGCTTGGCGGCGGCCACCTGCTCGACGTCCAGACCCTCGGCCTTGACCGTCACGGAGCGCGTGCCCTCAAAGGCGGTGTAGCCCTTGGGCGCCTTGAGCTCGCGGACCTCCAGCTTGCCCGAGTCCACGCCCGAGACGGTCACGCGGCCGTCCTCGCCCGTGGTGACGGTGGCCTTGCCCTCCGCATCCCACGTGCCGTCGGCCGCCAGCGTACGGCCGCGGTCGTCGGCGAAGCTCAGGACCGCCCCGGCGAGCGGCTTGTCGCCGTCGCTGCCGCGCTTGGTGAGCGCGAGATCCCAGGTGTAGGCGCACGCATCGTCGCTCGGCGTGCGGGTAAAGCCGGCATCGCCGGACTGGTCGGCAAAGGGAGAACGCGGGTAGCGCAGGTAGACCTCGTTGGGGTTGCCCTTCGCGATGCCGTGGTTGCACGCGCTGTTGAGCGGCGCGTTGTACACGGCGACCACGCGGGCGCCCGCGGTAAAGGCTTCGGTCCCGCCGAGCGCGGCGATGAGGTCGCCGGTGCGCACGGTGAAGGTCTTGCCGTCGGCCGCTACCTTGGTGGCGCACTGGGCTGTGATGTCGGTCCAGCCCTGCGCGGGCTCGGTGCCGGCGCGGCCGTCCTTGCCGGCCGAGACGGCGTCGAAGCCGCCGTCCGCGCCCGCCGCCACGTACACGCGCATGCTCGCGGCGACCTTGGAGGGGTCGAGCCCCACGCTCATGGTGTCGACGAACCGCACCGTATAGGTGTCGTAGGCCGTGAGCCCCGACGGGACCGTGGCCGAGAGGCGCCAGTACAGGTCGTCGGCGACCGTGGCGTCGGCGGCCTTCTGCCATGCGGCGGTGCTGTCCTCCAGCACATGCTTTTTGACCTTGGGCGTCGCGGCCTTGGGCTTGACGGCGACGGCGCTGCCGCCCACCAGGGCCATGATCGGCGCGGTGCCGGCCTCGCCCTGGGCGATGGCGTCGTCGTCGGCGACGATGAGCCAGTAGCCGCAGGGCAGCTCGGCCGCCGTGCCCGCATTAAGGGCCACGGACTCGGCGTCAGAGCTCTGGAGGGAACGAGCGAGCTGTGCGCTCAGCGCGCTCGTAAGGTGGGAATCGGTGTTGAGCCACTCGGCAGCTTCCTGCGCGGTGGTCTGGGAATTGGGCATGCCGGCGCTGTGCAGCACGGGCAGAACGGCGTCGCGCGCGGCGTCGCTTGCCCAGGCGAGGTCGGTGGCGATCTTGGCGTCGTTGTCGCCGTCGACGACGTTGGCGCTAAAGATCTGGTAGGCGTCGTAGCTGCTCGCCACGGTGCCGCTCACCGTGATGGAACCGGTCGAGGTCGGCGCGGCCTGCGCGGATGCGGGGAACACAACCGCGCAGGTGCCGATCAGGAGGGCAAGCAGCGCAAACAAGATCGGGAAGGAGCAAACTTTCTTATTCACGACGCTCGCCTCCCTTCGCATTCGCCTTGCGACGAATGTGCATCCAGGCCGCAGCAGCGCAAAGCACCGCCGCGCCGGCAAGGTACGTCAGAGTGACGCCCGACATACCAGAAAGGGGCAAAGAGGTGGAGTAGGTGTTGGTGAAGGTGGAGACGGGAATGATGGTTGGGTCCGCACCGGCGGAGGTTTGAACCGCGACGCCCTGCCCGTTCTTGCCAAGGGTGTTGCCCATGTCGTCCTTCATCTGCGTAACGGTGGTAGAGGTGGTAAGACCGGTGTACTTGCCAGTGGTCTCATTCATGACGGCCTTCACCGTGACGGCAACCTGGTACTCGGCCTTGGAGTAGCGGAGCTTATCGATGGCACCGGTGGTAGGCGCGACCTCCTTCACCGTGTAGGTGTAGGTCTTGGCGTAATCTTTATTGGTGCCTGCTTCAGTGGACAGGTGCGACTTGTTGAACGTCATGGCGCCAAAGGTCGCCGTGATGTTGTTGAGCTTGGCGGCATCGGTCTCCCCTGCCTTTGGGGCAACAGAAATCTTGGGCGCTTCGGGCATGGGGGCTTTGGCTGCATAGTCACCCGTAGCCACAACGCTGAACTCGAACGGCACATAGTTGTCGTCAGCATCCTTCGGCCAATCCGTATTGCGAACGGATTTGGTCACCGGGATCTTCACGGACGTAGCACTGCACTTGTCGGAGATGTACGTAGTGCCACTATCGATGCTCAGCTGCTCGTTCTCTTTCCACGTAATGGAGCCGTTTGTGCTGTCCACCGTGAACTTGTAGGTGTTCTTGTTCAGTTCGTAGCCAAACGGAGCCTGGGTCTCAACAAGCGTGTACGTGCCCGGCAGCAGGCCCTCGAGCTTGAACTTGCCAGGCGCGGTGTCGGTGTCTACCCACGTGGTATCGCTCGAAGTCGACTGGTCGCTCACCTGATCTCTCACGGTCCAGGACTGGTTAACGGCCGCACCATCGGCGTCATTAGTCTTGGTGAGTTTCCACTCAGAACCAGCCAAAGGAGTGTGTTTTGTGTCGCCCTCCCCCACCTTGGTCCAAGACACCGTACCGGTGATGATCTTGGTGTTGGGAATGGCACCTGTGGGGTTATTCTCGAACGGAACATTTTTGCCGTTCTCATCCACGTAACCCTGAACGTAGTTCGGCTTCTCGCCAGTATTGTTCATAGTGGCATAGTAGATGGTGTCTGACTTCTGGTAGCCAGCCGGCGCCGTCTCCTCTTTGATGTAATACGTGAAGTAGTTGGTATCGTTGGAATTGCCGATGTTTGCCTTCTGGTTCAGATAGTTGAACTGAAGCTTGCCATCACCCGAAGCGTAATCATTTGCGCCACCGTCAGTCACCGTCACGATAGCGTCCTTGCCCGCGACAGCATTCTCGACAGAACCATAGATAGCCCACGAGGAACCAGGAAGCGACGTGTTGCCGTTCGCCGCATCGACCTTGCTCCACGCAACGGCGGAGCCGTCGGGCGTATACGACCCAGACCACGGGAAGTTGTGACGCTCCTGATCCATATCGATGACGGAAGCCGAGTTACCCTCACCAAATGCTGCGGCAACCTTCGGGCTGTTCATTGAGAAATCGACGCCCACATAAACGCGGCCGTTGGTAGTCACATGGTCGTCGAAACTTCCGTTGGGAACGAGAATCGATCCGATCATAGCCGCCGCAGGATCGTCGTCAGTCCACTTGGCACCGGTGGCTGTGCCGCCGTATCCCCAGTCCGCGCGGTTTTCTCCCGCGATGCCGCCTCGAATGGTAAGGCTTTGCGTATCGACAAAGTTCCACATGATGGACTGGGAAGCCGTCGCGTATGCCTCGCCCAGCTCCTTGCCGGAATATTGAGTTTCGTAACCACGCGAAATCTCGGTACCGTTCCACCAAAAGCGCCAGCCATTGTGAAACTCAATATTCGAAGGTCCGGTAACGTTCACAACAACCGAGGCGCCCTTGGGAATGCCCTCGAATGCGAAATCAACGCCACGATAATACTCGTTGTTGTATGTATTGCTCAGCTGAGAAGCATCGATGGTGAACACCTGCTGCATAGAGGTGTTGTCGCCCTTAAACGTGATAAGACGCTCGCTATTCTTGAATTTCTTACCATTGAGCGACGTATCGGCGCAGTCCGAATATATGGTCTTATACGACTCATCAAACACCAGGCCATAATTACAATCCGTCTTGTCGTACTTGTTGATTACGTAGTTGTTGTGATTGCTCGCGAAACCAACCTCGAGCGTGCCGGTATTTGCAAACGAGTTGAGCTGTTTCGATAGCTTCGAGAGGTACCCATCTTCACCGTTGTAGCTCGAATAATCGTTATTGTTGACATTAGTCAAATCAACAGTTTGATTGAACAGGTTGCTTTCCTGAGAGTTCTTGCCCTCGTACCAATTACCCTGCGTTGTCACCACGGATTGGCGTTCATTGTTATCGCGCCAGTATGTGATGGGGCCTGCGATCTGCGCAGTGTAGGCAAAGCCGGAAGGAGTCGCGCCCTCAGAAGATTTCTGCCGTCCGACCCAAGCGCCTTTCTTCCAAGCGCCAACGGTAGTCGTCTCCGGCGAGTCGCCGCTATAACCAACGCTCATCTTGGTGATCGCACTTTTAATTCCGGCCACCGCAAGCACGGTGCTGCCGGCGACAGGACGGAACTGGGAACCAAAACCAACGGTGCCAAAGCGGAAACCAGCACCAATTGATTGATAGGGCCAGCTCTCTTTGACTGGATTCATGGCAAGCTTGCCACGGACCAAGGTAAGGCCCTCCGCCTCAGCGGCATATGAGCCGGTGGGGGCGTTCTTCGCATCAAGATTACTAGTGTCGCTCGGCTTACCACCGATATACATGTCGCGGCCGACGTAGGTGGCCACGCCGGGATCGGGGGTGGAGACATCGATATTCGTACCGATACCGATAGACGTGGGAACATAAATTCCCTTCTCCACGGTGGCCGTCGCTCTCGCTGAAGCCGCATTCGCACTCTGAGCCTGCTCAGCACTATTTGAAGAGCCAGCCTCGCCGCCATTGGTCTCGTCGCTATTCTGGTTTTCGGCATCCTCGCTGGTGTTATCTACAGCAGCGGACTCACTTGAGGAACCCCCCCCATCACAGTTTCCTCGGTAGAATCTGTCTGGGCGTCGTTGGCAATGGCCTGCGAGATCGGAGGCATGACGAGCGACAGTACCAGGCTCAAAACGGAGGCTCCGCACAAAACGCCTGCCAGTACACGGCGCGTCGCTTTATTACTCTGCTTAAATTTGTCCGAATTCGCTTTCATCGATGTCTCCTCCCCAAGAGACCGCGATCTCGCTCTTTCCCTATCAAACGTATCTGCGCAATCTGTAATTGCACACGCTTATTGTACATATTGTAACGATTGTTCGAACATCTAAGCAAAAATACCGATAGTTTTGTAGCGAATTCTCAATTCTCTTGACATTTGCTCGGATTTACCTTCGTTTATTCGCTATTTAGTTTTTATTTCTGCTGTTAATTTAGTTGCCTATCATTTTTTAATAGCATTTTATTTATTTGCACAACATTTTGCTCAAGAGTAAACATCCTGTGAACGGTTGAAAATCGACCGTGAGCGGTAGGTCATCAACCGGGAGGAATAGACTACCAAATTGGTGGGAATATCTTTAACCCATCGGTAGTTAGAAGCGAGATGTTCATACAACCAAATTTGAATTTGCGCGCAGTTTTTAGGCATCAATTCGCCCAAATCGCCTGAGGCTACCGCAAAGGGGCCTGCTCCCTTTTGCGGTGGTTCTCCCCCAGCGCTACAGCAGATGCTCCTCGATAAAGATCGCGATGCCGTCTTTGTCGTTACTCGCGGTTACAAAGTCGGCGGCGGCCCGGGTGGCGTCGCTGCCGTTTGCCATGGCCACGCCCACGCCGGCGTCGGCCACCATGCAGGTGTCGTTGTCCGCATCGCCAAACACGCAGATGTCCTGGAGCTCCATGTCGTTGAGCTCCGCCACGCGTACAAGGCCGCGCGTCTTGGACACGCGCGGATCCATGAACTCGTAGAGCCGCTGCGTGGTCTGCAGGGCCGCTGCCTTAACGGTGCTATCGGCAAACGTCGACGCCCGCTCAATCACCCGCGGCATTACCTCGGGCGCCATGGTAAACATCACCTTGGGCTGCGGCTCGCGCAAAAACTCGGCAAAATCGACCACCTGGTAGGGAACGCCGTCGACGCGCGACAGGTGCTCGACGCACGCGTTGCTCTCGGGCACGTAGAACACGCCGTCTCGGGGGCAGACGGGCGTTGCCGGAAGGTCCGCCATGTGCTTGCAGATGCGCGCGATGGTCTCGCCCGGCAGCGGATAGCTCAGCTCGTTGATGTCGTGCGCGCGGTCGATGACCTCGGCGCCACCGCAGCCCACGAGCACGTCCACCAGGCCTTCGATGCCCCAGAGCTCGTACATGGCCTCGGTCGCATGGGCGTCGCGCCCGGTGCACAGGCCAAAGAGCACGCCGCGCTCGCGCAGGGCGCGGATCGCCGCCACGGTGCGCGGGGACACCGTGTGCTGGCTCGTGAGCAGCGTGCCGTCGATATCGCAGAACACGGCTTTGATGTGGCTGAAGGTGGTGTCCATGGGGGCCTTTCTGGGTTGTGCGGCGGTGTGGGGTGTATTCGTGAGCGGCGTACATGGTATACCAAGGCACGGGCCGTTGGGACCCAATCGCCACAAAGGTGCCTGCCCCCTTTGTGGCGGCCGAACCCGAAGGGTGGCCGGACCCGGGGCGCAAACCATCACAACATTCGACGTTATTCGGCAAAATCGCGATTTTCATCGAATGTTGTGATGGTTTTTACTGCTTTGCGGCACGGTCCAAGTGCCAGCGGCCAAACAGCAGCAACGCCGCAGGAACTGCCGTCACGACCATGCCCGCACCAACGAGCGTCTGCTGCACGCCAAATGTCGCCGCCAGCCATGGGGCAATTGCCAGCGGGGCCACGCCGGCGAACATGTTGCCAAAACCCATGACCGAGTTGACGCGACCGAGCTGCTCGAGCGGGGCCGTCGTTTGCACGATCGTGTTGTGGAGCGGGTTGACGATGCCCCAAGCTATGCCCAGTGCAATCTGGCCGACGAGGGCTACACCCACGTACGGTGTCCCCACATAGAGCAAACTTCCCAGGCCCACGGACATGAGCGCCACGAGCAGGGTTTTAAGGTTGACCAGGTGCGGCGGCAAGCGTAGCGCGACCACGGCGCCCAGCACCGCGCCCACGCCGCTGGCCGACGAGAACCAGCCCATCCACTCGACACCGACGCGCAGGACATCGCGGTAGAAGAACGACTCCAGCGGATCGAAGGCACCGTAGCCAAAGTTCGAGAGGAAGATGATGCAGAACAGTAGGGCGAGGACGCTGTTGGTGAAGACTGTCTTGATGCTGGCCGCGAAGGTAGCGCGGGTGGATGTGCCGGGGTCGGGGCTTTGGCCGGCCTTGTCCGATGTGATGTCACCGATCGCGGGTTTGCCTTCGTGCGTGGCGGCCTGACCCGCACTTGGCCTAAAGCCCCAACCGGCGACGAGCGCCAGTACGGTAAAGAGCATCATGAGCACGAACACCGCGCGCGACGACGCAGCCGCCGCGACAAAGCCGCCCAGTGTGGGGCCGACGATAATGCTCACGTTGGAGAACATGGTTATGGCGGAGTTGATGTCTTTGAGCTCGACGGGGTCGTCAGTGAGGTAGGCTGGATAGGATGTGGCGATGGGTTGGGCGAACCCCATCACAAAGCCCAGGAGCACCGCGCCGGCAAGGACTGTTCCGGTCGCGCTGCCAAAGGCAATGATCGCCGCGCCGGTTGCCAGCGTGCCCACGATGCTCAGCAAGAAATGACGGCGCGGGCCCCAGGCGTCGAGCGCAGCGCCACCCGCAAAGGATCCCAAGATCACGAATACGTTCATAAACAGGACGGCCAGCGATGTCGCCACAACCGAAGCGTCGTCTGCATAGGTGAGCGTTCCGATGACGCCGATAAAGTAGCTGGTCTGAAAACCGGTGTAGATGAGAAAGCGCATCGCCACCAGGCGCTTGGCCTGCACGGACAGCGATGATCGAGGCTTTGAGAAAAGAAAGGCGAGCATGGAGACTCCTTGTTTCATACGAATACGGGCGGCGGGCATTCGCCACCGTAAATGACGTTTGCCCAGATAAAACCTGCCAAATTAAACCTGTCCCTTTTTGGCAGGTTTTAGGCTAGATGATCTTGGATCAGATCGCAGATGGCTCGGGCGTCGTTGATGTTGATGGCTCGGGTCGCAAAGCCGGCGTCGAAGGCCTGACGCGCCAGGGCTTCGTTGCAGGCAAGGGCCAGCGTGTGACCGTCGACCAGGTCGAGCGAGCTCTTGCCGCGCAGACGGTCGACACCGGAGCGCGCGACGACGATGTTGTCGAAGCCCTCGGTCTTGTAGCCCTCGATGATCACCACGTCGACATCGTTGTAACGCGACAGCAGCTCGCGCGCGGGCATCTCGTCCTCCTCACGCGTGTCGGCGTACTCCGCCCAGCGCGTGGCGCAGATGAGGCCCACGTGCTTGGATCCGGCCTGGTGATGACGCCAGGTGTCCTTAGCGGGCACATCGATATCAAAGCCGTGGTGCCCGTGATGCTTGAGCGAACCCACGCGCAGGCCGCGGCGGGTGAGCTCGGCAATGACCTTCTCGACGAGCGTGGTCTTGCCCGAGTTTTGGTAGCCGATAAACGCGATCGCGGGGACAGCCGGAGTAGGAGCTACGGGCGCGACGGCGACGGGCGCGCTTGTGAGTGTGGCACCGTCAGCGGCCACGGCCTCAACAGCAGCGGCCTGACGCTCGGCACGATCCCACATGCCCGAGCGGCCGCCCTCCTTGTGCAGCAGGCGCACGTCGACGATCTCCATGCCGCGATCGACGGCCTTGCACATGTCGTAGATGGTCAGACACGCGGCACTCGCGCCGGTCAGGGCCTCCATCTCGATACCCGTCTTGCCCGTCACGCCGGCCGTAACCAGTACGTGAAAGCCAACCTGCCCGTCCGCGCGCGCCGGCGCCCAGCCCTCGGGCACGTCCTCGGCCGGCGTCCCCGCCGAAGCGATGGGCGCAATGTCGCACTTGCTCTTGGTAATGAGCAGCGGATGGCACATGGGGATGATGTCGCTCGTGCGTTTGATGGCCATGATGCCCGCCACGCGCGCGCAGGCAAGCACGTCGCCCTTTTTGGCGCGGTCCTGCAGCACCATGGCCTGCGTCTCGGGATGCATGAGGATGGTACCCTCGGCGATGGCAATGCGATGGGTCTCGGCCTTGTCGGACACGTCAACCATGCGTACCTCGCCCTTGGCGTCCACGTGCGTCAACTCGTCACGACGGGCGTCGCGGGCGGGCTCGGTGGCAGCGCTGGCAGACGGCTGCGCGGACGCGTCGGCGTTACCAGCATTCGCCGCAGCCGTGGCTTTGTGGGCAGACATCGCGGCCCTGCGAGCGGCCTTGGTGGCATCGGCGTACCTGCTCTTGGCCATATGATCATCCTCCGATTTGGGACATAAATCGTTGCGTGCCCTCAATTATCGCGTGTTCCTGCGGTTTGTGGGCCACGGCATCGCGCCAAATCGAAAGTACCTGCATATCATCACCACGGCGCAGCGCCTCACGCACCGAATACTCGGCATCGCTAAACAGGCACGGACGCACGTTGCCATCGGCCGTCAGGCGCAGACGGTTGCAATTCGCGCAAAAATGGTTGGACATGGCGCTGATGAAGCCAACCGTTCCCGCCGCACCCGGAAAGTGCCAATAGCGCGCAGGGCCCGCACCAGCAGGAGCGTCGTTGATGTCGAGCGGCTCGAGCTCGCCCAGTCCCGCCGCGGTGGCCCCGGCATTGATGCGCGCCCGCAGCTCGTCGCTCGGCACGGTATCGCTCACGTCCCACAGCTCGGGATTGAGCGCGGGCGCATGCGGGTCCACAGCGCAATGCGAGCTCGTGTGCTCGTCGCCGATGGGCATGTATTCGATAAAGCGCAGGTGGATGGGGCGGTCGACGGTCAGTCGTGCGAGGGCCGCCACATCCTGGTTGAGCCGGCGCACAACAACGCAGTTGACCTTAACGGGCTCAAAGCCCCAAGCCAGCGCCGCGTCGATGCCAGCCATGGTCTGCTCGAGCCGACCCAGGCGCGTGATCTTTCCAAAGAGCGTAGGATCGAGTGTGTCGAGCGAAATGTTGACGCGGTTAAGCCCGGCATCTTTAAGCTGCGACGCCAGCTTGGGCAGCAGGGCGCCGTTGGTGGTAAGCGAGATGTCCTCGATCTGCGGAATCGCGCGGATGTCGCGAATGAGTGGGATGATACGGCGGCTGACCAGCGGCTCGCCGCCCGTCAGGCGCACGCGGCGAATGCCCTCTCCCGCCACCAGGCGCACAAAGCGGGCGATTTCCTCGGCGCTGAGCAACTCGTCGTGCGCGCGGGGCGCCACGCCATCGGCCGGCATGCAGTAAATGCAGCGGAAATTGCACTTGTCGGTAACGGCAATGCGCAGGTAGTTGATATCGCGGCCAAAGCCGTCATGTTGCACGTGCCCGTCCACGCAGCCCTCCTCTCACGCGGCGTTTTATTCTTCGGAAAACATAATACCCCACGAGAGAATCATGCCGACACCCGTACGACAGGACAGGTCGCTTCGAGCAAAACGGACTTTCCAAGCCCATCCTCAACACAGACCATCACAACATTCGATGCTTTTCCCGTTTTTGGCAAAAAAACGTCGAATGTTGTGATGGTTTGCCTGCCGCAGCGCCCCGTAGAAGGACCAAAGCACCCCTAAAGGCCGCCGTCCCAGTGTCGAATCACGAACTCTCGCAGGTCGTTCTGACGTTTCTGGAATGTCTCGCTTCGGTCGCACTTAAGGCCCATAGCGAGCGCGATGGCGTTCATCGCCCGGTGCAATTGCAGCTGGTGGGCAAACTGAGTCCCGGTGAGGACGATCATCCTAAAGCCCAGCGCGCTCAGCACGGTCATGCGCTCCGCATCCGACGCACTGCGCTGTTTATCAAGATGGTCCGAGCCGTTGTATTCAATCCCCGTACCGCTCGCAGGCGCATATACGTCGATCTCGAAATACCCGGCCTTTGCGAGATACTTGAACTCGCTGGGAACATCGACCCGATGGTTGAGCTCAATCTTGGCGTATCCCAGCCCTCCCTGGGAACGTTTTGCTACGACCATGATTGCGGTGGCCGTCTCCATGGGCGAACGCGCGCCATCGTGCACGCGCTTGAGCACGGCGGCCGCGCGTATAGCCCCCTGACGAGATCGGTTCTCATTGCAATAAGCAATCAAATCGGCAACGGTATACCTCTGCCCCATCTCAATATAATCGCCTGTCGACAGATGATTCAAATGGTATCGGGCACAGATTTCGTAGCCATATTCCAGCTGCTCGGGCTCGCTCATCCACGAACCCGCTTGGACAAAACACATGACCTCATCAACCACCAGAAGGCCCTCTGCCACCTCGATAAGATGGCCTGGAGGTATCGGCGCCCCAAATACGTGACACCTAAATCCAGCCGGCGTCGAACGCTCAAAATCGAAGTTGACGAGCGTGTCGATATGATCGAGCTCTTCTCGTGGAATACCGAGCGAAACCAGATAGTCGGTAACGATCCCAACTGCCGTTGAAGCCCTCAGCCCCTTGGCATCGAGTCCCAGTTTGGGCAGGCTCGCGGTCGGCTCCGCCTCGTTAGCAAGCGAGTCCTCATCGTATAGGCTGCTTGCTCGCGAGAGCGGCTCGGACGGGCGCGCCACGTTGTGGTACAGCCAGGCAGTCTTATGGGACAGGACGATCGGCAGGTCCATGAGCCCTCCAATGGAGTCGGATAACCAACCTTATTCCCCTGCTCACGGGTTCGCACACCTTCGCGCGCAAGAAAGCGATTCCACCCGGTCGAGTGGCAGAAAAACCATCACAACATTCGATGCTTTTCCCGTTTTTGGCAAAAAACATCGAATGTTGTGATGGTTTGAGGCGAGGTGAGGGGCGCGGAGGGGTCAAAGCATCGTGCTTGGAGCGTGACTATTTTCGCCCCACTGCCAACACAAACCTTGACTCTACAATCGTTGTAGGGTTTTCACTACACTGGTACGTAAACGAACCCAGCCAGAAAGCCCCGCCCATGGAACACGACCTCACACGCGGCAATGTCCTTAAGACCATCGCGGTCTTTGCCCTGCCTTATATGCTCTCGTACTTTTTGCAGATGCTCTACGGCATGGCCGACCTGTACATGATGGGGCAGTTTAGCGGCGCCGCCGGCATCACCGCCGTGGGCAATGGTGCGCAGACGCTCTATATCATTACCGTGACGCTCGTGGGTCTAGCCATGGGAACGACGGTCATCGTCGGCCACGCCGTGGGTTCGCGCCGCTTCGACCGCGCCGAGACCGCCATCGGCAACACCATTACGCTCTTTATGGGCGTCTCGGTGGTGCTGGCCGCTGTCCTGCTCGCACTGTGCCCGCAAATCGTGGCGCTCATTGGCACGCCGGCCGAGGCGGTCGAAGGAACCGCCGCCTACCTGCGTATCTGCTTTATGGGCATTCCGTTTATCGCCGCGTACAACATTCTTTCGGCCATCTTTCGCGGGCTGGGCGATTCGCGCTCGCCTATGTACGTGATCGGCGTGGCATGCATCATCAACATCGCGCTCGATTTTCTGTTTATCGGCCACATGGGGCTCGGCCCCGTGGGCGCGGCGCTCGGCACGGTGACCGCGCAGACGGCCAGCGTTGCCCTCGCGCTCGTGTGGCTTAAGAGCCATCGCACGAACATCCACGTTAAGCGTAGCGACCTGCGCCCCCAGCCCGAGGTGCTCGGCAGCATTCTTAAGATCGGCGTGCCTGTGGCCGTGCAGGACGGCTGCATCCAGGTGGCGTTTATGTTTATCACCGTCATCGCCAACCACCGAGGGCTCGTCGACGCCGCCGCCGTGGGCCTGGTCGAGAAGATGATCAGCTTCTTGTTCATTGTGCCGAGCTCCATGGGCGCCACCGTCAGCGCGCTCACGGCGCAAAACGCCGGCGCGGGCAAGGGCGATCGCGCGCGTCAGGTGCTCAAGGACGCAATGACCATCTCGGTAGTGTACGGCTGCCTGATCACAGTGCTGATGTGGCTGGTGGCACCGGCGTTTATCGGCTTTTTTGCCAAGGACGCTGCAGTAGTCGCCGCCGGTACCGGTTATATGCGCAGCTACATTTTCGACGCGATTTTTGCCGGCATCCACATTTGCTTTAGTGGCTTTTTCGCTGCATACGGCAAGAGCTACATCGGCTTTGCGCACAACGTACTGGCCGTGGCGCTCATTCGCGTGCCGGGCGCGTGGCTGCTGTCGAACGCCTATTCCGATACGTTGTTTCCTATGGGCATCGCTTCGCCGTGCGGATCGATTTTGTCGGCAGTCATCTGTATTGTCGCGTTTACCGTGCTCAACCGACGCGGAGCTTTTGACAAGTTGGCAGCGTAGCGGGACAACGCGAGTCTGGCGCCCCTCCCCGACCCTATTGAAAGGAGCGGTCCTGTGACCGACACGCCAAGTGAACATACTGAGGGCCTGCTCCGCATTGGCGAGGTGGCGCGCCTGTTTAACCTGAGCGTTGGGACGCTACGTCATTACGAGCAGATGGGCTTGCTGGACCCGGCGTACATCGATCCGGCAAGCGGGTACCGCTACTACGGATCGCGGCAGCTCTCCACCCTCAACACCATCAGCCACCTGCGTGTTCTCGACTTGCCGCTCGCGCAAATCCGTGAGTTTGTGACCACGCGCGATGTGAACCTTATGCAGCGGCAGCTAGCTCAGCAGCAGGAGCTCATCGAGCGCAAGCGCCGCGAGCTCGAGCGCGTGTCGCGCAAAATCGATAACCGGCTTGCCCTACTTCACGATGCTTTGAACACCGAGCTCGATAGCATTTGCACAATCGATGCGCCCGAGCTTCGCTGCGCCGTGTTGCGCGAACGCGTCAACCCTACCGACGCCTATGCGCTGGAGTGGCAAATTCGTCAACTGCAGAAGGGTCAGCACGAGACCTTTGTCTTCCTGGGCAACTTAGGCGTTGGGATTAGCGCCGAGCGCCTGACCGCCGGCGACTTTGACGGCTACGACGAAGTCTTTCTGCTGCTCGATGACACCGATGAGTACTTGGGCGACGTCGAGACGCGGCCCGCCGCGCGGTGCCTGACCATAAGCTTCCGCGGCACGCACGGGCAAGCAGCCCCGCGCTATGAGCAGTTGCTCGGCTATATGCGCGAGCACAACCTGGCGCCTGCCGGGACTTCGCGCGAGATCGCCCTGATCGACGACATCATCAGCGACGACCCCGCGACCTATGTGACGCAGATCACGGTGCCCGTTGCCCCGTCCAAATAAGATCCGCCCGGAAGGCAGTTCAATCATGCTTTCCGGGCGGATCTTCAATTTGGTTATCGATGTCCTAAGCCTGGGGTACCTCACCAGTCGCCAGGATCTGCTCGAGCGCATCCTCGTCCAGCACTGGCACACCCAGCTGCTCGGCCTTGGTGAGCTTGGAGCCCGCTTTGGGGCCGGCGACCAGATAGCTCGTCTTCTTCGACACGCTGCCCGAAACCTTGGCGCCAAGCACCTTGAGCGCCGTGCCCGCCTCGTCGCGCGTGCGGTTGACAAGCGTGCCGGTGAGCACGAAGGTCAGGCCTGCGAGTGGTTGTGCGTCGGCGAGCTCGCCCGCCACGCCAGCGTCGGCTGCGGCTTGCGCGTGCGCGACGCCCAGGTCGACCTCGAGCGACAGGCCCGCCTGACGCAGGCGCTCCAGCACGGCAAGGTTCTCGGGCACGGCCAGGAACTGCTTGACGCTTGCCGCAATCTTGGGACCGATGCCCTCGCACTCGGCGATGTCCTCTTCGCTCGCCAAGATAAGCTTGTCAATCGACAGGAATCGCTCGGCGATAACCTCGCCCACGCTCTTGCCCACGTGGCGGATACCCAGGGCAAACAGCACGCGACCGAGCGGCTGGCTCTTGGACTTGTTGAGCTCGGCGATGATTTTCTCGGCCGTCTTGAGACCCACCGGAATGGGGTCGCCCTTCTTGACGCCCTTTTTGCTGTTGGAGCTGGCATAGGTGCGCCCCGTGTCCAGGCCTGCGATGTCATCGACCGTGAGCTGGTAGAAGTCTGCGACGTCGTGAATCAGCCCGGCGGCGATCATCTTGTCGACAATCTCGTCGCCTAGGCCGTCGACGTCCATGCAGCCGCGGCTCACCCAGTGGAGCAGGCGCTCCTTGAGCTGCGCGGGACAGTCGATGGAGACGCAGCGGTAAGCCACCTCGCCGTCCTCGTGGACCACGGGACTTCCGCACACGGGACAGACCTCGGGCATGTACCAGTCGACCGAATCGGCCGGGCGTTTATCGAGCACCGGGCCCACGACCTCGGGGATCACGTCGCCCGCCTTGTGCACGATGATAGTGTCGCCCTCGCGCACGTTTTTGCGACGGATCTCGTCAATGTTGTGCAGCGTGGCGCGCGCGATGGTGGAGCCGGCGACCGTCACCGGGTCGAACTCGGCGACCGGCGTGAGCACACCGGTGCGGCCCACCTGGATGCGGATTTCGCGCAGGATGGTCTGCTTTTCCTCGGGCGGAAACTTAAAGGCAATGGCCCAGCGCGGCGCGCGGGCAGTAAAGCCCAGGTCGAGCTGCTGCTGGAAGCTGTCGACCTTTACGACCACGCCGTCGATGTCGTAGTCCAGGTCACCGCGGTGCTCAAGCGCCTGGGCACAGAACTCGTGGACCTCGGCGGGCGTGGCGCAGCGTGCCACGTTGGGGTTGACGCTAAAGCCGGCGCTACGCAGCCAGTCGAGGAACTCGCGCTGGCTGTGGACGTGCAGCGGATCGGTATCGGCGATGGCATAGATAAAGGTGGCCAGGTCGCGGCGCGCCGTGACCTTGGGATCCTTTTGGCGCAGGCTGCCGGCGGCGGCGTTGCGCGGGTTGGCGAAGGGGTCGCGGCCCTCGGCATCGGCCTCTTCATTCAGACGAACAAAGCTGCCCTTGGGCATGTAGACCTCGCCGCGTACCTCAATGGTGCGCTCGCGGTCGGCGCCCATGTGGGCGAGCGCCGGCTCGGACAGGTGCATGGGCACATCCTTGATGGTGCGCACGTTGAGCGACACGTCCTCGCCCGTGGTGCCATCGCCACGTGTGGCCGCACGTACGAAGGTGCCGTTTTGGTAGGTAAGGGCCACGCCCAGGCCGTCGATCTTGAGCTCGCAGGTATAGGTGACGCTACCGGCGCCGAGCGCATCCTCGGTGCGTTGGAGCCACGCGTCGAGCTCGTCCAGGTCCATGGCATCGTCCATGGAATACATGCGTGCCATGTGCGTGACCGGCGTAAACTGCTCGCTCACGTAGCCACCTACGCGCTGGGTATAGCTGTCGGGCGTCACCAGGTCGGGGTAGGTCGCCTCGATTTCCCGCAGCTCAACGAGCATTTTATCGAAGGCAGCGTCCGTGATCTCGGGCGCATCGAGCATGTAGTAGCGGTACGCGTGGTAGTCGAGCTCGTGGCGCAGCTCAGCCGCGCGCGCTGCCGCCTGGGCGCGGGCGTCGGTCGGTGCGGCGGCATCTGCGCTCGCAGGCGTTTCGGTATCGATGTCCACACCGTCACCAAACAGGCTCGATTGCTCCATAGCGGCACTCCTTCGCTCGATTTCAAACGGATACAAGAGTACCACCGGTCGCGATGGAGCCAAATCGCCCTTTCCAACCGCACCGAATCGGCAGCCGCCAGACCGGGTGGACAGTTAGTTCAGATACGTATAAATCCTAGAGCTAAATCAGGCACGAACACCCCTGTTTCGACGAATTCGGGCTCCTCGAGACCATGTAAACGTCCCACTCTCCCTTCCAAACACCCATTCGAGCCCCATCCCAATCAAAAATTGCTCAAAACGCATTCCAAGCTGTCCCAGATTTATACGTATCTGAACTAACTGTCCAGACCATTACGAACCAGGCCTCTTGTCAGCCCCAAGTGATCCGTTTTCCTCCGTCCCCAACGGATCAATAAGAAAAGAGGGGCTGTCCCGCGTTGGTGGGACAGCCCCTCTGGTATCGGTATGAGCGAAACGGCTCGCTAGTAGCCCTGGCCGTAGCCCTGACCCTGGCCCTGCTGGCCCAGCAGCTCCTCCAGGTACTGGCGCAGCTGCTCGTCGGTAATACCGCCGTTGCCGGTGTCGGTCGAACTGTCGTCCTGCTGCTGGTTCTGCAGCTCCTCATCGGAGCCCAGCTCGACGGTGACCTTCTTCTCTTCCTTGCCGCGCATGAGCGTGATCTCGACCTTCTCGCCCACCTCGTGGCTGCGCAGCGCGATGATCAGGCCATCGGCGCTCGTGATCTCCTCGTCGCCCAACTTGGTGATGACGTCGCCCTCCTGAATGCCGGCCTTGGCGGCAGGACCGTCCTCAACGACGCTCGCCACATACGCGCCGCTATCGGTGCTCAGCTTGTTGGTGCGGGCGTTGAGCGCATTGACGCTCGAAAGCGTAGCGCCCATGTACGGATGCACCGGCGTCTTGCCGTCGATAATCTGGTCGGCAATGTTCTTGGCGTAGTTAACCGGAATGGCGAAGCCCACGCCCGAGCTGGAGCCCGAGTAGCTCTCGATGAGCGAGTTGATACCCACGAGCTCGCCATTGTCGTTGACGAGCGCGCCACCGGAATTGCCCGGGTTGATGGCGGCATCGGTCTGGATCATGTTGGCATAGATGGTGTTACCGCTGGTAGAGCTCATGGCCGTGGAGCGATACAGCGCCGACACAATGCCCGTAGAGACAGACTGTTCGTTACCGAACGGCGAACCGATCGCCATGACCCACTCGCCCACGTTGAGCTTGGAGGAGTCACCGATCTCAATCGGTGTGAGCTTGGAGGCGTCGGCGTCCTTGAGTTTGATGACGGCTAGGTCGCTCGAGGCATCGTTGCCCACGAACTCGGCCTCATAGGTGGTGCCGTCGTCCATGGTCACCACGTACTGGTCATAGCCGTCGACCACGTGGTTGTTGGTGAGGATGTGGCCCTCGGTATCGAGCACGACGCCCGAACCGACACTGCCCGAGCTATCCGACTCGTCGGCAGACTGCGAAAGCGAGCCATTCTGGCTGCCGCTCGAAGTGGCGGTAATGGAAACCACGGAGGGCAATGCCTTGGCAGAAACGGCCTCGGCCAGCGTGGTGTCCTCGGAGTCGATGGTGATCTTTTGCGTCGACGAACCCGAAGCACCCGCCGTCACGGCATTCTTTCCGCCGCCAATGTTGAGCGTGCCACTCATAATGAGCGCGATGACCAACAGGGCGCCGCATGCGCAGCCGGCGAGTGCTGTAATAAAGATCGGCAGCTTTTTGGTCTTGGTCTTGACCACCGTGTGCTTGTTTACAACCTGTTGGCCGCCCAGCGGCTTGCCGGTCTGTGTGTCGTAAGCCTGCACGTAGGGAATGTTGCTACCGGCAGGCGTCGACTCCACCTGCACGCGCGGCTGCTGCTGGGTCTCGCCGGCGTTGCCCGCATCCTGGGGACGCTGGGAATCGTACTCGCTCATAGCTGCGATCCTTTCGTCAAATAACCAAAGGCCCGCCAAACATGTGGCGGGCCATCATTGTTCACGTTGAGTTGTACCCCAATATGCGGGTGCACGTGTATGAGAACGCAATCTTTTAGGAAGGCTTAAGTTCTGTTGCAGATTCGAGAGGAACCCGCACCTGCGTCAAAACCACCACAAAGGCGCCTGTCCCCTTTGTGGTGGAAATCTAGTCCTTAAACAGATAGCCCACGCCGCGGACGGTGGTGATGTGCGCCGCGATCTGCGGGCCCACCTTGGAGCGGATGCGTCGAATGTGCACGTCGACGGTGCGCGTGCCGCCGCAGTACTCAAAGCCCCATACGCGGTGCAGCAGCACCTCGCGGCTGTAGGCACGGTTGGGATGCGTCGCCAAAAAGCTCAGCAGCGAGTACTCCATCAGCGTCAGGTCGATAGGCTCGTTATCGAGCGTCACCTGGTAGGTAGCCAGGTTAATCTCGAGGTTGTCGATGTTGAGCACATCGTCGGCGGCGACGGTCTCCTCCTCGCCCATCAGGCGCTGCGCGCGAGCCTTGAGTTCGTTGGGTGTCGCCGTGGGGCATACAAAGTCGGCATGCGCGTGATTGGGCAGACGCAGGGTGCTAAGCGCCTCGTCGTCAACGATCACCAGCATGGGGACGCCGCCGCGATCGTCAAGCCACTTGGCAATCTGATCGATGCGGTCGCTGCGGATGCCGTCGGAGTCGAGGATCAGCAGGTCAAAGTCGTGCGCCGCAGTCGGCGAATCGGGGGTGGCCAGGCTCACCTCGACACCCAGGGTGGTCGTCAAGCTGCGGGCAAACTCGTGGAAGCGCGTCGTGCGCGCCATGAACAGGGCACTCTTTTCGGACATATCGGCCTCCAAAGAAATGAGCTCAATCGTACTGGAACAAGCCAGCGCGATTAGGAGTTCGCCAGGTAGTGCTTGATCTCCCACTCGGTGATCGTAGACTCAAACTTATGCCACTCGTCGCGCTTCTTTTTGAGGAAGAAGCTGTGGATGTGCTCGCCGAGGGCATCCTTCATAAACTGCGAGTCCTCAAACACGTCGAGCGCCTCTTTGAGCGAGCGCGGCAGCGGCGTGTAGCCGGCCTCGACCATCTGACGGTCGGTGAGTTTGAGCGTCTCGGCCGTTGCCTCGGGCGGGAGCTCCAGCTTGCGCTCGATGCCGTCCAGACCAGCCGCCAGCGTGACGGCGTTGACCAGGTACGGATTGGCCATGGGGTCGGGGCTGCGAAGCTCGATGCGCGTGGACAGCTGCTTGCCGGGCTTGTAGACCGGGATGCGGACCATGCTCGCACGGTTGCGCAGGCCCCACGTGGCGTACTGCGGCACGGAGTCGCCACCCGTGGTGATGCGCTTGTACGAATTGACCGTGGGGTTGGTGATGGCGCTGATCTCGCGCGCGTGTGCCAGAATGCCGGCCATGTAGTGCTTGGCAATATCGGAGAGGTGGTACTTCTCGTCATCCTCGCCCCAAAAGACGTTGTTGCCGTCGTGGTCGAACAGCGACTGATGCAAAAACATGGCGCTGCCGTCCTCGCCCGCCAACGGCTTGGGCATAAAAGAGGCATGGCAGCCGCTCTCGTAGGCCTGCTGCTTAATGATGAGCTTGGCCGTGGTGATGGCGTCGGACATGCTCAGGGCCTCGGCGTGGCGCAGGCTCATGCCGTGCTGTGAGCGGCCGGCGGCGTGGAAGGTGTACTCCACGGGCACGGACATCTTCTCGAGCGTGAGGACCGTGTTGCGGCGCAGGTCGCGGGCGGCATCGCTCACCGAAAGATCGAAGTAGCCCACGTTGTCGAGCGGCTCGGGGGTGTGCTCGTCGGGGAAGTAGTAATACTCCAGCTCGGCGCCCACGTTGAGCAGATAGCCGGCCTTCTCGGCCTTGCGGAACATGCGGCGCAGGGCATCGCGCGGGTCGCCGGCAAAGGGCTTGCAATCGGGAGTGCACACGTCGCAGAACACGCGGGCGACGCCGTTGTGGCTCGGGCGCCACGGCAGGATCTGGAAGGTCGAAGCATCGGGAAACGCCAGCATATCGGCTTCCTCGGGCGTGGCAAAGCCCTCGATGGCAGAGCCGTCAAAGCCAATACCCTCCTCAAAAGCGACCTCGAGGTCCTCGGGGCTAATGGCAAAGTTCTTGAGGCGGCCGAGAATGTCGACAAACCACAGACGCACAAAGCGGATGTCACGCTGCTCTACGGAGCGGAGTACGTAATCGATGTTCTGCTGGTTCATGTCGCTCCCCTTTCTTTCGGGCGGGTTTCGACTGGTCTATATCGCAGATACTATCGCAGAAAAATGTTTCCGCAGGGTTAAAGCGTATCAAGCGCCCAAAAAACGTGCGCGAACAGGCCGTTGCGAACGAGCGGTTAGCGCGAGGTCGAAGCGCGGTGTTCGATGTGGCCGGGGATCTCGATGCGTTTGGGCGCCAGCTTTGCGGCCTCGCCCACGGTGGTGGTAACGACGTCGATGCGCTCGGAAAGGCGCTCGACTACGCGCTCGGCAATGGTGAGGGTGTCCTGCGCGGCCGTGGTGACGCCGCCAAAGAGCACATGGTTCCAGGGGTAGTCGTCAAACGTCGCGATCTTGAGCCCCGCCGGCAGCGAGGGACCAAGCTGCGCCAGCGCCTCGGTCAGACGCAGGAAAACCAGGCCGTTGACGGCGATAAGGCCGAGCCTTTTGCCCGCGTAGTCGCGGATGGTCTTGTCCAAACGGCCAACGCCCGTGGCGCCACCGTCGGCCAGGGTGACGACCTCGCCCGCAAGGCCGCGGCGCGAAAGCTCGTCGGCAAAGGCCTCGGCGCGCTCTCGACGCACGGGGCTATCGTCGCTTGCCTCGGTGAGCAGGCACAGACGCTCGCTGCCCGCAGCTGCCAAGGCGTCTACCAAGCCGGCGACCAGCTCACGGTTGTTAGATGTCACCAGGTCAACACCGCCGTCGGCAACGTCGCGGTCGAGCAGCACGACGGGCAGACGTCCCGCTGCCGCGGCGATCGCCTCGTCATTGCCTCCGCAGGTGTTGACGACCAGGCCGTCCACGCCGGCATCGATAAGTCTGGTGAGCGACTCCGCTTCCTTAGCGGGGTCGTTGCCGCTAATGGCCGTCATGAGCGAGCAGCCGCGCGCCGCGGCGCTGGCGGAAAGGCCCTCGAGCATGGCGCTCGAGAACGGGTTGGCGATGTCAGCCAGAATCACACCGATGAGGTTCGTACGCGAGCTGCGCAGATTGCGCGCGGCGGCACGTGGGCGATAGCCGGTGCGCTCGATAACTGCCGCGATGCGAGCACGGGTCTCCTCGGTCATTTGCCCGGGGCGGTTGTTGAGATAGCGCGAGACCGTGGCCGGGCTCACGCCCGCCTCGGCGGCAATGTCCTTGATTCTCATCTGCGCCATAGCGCACCCCGTTTCCCAATGTCGGCAGTCTGAGCCATTTTAGGCATTTTTTAAAAATCTCGGTTGCAAAACGCTGTAGGTGAGTATACTACAACTCGAAACGAAACCGATTTCGTAAACCGATTTCGGCGAGCGTTGGCACGCAGGTGCAAAGACGCACCCTACCGTCTTGGCACCTGCGTGCCAACGCCATATCAAAGGTGTACGCACGAGTAAAAGGAGCTGCGCGACCATGGGTAAAACGGTTCTTACCTTCGGCGAGATCATGATGAGACTCTCACCCAAAGACCACCTGCGTATTGAGCAGGCAACCGAGTTTGACGTCCGCTACGGCGGCGCCGAGGCCAACACTGCGCTTTCCCTGGCCTACCAGGGCGACAAGGCCGCTTACGTCTCCGTTGTCCCGGCCAACCGTCTGGGCGAGTGCGCCCTGCGTTCGCTGAAGGCCTACGGCGTCGACACCACGCGCGTCGTGCGCCAGGGCGACCGTCTTGGCTCCTATGTGTTTGAGGTCGGCGCCTCGCAGCGCGGTAACGGTTGCGTCTACGACCGCAAGTACTCTGCCATCAACATGGCCAAGCGCGACGTCTTTAACTGGGACGAGATCCTCAAGGGCATCGATGTCTTCTATTTCTCCGGCGTGACCCCCGCCGTCTCCGATGAGATGGCTGCCGCCTGCAAGGATGCCCTCACCGCCTGCCGCGCCAAGGGCATCACGACCATGTGCGACGTGAACTATCGCGGCAAGATGTGGTCGCCCGAGAAGTCGCAGGCCACCATGAAGGAGCTCCTGCCGCTCGTCGACATCTGCATCGCCAACGACGAGGACGCACCCGCCGGCCTCGGCATGACCTGCGTCTCCGGCTCCCTTGCCCACGGCATCGAGGAGCGCGACACCTACGTCGAGATGGCCCGTCAGATTTGCGCCGAGTACGGCTGCAAGAAGGTCGCTTCGGTCGTCCGCAACATCTCCTGCGTCGAGCGCTCCATCTGGATGGGCATGCTCTATGACGCCGAGAGCGGCGAGCACTGGTTCTCCCCTGCTCACGATGTGCACGTGCTTGAGGGTGTTGCCGCCGGCGACGCTTTCAACGCCGGCCTGGTCCACGCCCTCATCAACGACTTCGATCCGCAGGCTGCCGTCAACTACGCGATTGCGGCTTCGATCCTCAAGCTCACCATCAAGGGCGACTCCAACTTGGTGACCGCAGACGAGATCGCAGCCGTAGCATCAGCCGCCGACGGTGGCACCCGCGTCGCGCGCTAGTCCGTCTCCATTCCGCGGGCCGCAGCTTTCCAATCCCATACCCCTGCGGCCCGCTCCCCGATTCCTCCGGCCGGGCAAAACCACCAGTCCCATTCCGGTTTTGCCTGGCATTCCCTACATGGCTGGTCGAGCAGCCGGTTTTGGAATTGCTTGAACCCCAAGCGGTGCCTCCGATAACCAATCCAAAATCGGCTCCTGACCAGCACATTTGGTAATCACGCGCCCATGCGCGCCACACATCGAAAGGAACATCATGTTCGATCAGTTCTACACCACGCTTGAGTCCCTGGGCATCGTGCCGGTCGTTGTGCTCGACAAGGTCGAGGACGCCGCCCCGCTCGCCCACGCTCTTATGGCAGCTGGCATGAAGTCCGCCGAGGTCACCTTCCGCACCGCCTGCGCCGCCGAGTGCATCGCCGCTATGGCCGAGGCCGAGCCCGAGATGTGCGTTGGCGCCGGCACTGTCCTGACCGTCGAGCAGGTTGAGCAGGCCCGCGCCGCCGGTGCCAAGTTCATCGTCTCCCCGGGTTACAACGAGGACGTCGTGAAGCATTGCATCGACATCGAGCTGCCCGTCCTTCCCGGCACCGTGACCCCCTCCGAGGTCACCGCAGCCGAGAACCTGGGCCTCAAGGTCACCAAGTTCTTCCCCGCGTCCCAGTATGGCGGCCTGAACACCATCAAGGCCCTCGCCGCTCCGTTTGTCGGTCACCGCTTTATGCCTACCGGCGGCGTGAGCACCGCCAACGTCGAGGAGTACCTGAGCTCCTCCGCCATCATCGCCTGCGGTGGCACCTGGATGGTCAAGCCGGCCCTGTTTGCCGACGGCGACTTCTCCAAGGTCGAGCAGATCGCCCGCGAGGCCATGGACGTCGTCAAGAAGGTCCGCGGCTAGGTTTAGCTCTCTATCGTGAAAGGGGGCGTGCCCTAGACCTCGCCCCCTTTCTTTTAAAGCGGCTCGGAAGCGCGCCGTTTCCGTCACGAACAAGAACCAAAACCGTCTTGTATGCTGATAGAACGTGACGGAAGCGACACGCCCCCGAGCCGCTTTGTATAATCGGCTGGCAGTCGCGCTCAACTGAGCCACTTCGGTAAAAGCCGAGCCATCAAAACAGCTGCGGCGCCGTCTGGAGGAATGGACCTTTGCTTCCGGTCTTTCCCTCCAAGCGGCACCGCATCTTTGTGCCCCGGTCACACCCCAACGCAGTTGCGGTGAAATAGGGACTGTTTGCGCCACCTAGGCCGCAAAACAGTCCCTATTTCACCGCAACTTATATGGGGATTGATTAGATGAACGAGTCTTTGGACAGCTCAAAATAGTCGGGATGCAAGGCGATAACCGGGCCCTGCTCCTCGGGCATCAGGTGCAAGTGCGTCTCTGCCAGATAGCTCGCCGTGTCGGTATCGCCCCTCTTAATGGCCTCGAGAATCCGGCGATGCTGCCGACGAATCGGCTCCCAATCCAGGTCCTGCGACACCATACGCAACCAGTTGTATCGCTCAAAATGTGTGTTGATGCTCTTCATCCAATCCCACAACATGTGACGACCGGCAATCTCAAAACACGTCTCATGGAACAGGTTGTCCAGGTCAAAGAAACGACGCGTCTCGCTATGGTCGAGCGACTCGGACTCGGCAAGAATCTGCTCGAGCCGACACTTCTGCTCGGGTGTGGCGGCAGAGCAGCATTTAATGAGCACGCTTCTCTCGAGTTTTTCGCGCAAGAAACAGGCGTTCTCGGCGCGCTCCATGCTGATTTTTGAGACATAGGTGCCGCTTTTGGGACGCGTTTCCACCAGCTCCTGCTCACGCAGGCGCACAAAGGACTCGCGAATGGGCGTGCGCCCGATTCCCGTCTCCTTTTCCAGACCAATCGCCGAAAGACGCGTGCCGGGCCTGAGCTCGGCATAGATGATCTTGGAGCGCAATGCGGTGTATGCCTGATCTTGCAGGCTCTGATTATGCTGGTGTTGTTCCATAAAGCCCTCGGATGAAGCCTCGGTTAATCGAATACCACCATGCAATACTATCGCATCCCCCGCCCCCCTCATAAGTTGCGGTGGAATAGTTCCTGCTCAAAGCCTTCAGCAGCAAAAACAGGAACTATTCCACCGCAACTTCCAACAGTCTTTTTGGGACGTGGCTTTTTTGGCTACCCTGAGCCGCAGGTCGGCCCCTTGCCACAAAAGGGGCCCATCTACTACGTTAACGCGGAGAGCCCAGACCATGCTGAAAAGTGCAAAAACAAAACCGCAGGTAGACAGCTTGTCGATTTTCGAAAAAGCCGACTATGGTTGACCCCTGCGGCTTAAACGTAGTAGATAGGCCCTTTTCGTGGCGCAGCACTACTGCACCCCAAATTGGCACCCCGAGCCCTCGTGAGTTGCCAACAAGCTGTTCGCCCAGCGCTTTATCCGCGCGGCATTCGGAAAATAGCACCACCGTAAGAACCCGAGAACAGCGCTATACGTTGCTATATCTCACTATACTTTGCTATATCTCACTATACTTTGCAATATCTTGCTATACTTTGCTATATCTTGCTATATCTTGAGCAAAGGTGGCTCACATGCAAACAAACCCTTTTAAGCCCACAGCAGGTAAAACACCTCCCACGATTATCGGCCGCGAAGATGTACTTGAAGAATTCAGTGAAGGCCTCACCAACGGGCCTGGTGCCCCTGGGCGCCTAATGCGCATAGCCGGCGTCCGTGGAACGGGCAAGACGGTCCTCCTTGACGAGTGCTCACGTTTGGCGCAAAGCCGTGGCTGGACGGTCATAAAAGAGGTCGCAACCGAGGGACTTTGCCAGCGCATTCTCGAACAGCTGCAGCCCAAATTCCAGGCCAAACACGCCAGATTTGAGCCCACCGTAGCTGGCATATCCATCGGCAGCATAGATATTGAGCGAATCGGCCCATCGCTACGCGACGCCATGAGACAGACAATATCCAAGAATGGAAATGGCCTGCTCATCACTCTCGACGAGGTTCAAGACGCAGAGCTCGATGAGGTCCGAACGCTCTCCATTGCGATTCAGCAGGTTATCGGCGAAGACCTTGATATCGCCTTTGTTTTTGCTGGGCTGCCTTCGATGATTGAAAGCATCATCAACGGAAAGACACTTGCGTTTTTGCGCCGCGCCCTCCCCTTTGATCTGAAGGCTGTGGCAGTAACCGAAGTGTCGTACTCCCTCGAGGAAACCATTGAAGCGTCTGGCATGGAGTTGCAGCCAGGTATTGCCGGCCAACTTGCCGAGGCAACGCAGGGCTATCCTTTCATGATCCAACTCGTTGGATACTACGCATGGCAGTTGGCAAGACGCGCACATACAACGATTATTGGAGAAGAAGAAGCCGAGCGTGGCATTGCAACGGCACGCGAACGCTTCTGCGCCATGGTGATTGAGCCCGCGCTGCGGCGCATTCCGCCCACGTGCATCGTTTATCTGCTGAGCATGGCATCTTTGGGGCAGACGAGCTCGACCAGCATGGTTGCCGATGCCCTAAACAAAACGCCTCAACAGGTGAGTTCCGTCCGCAGCCGCCTGTTAAGAGAATCGATTATCGAGGCTCCCTCGTACGGCAAGGTCTCATTTGCCATCCCCTACATGCGCGACTACCTCTACGAGCACAAAGCCGAACTGGAAGTTGAACTGTAGAAACGGCAACTGCCCTGCAAGACGAAAACCGTTTTCGTACGGATTTAAAGCAGACGTAAACGATTTTCGTCTTGATTTGCGTACGGAATTAAGACGTAAATTGCGCTTTCGTACGCTTATTACCAGACGCAAATTGTTTTCGTCCGGCCATGCGTCCCCAATCTAGACGAAAAGAGCCCCGAGCTCGTATGAACTCGGGGCTCTTTGTGCCGCACATCTATGAGAGGAGAAATTCGATGCGTACGTGCGCTACTCCATGTAGCCACCCTGAATGGCGGAAACTGCATGTTCGGTAAAGAACTTGAGCGTGCCGGAGGTGTAACGATTAGCCTTGGGCTTCCAAGCGGCGCGACGCTCGGCCAGGACGGCGTCGACCTCGGCCGGCTCCATCTCCTTGCCGGCGATGCCCACGATAGACAGCGAGCGCTCGGGGATGTTGATCTGGATAAGGTCGCCCTCCTCGATCAGGGCAATCGGGCCGCCCACGGCAGCCTCGGGCGAAACGTGACCGATAGCCGGGCCCTTGGAGGCGCCGGAGAAACGGCCGTCAGTGATCAGGGCAATGCTCGCGCCCAGCTCGGGGTCGCTGGCGATAGCCTCGGTGGTGTAGAACATCTCGGGCATGCCGGAGCCCTTGGGGCCCTCATAGCGAATGATGACGGCGTCGCCGGGCTTGACCTCGTGCGTCAGGACGGCGTGGATAGCGTCCTCCTCGCAGTCGAACGGACGCGCCTTAAGCGTGGCCTGGAACATCTCGCGCGGAACAACCGTGTGTTTGACGACGGCGCCCTCGGGGGCAAGATTGCCGTGGAGGATGGCAATAGAGCCGTCGGTACCAAAAGCCTGGTCAAACGGGCGAATGATGTCTTCGCGCTTAAGGTTCCACTTCTCCAAGTAGCGGCCGCACTTCTCGTAGTAGCCGTTGTTCTTAAGGTCCTCGAGGTTTTCGCCGAGAGTCTTGCCGGTGACGGTCATAACGTCGAGGTGAAGCATCGACTTGATCTCCTCCATGATGCGCGGCACGCCACCCGCATAGTAGAAGAACTGCGCCGGCCACTCGCCTGCGGGACGGACGTTGAGCAGGTAGTGGGCGCCACGGTGCAGGCGATCGAAGTCGTCGGCGGACATCTCGATGCCAAACTCGCGGGCGATCGCGGGGATGTGCAGCAGCGAGTTGGTGGAACCGGAGATGGCGCCGTGGACCATGATGAGGTTCTCGAAGGACTCCTTGGTCACGATGTCACGCGGACACAGGTTGTGCTCGGAGAGCCACACGGACTGACGGCCGGCCTCGCGCGCAAACTCACGCAGATCGGAGCTGGTTGCGGGCAACAGGGCCGTGCCGGGGAGCATAAGGCCCAGGGCCTCGGCGGTAACCTGCATGGTCGACGCGGTGCCCATAAACGAGCAGGCGCCGCAGCTGGGGCATGCGTTGTGCTTGGCAAACTCAAGCTCCTCGCGGGAGATCTCGCCGCGCTCGTAGCGGGCAGAAATCGCGCCGAGCTGCTCCAGGGTCAACAGATCGGGACCGGCATCCATGACACCGCCGGTAACGACGATGGAGGGGATGTTGATGCGGCCCATGGCCATGAGGTTCGCAGGCAGGCCCTTATCGCAGCTGGCGACAAAGACGCCGGCGTCGAACGGGGTGGCCTTGGCATGGATCTCGATCATGTTGGCGATCATGTCGCGGCTGGGCAGCGAGTAGTTGATGCCATCGTGGCCCTGGGCCTCGCCGTCGCAGATATCGGTGCAGAAGTAACGGGCACCGTGACCGCCAGCCTCGGCAACGCCGGCACGGACCTCCTCGACCAGCTCAAACAGGCCGGCAGAACCCGGGTGCGAGTCGCCAAACGTCGACTCGATAATGACCTGCGGCTTGTCCAGGTCCTCGATGGACCAGCCAGAGCCCAGGCGCAGCGGGTCCATCTCGGGGCTGATGGTGCGAAACTTGCCGGAACGCGGCTGCAGCTTGGCAACCAGGTCGGCTGCCTCCTGCTGAATCTGTACCTTGGTCTTCTCGTCCATGATGCTCTCCTCTTTTGATTTGAACGGTTGCATCAATCGTTGGTTAATGAATCAGGTGTAAATGGGTACCGAGCGATGCACTCGGCGGAAGATGCTTAGCTACGCGAACTAGGCGAAGAACGAAATCACCAGGGCGCAGGCAAGACCCGAAAGGCCGATGAGCGTCTCCATAACGGTCCAGGACTTGAGGGTTGTCTTCTCATCAATCTCCAGGAACGAGGAGCGCATCCAAAAAACCGGCATCGTTGACGTGCGAGAGGGCCGTGGCACCGCCGCAGATAGCAAGACAGATAGCGGCACGCATGAGCACTGAGGCTCCGGCAACCGCAGGCATGGCGGCCATAATGCCCGATGCCATGGTCATAGCGACGATGGAGCTGCCGACAGAGGCACGCACCATGACGGCAATCAAAAGGCAACGACCACCAAAGGCAGCGGTGAGGCCTCGAGCATAGGGCCGATAACCTGGCCCAGGCCGCAGTCCTGCAGCATCCAGCGGATCACACCGCCGCAGGCAATGACCAGCAAGATCATGCCGACGGGCTTAAGCGAACGGTCGAGCAGGGCCTTGAGCTCGGCGCCGGAGTAGCCGCGCCGCGCGCCCAGCAGATACATCGCGACGAGCGTGGCGAGCGTCAAAGCGACAAACGGCTTGCCCAGGAAGGCGAGAATCGAGGCGAGCTCGGCGGGCATAGGGATATAAGAGGACAACGTGCCCAGCAAAATCAGACAAAGCGGCGTGAGCACGATGGCAAGCACCATGCCAAAGGAGGGAAGCTCCTTTTCGTCGCTCGCACCCTCGGCAGAGGTAAAGTGTTCCGGAACATCGGTAAAAATGCGACTGCCCACGTTGTGACCCCAGATGACGCCGGCGATCGCCATAGCGATGAAGGCGGTAGGGATACCGACGAGAATCATGGTGCCCAGGTCGACACCGAGCGTGCCGGCGACCAGAACCGAACCGGCCGATGGCGGCACAAACGCATAGCCAGCGGCAAGTCCTGCGAGCAGCGCGATGCCGTAGTAGAGCGTCGACTTTTTGGTCTGCGATGCCACGCTAAACGCAAGTGGGATCAAAACGACCACGCCGGCCTCAAAGAACACCGTAGTGCCGATAACCAGACCGGTAACTCCCAGCGCCCAGCTGGAGTGACCCTGCCCAAAGGTATCGATGAAGGTCTGGGCGATCTTCTTGGCGCCGCCGCTCTCTTCAAGAATCTGACCAAACATCGAGCCCAGGCCAATGAGCAGGGCGATGTTTTGCAGCGTGGTGCCCACGCCCTTGGTGACAGTGTCCGCCACCAGGTCGAGCGGCATACCGGCGCCGATGCCGATCGCGAGCGCCGAGACCATCATCGAAAGCACGGGATGCAGCTTGAACTTAATGATGAGCGCAAGCAGCAGCGCAATGCCCACGATGGCGGCGATGACCAGCCTGGTGGGGTCGGCCATAAACGTTGGGTCTGACATCTTTCCTCCAATTCATCAGACCTTTTGAATTCGGCTTAGACTATAGCGTGTTTTCAATAGGTCTGATGTTTCAAATTGAAATTTGTTCAAAATACATCTGATGTATTTCATGAACGGTCTGTTTTGACGGTAAACGGCTACTTACAGCTCCCCACTGTCTAGGCGAACCGCCGCGGCTTCTGTTGAATGAGTTAGAATAGCTCTGATGAATTCTTTTGATATGAGGTGAAGCGTGGCACGAGTCGATTCGGGACTCCCCGAGCAGATTTCCGAGAAAATCATTCAATTGATCTTGGATGAGCATCTTGAGCAAGGCGATCGCCTGCCCAAGGAGGCCGTGCTCGTCGAGCGCCTGGGCGCCGGCAGGAGCACGGTGCGCGAGGCCATGAAGCTGCTGCAGTCGCGCAACATCGTGCGCATTAAGCAGGGTTCGGGCACCTATGTGGCCTCGAACCCCGGCGTTGCCGACGACCCGCTGGGCTTTACCTTTATCGATGACAAGCAGCGTCTGGCGCGCGACCTACTCGAGGTGCGCTTTATGATCGAGCCGCAGATTGCACGCATGGCAGCCGAGCACGCAACCAACGACCAGGTCGTCTGTATCAAAGAGCTCTGCGACGAATCCGAGCGCCTGGCCGAGGCCGGTGAGGATTACTCCGCCGCCGACACCGCGTTCCACAATGCCATTGCCGAGAGCTCCGGAAACCTCGTCGTTCCCCGCCTAATGGGCGTGCTCAAGGCGTCTGTCCCCCTGTTTATTGACGTGACCGGCAAAAAGCTGGTTGAGGAGACCATCCGCACCCACCGTGGCGTGGCCGACGCCATCGCCGCGCGCAATCCCACCGCAGCGCACGATGCGATGTATTTGCATCTGGTGTACAACCGCAACATGATTGCAGAGGGCGCGCAGGAACAGAGCAAATAGACGTCCGCACGGCAAGGGCGAGACCACCGTTTACCTTTTAAAAGTGAACGTTCACCTGATTTTAGGGAATAAGGGGTGGCTATTACGCCGCTTCACCTATACTGACCTTGTATGAAAAGCAAGACTTATATAGATGAACGTTTCTTTTGAAAGGATCGCTATGTCTGATCTTATGGACAGCTTCCGTCTGGACGGCAAGGTCGCACTGGTAACCGGCGCCACCTATGGCATTGGCATGGCTATCGCCGAGGCGCTCGGAGAGGCTGGCGCCAAGATCGCCTTTAACGCACGTCACGCCGACAAGGTAGCCGAGGCCGAGAAGCACTACCGCGAGTTGAGCTTTGAGGCTCATGGTTACGTGGCAGACGTCACTGACGAGACTGTCGTCGCCGAACTCATCGCCAAGATCGAGGCCGACTTTGGCACCACGCCCGACATCTTGGTCAACAACGCCGGCGTCATCCAGCGTACCCCGATGCTCGACATGAGCGCCGAGGACTTCCGCCGCGTCGTCGATATCGACCTCAACGCACCGTTTATCGTGTCAAAGGCCTGCCTGCCTGGCATGATCGCGAAGGGCCACGGCAAGATCATCAACATCTGCTCGATGATGAGCGAGCTGGGTCGCGAGACCATCGCCGGCTATGCCGCCGCTAAGGGCGGACTCAAGATGCTCACCAAGAACATCTGCTCGGAATTTGGCGAGGCCAATATCCAGTGCAACGGCATTGGGCCCGGCTACATCGCCACGCCGCAGACCGCACCGCTACGCGAGAAGCAGCCCGATGGCAGCCGTCACCCGTTTGACCAGTTCATCATTGCCAAGACGCCAGCAGCCCGTTGGGGCACGCCCGAGGACCTGAAGGGCCCCGCCGTGTTCTTGGCTTCCGATGCATCGAACTTCGTCAACGGCCACATCCTCTACGTCGACGGCGGAATCCTCGCATACATTGGAAAGCAGCCTCAATAAGCGTCGCCGCAACTGCCCATATCAGGTTTCATCCACTCGTTTTTCATTTGAGTTGCGGTGAGATAAGGATTGGTTTTGGCTTCTATCAGGCAAAACAGTCCGTATTTCACCGCAAGTTAGAAATAGAAAGGTAATTCGCAATGAAAATCGCTCTGATCAATGAGAACTCTCAGAACTCCAAGAACCCCATGATCGAGGCTGCCCTTAAGAAGGTTGTCGAGCCCATGGGGCACACCGTCTTTAACTATGGTATGTATGCCGACGCCGACTCCAAGCCCCTCACCTACGTGCAGAACGGCATCCTTGCCGCCGTGCTGCTGAACTCCGGTGCTGCCGACTACGTCGTGACCGGCTGCGGCACCGGCGAGGGCGCCATGCTCGCCTGTAACTCCTTCCCCGGCGTGCTGTGCGGCCACGTTGCCGACCCGCTCGACGCCTACACCTTTGCCCAGGTCAACGATGGCAACGCCGTTGCCATGCCCTTCGCCCTCAAGAACGGCTGGGGCCAGGAGCTCAACCTTGAGTACACCTTCGAGAAGCTCTTTGGCTTTGGTTCGGGCAACGGCTATCCTGCCGAGCGTGTTGAGCCCGAGCAGCGCAACAAGAAGATCCTCGACGGCGTCCGCGCTGTGACTATGCGTCCGCTCGTCGACGTTCTGGGCGAGATCGATCAGGACCTGGTGAAGGGCGCACTTGCCGGCGAACACTTCCAGGAGTACTTCTTTGCCAACGCAACCGACGAGGCCATCATCACCAAGGTCAAGGAGATCCTGGGCCTCTAATCGCACGACTCATTGCAGCTAACGCAAGCGGCGGTCGTCCCACGTACGGGACGACCGCCGCTTTTTGCTATCTACCGACTGACGCCGCGGGGACAGGCCCCATGCACCAAGGGATTAACTAGAGCTCGCAGGCAATCTTGTAGCCGTCGCCGATGGCGTCACGGATGTTGCCGCACTTGTTGGCATCGCCCAACACGTGGGTGGTAACGCCGGCTGCAGCAAGGTCGTCGGCCAACTTGGTATTGGGACGATAGCCCATGGCAAGTACCAGCGTATCGGCATCGGCGATGGTGTGGACCTCGCCGTCCTTCTCGTAGCTGATGGCATCCTCGGTAATCTCGGTCACCTTGGCCTCGGTCAGCACGTGGACGCCCTTGGAGAGCATGCGCGTGATGAGCACCGCGCGACCGGCACCGCCCTCGTTGGCGGCGAGCGTCTTGGTCATCTCGATGACGGTGACATCGCGGTTGGCCGGCGACAGGTCGTTGACCAACGGGGCCAGGTAATCGGCCGTCTCGCAGCCAACGGTACCGCCGCCCACGATGACGATCTTCTTACCCGGGAAAGCCTTGCCACCCAGCAGGTCGTCGGCCGTCATAACCTGCTTAAAGCCCTGCATGAAGGCCGGAGCGATGGGCTCGGCGCCATAGGCCAGGACGACCTCGTAGCCGGCGTAGTCGCGCTGAATGTCCTCGGCAGTAAGCTCGGTGCCAAATACGCACTTCACGCCCGCCTCAGCAAGACGGCGATACTGATACTTGATCACACGGGTGAGTTCCTGCTTTGCCGGCGGAACGGCTGCGATACGCATCTCGCCGCCCGGTTCGTCCTGCTTGTCCACGAGCACCACGTTGTGGCCGCGCTTGGCGGCAATGAACGCCGCCTCCATGCCCGCAGGACCAGCGCCCACAACGAGCACGTTCTTGGCCTCGGCGGCAGGCTCGTAGCCAGCCTCGTCGCGCTCCACGTCCGGATTAACGGTGCAGGAGATGCGTTTGCCAAACATAATGCCGTTCAGGCAGCGCAGGCAGCCAATGCAGGGGCGAATATCGTCGGCGTTGCCGGCAGCGGCCTTGTTGCAGAACTCGGCATCACACAGATTGGCGCGGCCCATCATGCAGATGTCGGCGGCACCGTCCTCGATCAGCTCCTCGGCGATCCAAGCCTCGTTAATGCGTCCGACGGTGGCAACGGGAATGTTGACGTGCTTTTTGATCTCGCGCGAGCAGGCGGCATGCGAGGCCTGCTGAGTACCGGCGGCGGGAATTGCGGAACCGCGCTTGATGGTGGTACCGCCCGACACGTGAATCATGTCGACGCCGGCCTTCTCCAAGCGACGCGAGACATAGATCATGTCGTTGAGGGTCAGGCCGCCATCGGTGTACTCATCGCCCGAGATGCGGACGTCGATGATAAAGTCCTTGCCGCAGCGCTCGCGAATCTCGGCGATGACCTCGAGCAAAAAGCGCATGCGGGCGTCGAGCGAGCCGCCGTACTCATCGGTACGCTTGTTATAGAGCGGGGTCAAGAAACCGCCGAGCATGCCGTGGGCGTGCGCCGCATGGACCTCGACGCCATCGACACCGGCCTTCTGCATACGCACGGCAGCGTCGCCAAACTGATGCGTGAGCTCGTGAATCTCATCGACCGTAATGGGGCGCGGCGCCTCGCGGGCATAGGACGGGCCCACAAAGGACGGAGCGATCAGGCGCGGCGTACCCGGAATGTTAAAGGCCATGTAGGCGGGGTGGAAGAGCTGCGGCATGATCTTGCAGCCATACTCGTGGACGGCCGCGGCGAGCTTTTCCCAGCCAGGGATAAACGTGTCGTCGTAGCAGCACATGTCACCCGGCAGATAGGTATAGGTAGGCTCGACCGTCACGACCTCGGTGATGATGAGGCCCACGCCGCCCTTGGCGCGGGCACGGTAATGATCGACCAAGTCGTCGGTCACATAGCCATGATCGGCCAGGTTGGTGGACACCGGCGGCATAAAGACGCGGTTCTTGACCTCGGTCGTACCGACCTTGATCGGGCTAAAGAGCATTGGATAGGCAGAGGACTCCATACAGGGTTCCTTTCATTTGAGCCGCTCGGCGGCAGTTGCTAACGTACCTATCGTATCAGCAACCGCCGCGTCCGTACCCGCTCGCACTCCCCCGCCTTTAATCCGATCCCCACAAAAGTTGCGGTGGAATACGGAGTAGATGAGGCCTTTGACAGCCAAAACAGTCCGTATTTCACCGCAACTGATGGGCGGGATGGAATTGAGGGCTCAGATAGCCAGTTATGCCCTCATCCGCCACTCCCTCACCTACAGCACGCCGTCCAGCATAAGGTTCACCTTGAGCACGTTGACCGTGGGCTCGCCGAAGACGCCGAGGAATCGGCCCTTGGTGCACTGGACGATGATCTCGCGTACCTCGCCTTCGCTCTTGCCCGTGGCCTTCGCCAAGCGCGGGACCTGGTACTCGGCGGCATCCGGAGAGATCTCCGGGTCGAGGCCGGACCCCGAACACGTCACCAGGTCGACGGGCACAGCGTCCATATCAGCATCGGGGTTGGCGGCGCGGATCTTCTTCACGCGCGCATCTATCAGCTGCCGATACTCCTCACTCGCCGGGGACAGGTTGGACGGGGCACCATACGCCACGAGCTCGCCGTCTTCGCCTTCGACAATTGACACGTTCTGGATGCGGCCCCACATGTGGTCCTCATCCTCGAAGTTCTGGCCGATCAGCTCGGATCCCACGATCTTGTCGTCGACCTTAATGAGCGAACCGTTCGCCTGATACGGGAACGCAACCTGGGCGATGCCGGTCACGACGAGCGTATAGCCCAGGCCGCAGACAACGGTAAACAGCGCGAACACGCCCAGTGCGCGCGATGCAACACCTTTGAACATACAAACCTCCACTTACATAATGCCGCAGAACGCGAGCAGCATGTCGATGAGCTTGATGAATACAAACGGGGCAACGATGCCGCCCAGACCCCACACGAGCAGGTTGTGGGTCAGCAGCTGTCCGGACGGGACCTCGCGGTACTTAACGCCCTTCAGCGCGGCCGGGATCAGCGCGACGATAACGAGCGCGTTATAGATGATGGCCGAAAGAACCGCGGACAGTGGGCTTGCCAGACCGAGGATGTTGAGCGCGCCAAGGCCCGGGTAGATCGGCGAGAACAGGGCCGGGATGATAGCGAAGTACTTCGCCATGTCGTTGGCCACCGAGAAGGTCGTGAGCGAACCGCGGGTCATGAGCAGCTGCTTGCCGATACGCACGACCTCGATGAGCTTGGTGGGGCTGGAGTCGAGGTCGACCATGTTGCCGGCCTCCTTGGCAGCCTGGGTGCCCGTGTTCATGGCCACGGCGACATCCGCCTGCGCCAGCGCCGGCGCGTCGTTGGTGCCGTCGCCGGTCATGGCGACCAGGTGGCCCTCACGCTGGAACTCGCGGATCTTCTCGAGCTTGCCCTCAGGGGTGGCCTCGGCCAGGAAGTCGTCAACGCCGGCCTCGGCGGCGATTGCCGCGGCGGTGAGCGGGTTGTCGCCCGTCACCATGATGGTCTTGATGCCCATCTTGCGCAGGTCGGCGAACTTCTCCTTAACGCCGGACTTGATGATGTCCTTGAGGTACACAACGCCCAGCACGCGGCAATTCTTGGTCACGACCAGCGGGGTGCCGCCGGCCTTGGCGATGCGCTCGACGGCCTCGTCGCACTCCTGGGAGAACACGCCGCCGGCTGCCTCCACATAGGTGCGCACGGAATCGGCAGCGCCCTTGCGGATCTCATTGCCCTCGTAGTTCACACCGGACATGCGGGTCGCCGCGGTGAAGGGGATGAACTCCATACCCTTATCCTCGAGTGTGCGGCCGCGCAGACCGAACTGCTCCTTGGCGAGCACGACGATGGAACGGCCTTCGGGGGTCTCGTCGGTCAGCGAGGAAAGCTGGGCGGCATCGGCCAGCTCCGCGGGATCGATGCCGTCGACCGGGATGAACTCGGCGGCTTGACGGTTACCCAGGGTGATGGTGCCGGTCTTGTCGAGCATGAGGATGTCGACGTCGCCGGCGGCCTCGATGGCGCGGCCGGACATGGCCAGCACGTTGGCCTCGTTCAGACGGCTCATGCCGGCGATGCCGATGGCGGAAAGAAGGGCGCCGATGGTAGTAGGAGCCAGGCACACGAGCAGCGCCACGAGCGTGGTCACGGCCGTGGGGTTGTCCATGTCGTTAAGACCGACCGAGAAGCAGGAGTAACAATACAGGGCCAGCGTGACCAGGATAAAGACGATGGAGAGGGCCACCAGGAAGATCTCCAGAGCGATCTCGTTAGGGGTCTTCTTGCGCGCGGCACCCTCGACCATCGCGATCATCTTGTCCAGGAAGCTCTGGCCGGGCTCACTGGAGATCTTGACGATGATCCAGTCGGACAGCACCGTGGTACCGCCGGTAACGGCAGAGCGGTCGCCGCCGGCCTCGCGGACCACGGGGGCGGACTCGCCGGTGATGGCGGACTCGTCAACGGAAGCAGCGCCCTCGATGACGTCGCCGTCGCCGGGAATCTGCTCGCCGGCGCGTACGATCACCAGGTCGCCGCGCGTGAGCTCGGTGCCGGGAACGACGGTGAAGTGCTCCTTGTCCTCAACGGACTCGATGCGATGGGCCTCGACATCCTTTTTGGCCGCACGCAGGGAATCGGCCTGGGCCTTACCGCGGCCCTCGGCAAGCGCCTCGGCGAAGTTCGAGAACAGGTCGGTAAGCCACAGGATGACCGCGATGGCGACCACATAGTAGGTGGGCACACCCGCGTCCTGCACACCGAAAATGGAAGCGACGGCCAGGACGGAGGTCATGACGGCGGAAAGCCACACCAGGAACATGACCGGGTTTTGAATCTGGACGCGAGGATCCAGCTTGGTAAACGAGTCGCGGACCGCGCGGCCCATCATGTCTTTTTGCATAGTCATAAATCTGCGCCCTCCTTTACGCAATCATCTGGAAGAACTCGGCAACGGGGCCAAGCGCCAGGGCCGGGAAGAAGCTCAGGGCACCGATCAGCAGAACGATGAACACGAGCAGGAATACGAACATGCCGTTGGTGGTAGACAGGGTACCGGCGCTCTCGGCGACCTTGCCCTTCTTGGCCAGCGAGCCGGCGATAGCCAGCGTACCGATGATAGGCATGAAGCGGGCGAACAGCATCTCGAGGCCGAGCATGACGTTGATCCAGGGAATGTTGCAGTTCATGCCTGCAAACGCCGAGCCGTTGTTGCCGCCGCATGAGGTGAAGGCATACAGCGCCTCGGAGAAGCCGTGCGCGCCACCATTGTTGAGCTGGTCGGCAAGACCGGGCACCATGCAGGCGATGGCCGAGCACACCAGAATGGCAAACGGAGTTGCCAAGCACAGGACAACTGCCCAGCGCATCTCGCCCGGCTCGATCTTCTTGCCCAGGAACTCAGGCGTGCGTCCGACCATGAGACCGGCGATGAACACTGTGAGGATGGCGAAGCCGATCATGCCGTACAGGCCGCAGCCCACGCCGCCGAAGACGACCTCGCCCAGAGCAATCTGGAGCATCTGGACAAAACCGCCCAGCGGGGTGTAGGAGTCGTGCATGGAGTTAACCGAGCCGTTGGAAGCAGCCGTCGTGAAAGCGGACCAGGTAGAAGAGGAGGCGATACCGAAACGGCTCTCCTTGCCCTCCATGTTGCCGCCGGCCTGGCCGTCGGTCATCTCGATATTGACCGCTCCGCCATCGGCCAGCTGCGGGGTGCCCGCATGCTCGTTGACGGCGATGATGCCGGTGAAGATCACCAGCAGGATGAACATGGCGGCAAAGATGGCCTTGCCCTGCTTGGTGTTCTTGACGCCGATACCGAAGGCGAAGCAACAGGCGGCCGGGATCAGCAGCAGGCTGGTCATCTCGATGATGTTGGTGAAGGCGCTGGGGTTCTCATACGGATGGGCGGAGTTCACGCCGAAGAAGCCGCCGCCGTTGGTGCCGGACTGCTTGATGGCGACCTGAGGAGCCGCGGGACCCTGGGGCAGGAACTGCTCGGTGACCACGCGCGCGCCCTCGACAACCTTGCCGTCGACCTTGACCGTGTCGCCCTCAATCTGGGCGCCGTCGATGACGCTCCAGCCGCCGTCTGCATTAGGCTGAACAGCGACGGGTTCTACGAGCTCAGCCTTCTGAGCCGGCTGGAAGTTGGAGATGACGCCACCGGCAGCCAGGCAGATGCCGAACACGAGGTTCAGCGGGATGAGCACATACAGGACGGTGCGGGTGAGGTCGACCCAGAAGGAACCCAGACCCTGCTCCTTGACCTGACGGAAGCCGCGGATCAGCGCGAACATGACCGCGATACCGGTGCCAGCGGAAACGAAGTTCTGCACAGTGAGACCCATGAACTGCACAAGGTAGGACAGGGTAGTCTCACCGGAGTAGGACTGCCAGTTGGTGTTGGTTATGAAGGAAGCAGCCGTATTGAACGACAGGTCCCATGACACACCCGGCAGGTGCTGGGGATTGCCTGGCAAGAAGGACTGAAGCGCCTGGAGTGCCACAAGAGTCACGAGGCCGATCCCCGAAAAGACCAGCACGCTCGCCAGATAGCGCCTACACCCCATCTGTTCTGCCGCGTCGATGCGAAGCAGACGATAGACGCCACGCTCCACAGGAGCAATCACAGGCGACAGGAACGTATGCTCACCATCCATGATATGGGCCATGAACCGACCGAGCGGAACGGCCAGGACGACGAGTACGGCAAAGTACAAGATGTACTGAATCGCAGCGTCCATAGTTTACGAATCACTCCTCATCAGAATGTAGATGTAATAGATAAGAAGTCCAATGCAGACGACTCCGATGATGGGAATGAGGATGTCCATTTACCGCCCCTTTCACACGCGGTCCGATGTCTCGGACGCCTGCCCTCGCAAGCGTCTGGGGACAGTAAACGCTTCTAGGGATTAAAGAGGCGTGAGGGCCGGGGCCCACGTCCTTAAGATGCCGTAAAGATGCAGGTAGAAAGCACTATTGCGGCTGCAGTGCGCCTATACTCGACCTCGCGAGCATACAGTGGCGTCCTCACCGCGTATGCACGCATGGACAACGCTTCAGAAAGGCTACGCTATGCAGCGCGACGCATCGGACACTCGCGTCAATCCAGACCTCATCCTCAAGGCAATTGAGAAAGACGAGGTCGCCGATGACGCTCGAACCAGCCGGGGACACCTCAAGATTTTCTTTGGCTACGCTGCCGGCGCAGGCAAAACCTATGCGATGCTTCAAGCCGCCCACGCCGCCAAGCGGCGAGGTGTTGACGTCGTCGCGGGGTACATTGAGCCGCACGAACGTCCGGCAACTGCCCATCTTGCACAAGGGCTTGAGAACGTGCCCTGTAAACTCATCGAGCACAACGGCATTGCGCTCAGCGAGTTCGATCTAGATGCGGCTATCGAACGCGCCCCCCAGCTCATCCTTGTCGACGAGCTCGCCCATACGAATGCGCCGGGGTCTCGCCACGACAAACGCTATCGAGACGTCGAGGAACTTCTACATGCGGGCATCGACGTCTATACGACCGTGAACGTTCAGCATATCGAGAGCCTAAACGACATGGTTGCATCCATCACCGGCGTTGTCGTGAGCGAACGAATCCCCGACCGTATCTTCGATGATGCCGACCAGGTCGAGCTCGTCGACATAGAGCCCGAAGACCTACTTGAGCGCCTTCGCGCCGGCCTCGTCTACCGTCCCGCGCAAGCCGCCCGAGCGCAACAGCATTTTTTTACCGTCGAGAACCTCACCGCACTCCGAGAAATCGCGCTGCGCCGCTGCGCCGATCGCACCGGCCACCTCACAGACGCCGCACGCGTGCTGGGAAACCGTGACTACTACACCAGGGAGCGTATCTTAGTCTGTGTCTCCCCGGCGCCGACCAATCCCCGCATCGTCCGTGCCGCCGCGCGCATGGCGAAAGCGTTTCGCAGCGAGCTCGTCGCCCTGTTCGTAGAGAGCCCGCACACGCAAGCCATGAGCGATAATGAGCGTACCAAGCTTGCAGCCAATATCGCCCTAGCCGAGCAGCTCGGAGCACATATGGAAACCGTCTATGGCGACGACATCGCGTTTCAGATCTCCGAGTTCGCGCGCCTGTCGGGTATTTCGAAGATCGTCATGGGGCGCACGGGCGAGCGCAGCAGCGTCCGTCAGGCCCTCTTCGGCCGCAAATCTCTCGTAGAACAGCTCATATCATTCGCCCCGAACCTCGACATTTACATCATTCCAGACCAGTCGACTCCGCCCTCCCGGTCCAAAGGACGCCGCCGTGCACTCGCCCTGCAGCCGCCCAGCAGCCGAAACGTGCTTCGCACGCTGGCCCTCTCTCTTGTCGCCACGGCGATCGGCACGGCTTTCCGCCATCTGGGATTTGCCGATTCCAGCATCATATCCCTCTATATCCTCACGGCCCTGCTGACCGCCGTCACCACGACGGGGCGTATCTGCACGATCGTATCGAGCGTGCTCTCTGTAGTGCTTTACAACTTCTGCTTCGTCACGCCTCTGTTTTCGCTCGCCAGCTACGACCGAAGCTATCTGGTCACGTTCGGCATCATGTTCGCTACCGCTATGGTCGCCGGCGAGTTAACTGCGCGCATCGCCGACAACGCCCGTACCTCCGCCGAGAACGCATTCAAAACGCGCGTGCTCCTCGAAACGAACCAGCTCTTGCAGCAAGCCCATAGCGCGGAGGAGTGCGCCCGCGTCGCCATGAACCAACTCATCAAACTGCTAAAACTCGACGTGGTCTTCTACACCGCCGAACACGGCACGCTCGGCAAAGCGCTCTATGAGTCCGCTGACACCGAAAACCGATCCGCGTCGCTGCTCACCGACTACGAGCGCGCCGTTGCAACCTGGACCTACACCAACAACAAGCGCGCGGGCGCAAGCACGCGGACCCTGCCTGAGGCGCGCTGTCTCTACCTCGCGGTTCGCACCGGCGACAAGGTATTCGGTGTCATCGGCATCGCCCTGGAGAGGCGCGAGATCGAAGCCTTCGAGCATTCGATCGTCCTATCTATCGTAGGTGAATGCGCCTTGGCGCTCGAAAGCGACCGGGCGGCGCAAGAGCGCGAAGAAGCTGCGGTCTTAGCGAAAAACGAGCAGCTGCGCGCCAACCTTTTGCGCTCCATCGGCCACGATTTGAGGACGCCCCTCACGGCTATATCCGGATCTGCGGCAATCCTTCGGAAGAGAGACGAGAAGCTCAGCCTCGAACAACGCTGCGATCTTGCCGATGCCATCTACGACGATTCCCTCTGGCTTATCGATACCGTGGAAAACCTCCTCGCCATCACACGCGTCGAGGACGGCACCATTCGCCTCAACTTAACATCCGAGCTCATCGACGAGGTCATCGAGGCCGCCCTCAGCCATGTCGCCCAAGCATCGCATGGACGTGCCGTCACCATCGAGCACACTGACGACATCCTGCTGGTACGCATCGACGTCCATCTCATCATGCAGGTGCTTACGAATCTCATCATGAACGCCTTCAAATACACGCCCGAGGACTCGACTGTCACCATCAGCGCACGTCGCGAGGGTGAGTTCATCGTGGTGGACGTCGCAGACGATGGGCCGGGTGTAGCAGACTGCGACAAGCCTCATATCTTTGAGCGCTTCTTCACCTCAAGCAATACGCGGCCCGTGGATTCGCGTCGAAGCATCGGCCTTGGGCTGTCGCTCTGCCGCTCCATCGTGGAGGCGCATGGCGGCGTCATCGAAGTTCGCGACAACCACCCCCATGGGGCCGTCTTCCGTTTTACCCTGCCTGCCGAGGAGATCGTGATTCATGAATAATGCCGCTAAGCCACGCGTCCTCTTGGTCGAAGATGACCTGACCGTTCAAAACCTCGTTTCGACCGCGCTTGACCTTCACGGCTATGTCGTGAGCAAGGTTTGCAACGGCCAGGCCGCCATCATGGATGCGGTGTCGCACGGCCCCAGCCTCATCATGCTCGACCTCGGCCTTCCCGACATTGACGGTATCGAGGTCATCACGAAGATCCGAAGTTGGTCGGCAGTCCCCATTATCGTCATTTCGGCGCGCACCGAAGATTCCGACAAGATTGCAGCACTTGACGCAGGGGCAGACGACTACCTCACCAAGCCCTTTTCTGTGGATGAGTTGCTCGCGCGCGTCCGTGCGAATTTGAGGCGCTCCTCGATGGCGTCGAGCGAGTCGACAGAAGCGAGCACGTTCGACAACGGTCCGCTGCATATCGACTACGCCGCGGGATACGCGACGAAGGACGGACACGAGCTCTCGCTCACCCCAACCGAGTACAAATTACTCGTCCTTTTGGCGAAAAACGTCGACAAGGTGCTCACCCACACTTTCATCACCCGCGAGATATGGGGCACGAGCTGGGACAGCGATCTGGCGAGCCTGCGCGTGTTCATGCGCACCCTGCGCAAGAAGATCGAGGCAGACCCCTCTCACCCCAAGATGATTCAGACGCACATGGGTGTCGGGTACCGCATGCAGCGTCTCTAGCCCACCCCACAAAAAGTTGCGGTGGAATACGGAGTAGATAAGGCCTTTGATAGCCAAAACAGTCCGTATTTCACCGCAACTAATGGATGGGATATGTTAGAGACCCAAATAGGCAGTCATACCTTCGACGGCAAGCTTGGCGCCTGCCACGGCATGAACCACGGTGAGCGGGCCGTTAACCACGTCGCCGGCGGCAAAGACGCCGGGCACGGTGGTCATGCCGTTCTCGTCGACCGAAAGCAGGCCACGATGGTCGGTCTCTAGGCCGCCCGTTGTAAGCACAAGCTTGTCTTTGGGCACCTGCGAAGCTGCAATCACAACTGTGTCGGCAGACGCATGGTCGAGCTCCTCCTCGTAGCCCACCACGTTGTTGTCCTCGTCAAAGATAGCCGTCTCGAACACCGGACCGTTATCGTCGATGGCGCAGATCGCCTTGCCGCACACAATCTCGGCACCGTCAAGCTCGGTCAGCTCGACCTCGTCGTCGATGGCCGAGATATGGCGCGAGCGTGCATACACAGTGACCTTGCGAGCACCCGAACGCAGCGCCGTGCGGGCCACATCCATGGCCACATTACCGGCACCGATGACCGCCACGTTCTGCCCGATCGCCACGCTCGTGGGATCGACCAGGTAATCGATACCAAACAGCACGTTGCCGCGCGACTCGCCGGGAATGCCCAGTTTGCGGGCACGCCAGGTACCGGTACCAACAAAGACCGCATCGTAGCCGTCGCGCAGCAGGTCGTCGATATGCAGCGCGCCACCGATGGTGGTCGAGGGGCGCACGCGCACGCCAAGCGAGCACATCACATGACGGTACTTTTGCACGAGCGCACGGGGCAGGCGGAACTCGGGGATACCGTATTCCAGCACACCGCCGATCTCGGGGCGCTGTTCAAATACCGTGACGGCACAGCCCAGCTGGGCCATCTTAATGGCCACGGTAATGCCGGCGGGACCGGAACCGACCACAGCAATCTGTTTGCCGCACGACGGCGCGGGCGCCCACTCCTTACGATCCAAATACGCTGTTGAGATATAGTTCTCGATGCTCGAGAAATGCACGGGTGTGCCCTTGCGGCCCTGAATGCAAGCACCCTCGCACTGGCCCGAATGGTTGCACACCATAGAGCAGACCGCGCTCATGGGATTGTTCTGGAACAGCAGCTCGCCCGCCTCTTCTAGACGACGCTGTTTGAACAGGTCGATGACCTGCGGAATAGGCGTCTGAACCGGGCAGCCCTTAATCTGACAGAACGCCCTTTTACAACCTAGGCAACGATTCGCCTCTTCGACAATGTGGATAGCCACGCAACTCCCCTTTTTAATGCAATCCAATGGGGGCGACGATAAAGACCCTTCACCGCCGCCCCCATACAGGTAATCTCAATCTGCCGACACGGCAAAAGCCAATGCTATAACTCGCGATGAGAAGCCCCGCAGCGAGCAGACATGTGCTCGAGTGTCGCCAGGCAGTCAGCCGCCGTCGCCGGTACGCTGTTCTCGACCACGCAGGGAATCCCAGGGCAGGCGGCAGCCGCCCAGGCCACCACAGGCTCAAAGTCATATCGTCCCGTCTCGCCCACGCCATGACACACCAGGCGCGAACCCGTACCGTCGCACCATCCGGCTCCGTCCTCGTTATCAACGATCTCAAAATCCTTGGCGTGCAGCACGCGAATCTTGCTGCCGCATAAATAGAGCATGCGCGCGGTGATTTCCTGCGCTTCGTCAACGACGCTGGGGTGCAGCAGCGACACTGGGTCATAGATCACGCCGAGCGACGGGCTCGAGACGCGCTCCAGCACCTCACGGCAGCGATCTGGAGTGTTGACCGTCTCGTTCCAACCGGGCTCAATTAGAACCTGACCGCCCACGGCCTCGGCCCGATCGCAGACGTGTGCGAGTCCGTCCATAAAAGCCTCGAGTGCCTCATCAGTCGTGCGGTCGTCAGCAACGCGGTTCTGCGCATTGGGGCGACCGGTCTCGGTACCCACCGGGCATCCGCCGAGCATCTGGGCAAAGTTCAAGCACGCCTCGTACTCGGCAAAGTTATCCATGAGCTGTTGGCGATCGGGCGTCGCCAGATTCTTATAGCAGCCGAGCACGGCGACCGAAACGCCCGCCTCGTCGAGCACCGCACGCAAATGGTCGGCAAGCTCGCGGGTCAGGCCGCCTCGATCGATCCCCATCGATGCGTAGAGCACCTTGCTCGGCAGCTGAATGCACGAAAAGCCCAGCTCTCCCGCCATGCGAATGCGTTCCTCGACGGTTCCCTGCGGAAGGTCGTGCAAACGTACGCCCGGAGTAATAGCCCCCACGTTATTCACATCCCTTATGAGCGTTGATGCCCGGGGTGTATCCGCCAAACGGGTCCTCGATGGAGCACACGCCCGAGGGGGCGAGCGGATCGCGCTTACCGGCCAGCTTGTCGTGATGCATGGTCTCGATATAGGCAAGCACCAGCGGCGCCACACCCTTTGCATCATTTTTGACCACGGGCTCGCTCATGTAGTAATCAAACGTGCCCTCGCGGTGCGCGGTGTTGCCCAGGCCCGCAACCAGGCAGATGTTGTCGAGCGCCAGCTGCCCGTCATACTCGGACAGGCAGGTCTCGCAGATGCCGTCGAAGGCGCGACGGCCGTACTGGTAGTAACGCTCGCCCAGCACGCCCAGACGCACGCCCTTCATGATGGCGTTGGCAAAGATGGCGCTGCCTGACTCCTCCAGGTAGTTGGGGGCGATATTAGGCAGGTTGATGACCTGGTGCCACATGCCGGTCTTCTCGTCCTGATACGGCAGCATGGCATCGATCAGATCGTGGAACATCTTGCGGATCTCGTCCTTCTCGGCCGACATCGAAGGCGGCATAAGCTCCCAGGTGTCGATGAGCGCCATGGCAAACCAGCCCTCGGCGCGCAGCCAGAAGTTAGCCGAAAGGCCGGTGACCGGGTCGCACCAGAACTGTTTGCGGCTCGCGTCGTAAGCGTGATAGTACAGACCGTTGAGGGGGTTGCGCATCAGGTCATGCACGACCTGGAACATATGGAAGCTGTCCGAGCAGGCACGACGGTTGTGGAAGCTCAGCTCGTACTGCATGTAGAACGGCTGGGCCATATACATGCCATCGAGCCAGATCTGGTTGGGATAGACGGCCTTGTGCCAAAACACGCCTTCTTTGGTGCGCGGCTGGGTCTCGAGCTGGCGGTAGATGGTGTCCATGGCGGCACGGTACTTGGGCTTGCCCACCAGGTCATAGAGCTTGTAGAGGGTCTTGCCCGCATTGACGTTATCGAGGTTGTACTCCTGCGGGTTGTAATGCTTGATGGTACCGTCGTCCTGGACAAAGAAATCGATGTAGTCATCGGCAAAGGTCAGGTAGCGCTGCTCACCCGTGATCTCGTACAGCTCGATGAGCGCCTTGATCATGCAACCGTCGATATAGTTCCAGGTGTTCTCCTTACCGGCGCGAATCTTTTCGATATTCCAAGCCGGCGCCTGCGGCGTAGAGGTTTCGATCAACTGCTCGATATAACGGTCCAGGATTTGATTGCAACCCATTGCTGTCCCCTCTGACATAAACGATAGGTGAACGTTACCCCTAGTGTAACGCGAACGGGGAATATAGGGTGAACGTTAACCCTATATTCCCCGCAAACGGCAGACTTTTAGCGGCAAACGGCGGTGAGACCCGCGGCGATGCGATGCGCCAGGCGCTCATAGCCGGCAGGACTGTAATGCAGACCGTCCGGCATATAGAGCTCGCGGTGCTCCGGCAAAAACGGGCTGATGCCGCTTTGCGCATACAGGTCAATCACCGGAACGGAGTAACGGTCACAGACCTCCAGCATCGCTCGCACGTAGGCGTCTTGCGTCAGACCCAAATGGTTCGCCTCATCGCTTGCCGGGATATCCTTCTCGTGCTTACCACTCGTCTTGCATGGCGTCATAAACACGAGCTTTGCCTGAGGTGAGCGCGCCGTGATGGTTCGGATCAGATAGTCGACCGCACCATAGAACTCATGCGCATCGGTGCTGCCCAACTCGCCAAGCGGCACGTTGCGGCTAAAGTCGTTAACGCCGCCAAAGACGATGTAGATATCGGCCGCATCGTCGATACCGTCCAAGCGCTCGACAAATGAATCGGTACGGTCGGCCTTGATGGCGATACGCGAACCCTTGATGCCAAAGTTCTCGACGACTGCACCTCCCAGCAACGCGCCCAGATGCGAAGTCCAAGAGATGTCGTTGCCGCCTGCGCCGCATCCGTTATCCCCCCATGTGGTCGAATCGCCAAAGCAGCAAATGGTCGATTCACTCAAACTCTTCGTTTCCATAATCTTCTCCTCATCCGCCCATCGGCAGTCATACAGGAACGTACCGTTTATTCGCAGCATGCCGAGGGGCTATGCACGGGCGCATTCCGCAACGTGCGAATCGAGCCATTCGATATCCTCGACAAGATGTGCCACGCCCAGATGGTGTTCACCCGGACACACCTCGTGCCGCAGGTCATCTCTGCGACCCAGCAACTTGTAGGCATCGCGCACGATCTTGAGCTGCTCGTCAACATTTTTCAGCCCGCGCGAACCGTTCAGATGATCTTCTTCGCAGCTTTGCACTAACAACGGACGCGGCGCAATAAGCGAGGCAATATCGCCCATGTCGAGCAAGCGCCAAAGTCCGGGTGTGTAGTTGCAGCTGCAATTGCCGTTGAGGTGCAGCAGCGAATCATCGACACCGTACAAGTAGCCCGAGACAAACGTCTTGCATACGCGTGGGTCGAGCGCCGCCAGATACAGCGTCATGTATCCGCCGCCCGAAAAGCCAAAACAGCCCAGGTCGTCCATGGCAATGTCGCCGCGCGCCTCTAGGTAATCGATCAGACGCATGTTATCCCAGGCGTTGAGGCCCGCAACGGTAAGTCCCAGCGGCTCGGCCATGCGCGCCTGGTTTAGGCACGTGCCGCGCAGAAAGCTGTTCTCGTCATCGCCCTGACCCTTCCAGTCACGACGGTATCCCCAACCGCGTGCGTCGGGGCAGACGGTCACGTAACCCATACGCGCCAAACGCAGACCGTAGTCGTAATTGAACTTACGCACAGCATCATCGACCGCCGGCACGCCCGTCACGCCCGCAACACTTGCGGAGCCTGCTCCCTGATGGCCATGCGGGCAGATATAGCAACGCTTAAGCCCCCGTCCATCAAGCTTCGGATGAGACGGCTCCAACAGGTAAAACGGCATCCACACATCGTGCTCAACCTGCAGCATCGCATGAGTACGCACAATGCCGCCGGCAACCCGCACGCGGCTGAGCTCACGAATCTCAATCGGGACGCGGTCCATAAGCGAAAGGCCCAAAACATCGTACAGACGAGTCCTGGTCGCAATCTTCCATGCCTCAAAATCTGCAGGAGTCTTGCCCGTAAAAGCAGCCGAACGTCCCTCGCGCTTCAGCCGGGCACGCAGCGCAGGCTCGTCTTCGCAGTACGTCTCGATGTGCACGGTGCGGCCATTGGCAGATAGCCCAGCCGTCTCCACCGCATCACCGTCGCCGCCCTCGGGATCCCAGCCGTCCGCACCGGCAAGCACCTGTTCGCGGGCGTACCCGGCGGCAGCCATCACATCGAGTTTATTTGCCCACGGCACCCAGTCGGTAGTATCACCCGCCGGCCCATGCAGGATTGCGCCAGCATACTGCGCGCAGCTGTGCGCCGCCGGCTTATTCCAATCCCACCAGCCTTCGCGCTTGATATGTCGTCCCAGCCAGCAATCGATCAGCGCAGTTTGCGCCCATTCGCGCCAAGGACGGCCCAGGTAGACCGAATCCGGCGCCACGCCATCCGGAGCTGTAAACGAACAACCATGAAACACAAATCCGTACGGCTCGCCTTTAGGCGTGGAGGCTGCCGTTACATACCCGTTGACATCCATATCGCGGTTGAGCGAGCGGATCTCGCACCCCTCAAAATAGGCACACGCGCCACCAAAGATAAAGTCGACGTCGCCCTCAATCCGGCAGCGTCGAAAATATTGACGGCCCACCCGACGCGGCGCAAACTGCTTGGGCCCAATGAATCCGCCCGGTTTGACTTCGCGCGGGGGCAACGGGCCCAAAAACAGCGTGTCCTGGCGCCCCGTAATGCAACAGGCGTCGACCACCAAACGGTCACCGTCGGCGTACAGGGCAATCGCCTGCCCCACCTCGCGACCGTCGCCGGCATCGTTGACGATTGTGAGGTTCTCGAGCCGCACGTCGTCGGCATCGACCAAAACGGTATAGGTCCTAAAGGTGCCGAGCTTTCCGTCAATGCCCGATCCGTCCCCCGAGGGCATCTTGGCGCCCAGACTGCCCACGATACGCACGCTGTCAGCCGTCTCGCCCACCAGCGTCACATACGGTCGATGAATCTCGACCCGTTCGCGGTACTCACCCGGCTCGATATGGATTGTCACCGGTTGCTCGGCATCCGGATAGAGTTGATCGGCTGCCGCCAAGGCATCGGAAATCGTTGGATATGCTCCTGCCGCAGCCCTCGAAACGCGCAGTGTATAGATGCTTTCGCTCATCGTCCATCACGCTCCCAAGCAGCAAACTGCTCAGGCCAGCCCTGAACCTGTGGCTGAATATGCTCGGCGCAGCCCTTAAATACCGTTAGGGCCGTAGCGAGCGATGCCCCATGCTTTCCATGCGGAAAGACATGTAGGCTAAAGCCAATCCCGTGGTCGGCAAGAGCCTGCGCAAGAAGGAGGCTATTTTGAACTGACACCGATGCATCCTCGGCGGTATGCCACAAGAACGTACGAGGGAAGCCCTCGCCCACCATATTCTCGATTGACAACTTTTGAGCCAAAGCGTCATCGGCACCCGTTAGGTGTTCAAACGAACCACGATGAGCATAGGTCCCCGAGCTTACGACCGGATAGCCCAAGCAAAGTGCGTCAGGCCGAATCGACTCAGGCGATGCCGCGATCGACTCTGCAAGCCAGAATTGGTCCCAAAGCGCCCCGAGCAAGCCAACCAGATGCCCACCGGCCGAAAAACCCATGACCGTAATCCGATCAGGATCGACACAGTACTCTGCCGCATGGCCTCGGACGGTATCGACCGCCCGCGCGAGTTCTTGCAATGCCAGCGGATAGACAGCCGGAGCAACCGAGTAGTTCAGCACAAACGCTTGGTAGCCCATCGCCAACAAACGGAGCGCTACCGGCTCGCCTTCGCGCGGCGAAACGTGATCGTAACCGCCTCCTGGCACGACCACAACTGCAGGCAGCGGTTTTAAAGCATAAGCATCTTCGGTCGGGGCAAAAACATAAGACGCAATCGTGGCAGACGAGCCATCGACCCCGACAGGAATCGTTTTATTGAGCATGTATTCCCTTTCACCATGATGCGTAGCGCAGCGCACACGGCCGTATCGCACAAGGGCTGCATTGCCGATTTATCCGACAATGCAGCCCTGGTCATCAACCCGAGTTAGGAACGGACAACCTTGTCGACGTTCTGGAGCTGCAGCTCCTCGCCGTCCTGGCCCTCAATAACCACATTTTGCAGGTCGAGTACCTTGACGTTTTGCGCAATGATGCCCTGGCGCACCATCGGCTCCACACCACAGGCCATGGCCGGAACAAAGGGCTCAGCATCGTCGGCAAAGGTAACGTGAACGTCTTGGAACGTCAGACGTGTCACCTTGCTCTCGGGCAGACCCGTGATATAGGCCGCGGCAGCATGGCAGTTGGTGGCCTCGATATCGCAAAACGTCGTGGCACCAAAGCTGGGCGTGCGGTCGTCGACGGGCAGCGCCTCGCGAGACTGCACGTAGTCGGTCTTGCCGTCCTTGTCGCAGAAGTAGAACGAGTTGACCACGAAGGGCGTAAGCACCTCGTCCATACGAATGTGCTCGAAGGTGATGCCCTCGTTAACGGCGTCCTTGCCGCGACCGCGGCGGGTCTTGACGCGCAGGCCGCGGTCGGTGCGCTCGAACAGGCACTTACTCACGGTGAGGTCCTTGATGCCGCCGGCGGCCTCGGACCCCAAGACCACAGCGCCGTGGCCATCGTGCATGTAGCAGTGCGAGATCAGCACGTCGTGCGTAGCGGGGCGAAGCTCGGGCTCAATGCCCAGCTTGCCGCTCTTGACGGCGATGCAGTCGTCGCCCACCGAGAACTGGCAGCCCAAGATGCGGACAAAGCCGCAGCTCTCGGGATCGAAGCCGTCGGTGTTGTGGGAGTTCTTGGGGCCCTCGATGGACAGGCAGAGCGCATCGACGTGCTCGCACAGGATGGGATGGATATTCCACGCCGGGCTGTTGCGCACGGTGAAGCCGGCCAAGCTCACGTTCTCACACTCGGACAGGAAGATCATGCGCGGGCGGGCGATCTCGCGGCCCTCCTCGGGGCGGAAGATATTCTTAAAGTCCTTGTTCCACCAGTTATCCTCGGCAAAATCGGTCTGGCCGTCGATGGCGCCGCGGCCATAGATGCACACGTCGTGCACGCTCAGACCCGTAAAGGTCGAGCAATAGGTCGAAAAGCTCTCGCCCTCCCAGCGGCCCAGGGGCAGCATATCGGTGCCGGCATACCCGGTGCCCTTGTCACCCGTGACCGTGCCCGGAATGTAGGCAAGCGCCGCGCGGTCGTGACGGGCCAGCAGCATCGCGCCCTCGGCGAGCTCGATGTTGATATTGCTCTTAAGGAAGAGGGACTTGATGCGGTAGTTGCCAGCGGGAATCAGCACGCGCCCGCCCTTGGGACAAGCCATGATGGCAGCCTGGATATTGGTGGTGTCATCGTGCTCGGCATCGCCTTTGGCGCCGCAGTCGCGAACGTTGATGGTAAAGGGCTCCGCGGGCGTGGTGACGCCCACACTCAGCTCACGCTCGCCGCAGACAAAGCGGACGAGGTTGCGCTTGCCGGGAACCAGGCCGTCAACATAGGTCTCGACCGTATTCGTGGTACCGACGGGCTCATCGTTGACAAAGATCTCCCACGTATCGGCACAGGTAAAGTAGCCACCGTCGTCGAGCTCAATAACGGCCGCGCGGGCGTTGCGCCAGATAACGTTCGTCTCCATGGGTCTCTCCCTCAAATGTAATCAGAAGTTCATACTACTCGTTTTTAAAAAAGGGCCGCACCCGCCGGTGGATCTCCGGTGGCACGGCCCTGTGGTTTGGACGATGCGCCTGCCCTACTCGGCGGGAATTACGCTGCCGTCCTGGAAGCCAACGTTGTTATGAGCGAAGCAGTCCTCGTACTTGAAGCCGGAGAGCTCCTCGCAAAGAGCCTTGACCTCGGGCTGGACGTCGGCCATCTTGCCGCCCTCCTTGACGCGCTTGATCTCGTCGCAGAGGATGTCGCACTGCTCCTTGTCGATCTTGATGCCGCGGGCAAGGACAGCCGCGAGCAGGAAGAAGCCGGCGCAGCCGATGAGCATGTAGCCGCAGATGTACAGAGGCACGGTGGCGGGCTGGGTTACGGCGTCGCTGTTGCCGGCGGTCTGAATGAAGCCGGAGGCAGCAAGGACAATAGCCCATGCGTTGACGGCGATAGCCTGGGCGATCTGCTGGCAGAGCTGCTGAGCGGAGCTGTAGATGCCCTCGCGACGACGCAGGGTGATGAGTTCATCGACATCGGGGATGTAGTTGAGCAGAACATCGGGCAGGTACTGGAAACCAACGTAGAAGAACTTCCAGATGGCGAAGATGATGGGGTAGGCAATCATGGCGATGGCGACCGTGGAGGTGCCGTTAATCTGACCAAAGGCGAAGTAGTTGTAGGCGATGATGCACGCAGCGCAACCGACGTTGGCCAGGTACCAAGACTTGTGGAAGCCCTTCTTGGCCATGAGGGCAACCCAGATGGCGGTGCAGACGATAGCGACGACCTTGCCGGGCATCTCCATCACGGACTCATAGGACTTAGGAATCTGCAGGCAGTAGACGATGAAGAAGGACAGGCAGGCAGACCAGCAGGCAGCAGCGAGCTTCGTGGAGACCTGTGCATACAGGACCTTGCGGAAGGACTTGTTGCGGAAGGTAGAGACAACGTCGATGAAGAACTTCTTGATACCCTCGCCGACGCTCTCGATCTTCTCCTGAGCCACCTCCTCGGGGGTGTGCTCCCACGTGGACAGGTACACGCACAGCAGCGAGATTGCCATGACCGAAGCGTTGACCGTAGCGATGATGAAGTAGCTGAACGGGTTGGTCTCGCCGAAGGTGCCAAAGCCAAAGCCGACGAGTGCTGCCATCAGGAAGCCGGCGGCGTTACCAAAGAGGTGCTTGTAGCCGGTGAGGTACGTACGCTCCTTGAAGTCGTCGGTCATCTCGATGGTAAGCGGCGACAGGTTGGCGGTGCAGAACGTATACGCGACGTTGTAGATCAGGTACAGCACAAAGTAGTACGGGAAACCGAACGGCGTAGCCACAAAGATGAGCGGCTCGGCGACCATCATCGGGATTGCCAGCAAGATCCAGAAACGGCGGCGGCCAAAGATACGGCCGATCTTGGTAGCGTAGAAGTTATCGGCCACAAAGCCCATAAGCGGGCACAGAATGGCGTTGAGATAGATGGCGAACGAGCTGATCAGCGCAGCCTCGCCTGCGGACAGGCCGCACTCCGTGGACAGGAACAGCACCATGTAGCTGTGCGTAAAGGTCAGGGCACCGGAGTTGAGCATGCCGCCCATACCAAAGCCCAAGCGCGTCCAGAATGTGATCTTGCGCTTTTTACCGATCTTGTTAGTCATCGAGCTCCCTCTCTTTTCTCGATTGTCTTGGAACAAGACATTGGAGTCCATACCGACGTCTGTCTGCATGCCGTTCAGGGTGAACGTTTATCTAGATTATGCGCGATTGCTTATGATAGGTGAACGTTCACTTGTATATTATCCTTGAACGGTCGTTTTTTGCCGTTGAACGGGCCTGAAAATGAAAAAATCCCTGCATTTTTGATTATCAAGTCGATTCAGCACCACGCAACAACTAGGTGAACGTTCATTGTTCTCTGGAGATGAGGAAGGTGCCAGGCACCCTTCCAAAAAAGCCGTGCACGACAACGCAACGAGAAACGAAAAACGACCCCGCCGAGATTGTCCTCGGCGGGGTCGCCCAGTCTTTGCAGCAGCTTATTCAATCACGCGCTCAACGTGTCATCGCTACAGGCAGACTCCGTCCTTCCAGATGCTGATCTCGTGACAGCCGCGACGCTCGGCGCTGGTAAGCTTGCCGCTCGCCGTGTCCAGCACCAGCTGATACAGATCGCCGGCAGCCTCATCGAGCGTACGCTCGCCCGTAGCCACCACACCGGCGTTAAAGTCCATCCAGTTGGCCTTGTGGTCGCACAGGCGCTGGTTGGTGAACACCTTGAGCGTAGGCGCCGGCGCACCAAACGGCGTGCCGCGGCCGGTCGAGAACAGGATCACGTGGCAGCCGGCAGCCGTCAGGGCCGTGGTGGATACCATGTCGTTGCCCGGACCGCACAACATGTTCAGACCATGCTTGGTAGCCTGACCGGCGTACGGCAGCACGTCGACGATGGGGGCAGATCCGCCCTTTTGCACGCAGCCGCAGCTCTTGTCCTCGAGTGTGGTGATGCCGCCATCCTTGTTGCCGGGGCTCGGGTTCTCGTAGACGACCTCGCCATGGCTAATAAAGTAATCCTTAAAGCCGTTGAGCATGTCGGAGGCGGCGTTAAACACCTGCTCGTCCTCGCAGCGATCGAGCAGAATGCTCTCGGCGCCAAACATCTCGGGGACCTCGGTGAGCACCGACGTGCCACCGCGGGCGACGAGCATATCGCTCACGCGACCGATCGTGGGGTTGGCGGTAATGCCCGAAAGACCGTCAGAGCCACCGCACTTAAGGCCAATGACCAGCTCGGATGCCGGAATGGGCTCACGCTTGGCTTGCTTGGCCAGGTCGGCCAGCTCAGACAGAATCTTGTGGCCTTCGACCTGCTCGTCGGCAACATCTTGGCAGGTAAGGAAGCGAACGCGCTCGTGATCGTACTCGCCCAGCTCGTCGAGCACCTGCTGATGCGTGCAGTTCTCGCAGCCGAGCGACAGGAACAGCACGCCCGCAGCGTTTGCGTGACGCGAGAGCGCTACCAGCAGGCGACGGGTCTGGGCATGGTCGGCGCCGGTCTGCGAGCAGCCAAACGGATGCGGAAAGTAATAGACGCCCTCCAGCGAACCCTCGACCAGATCCTGAGCCTGCTCGCACATGGCACGTGCGACCTCGTTGACGCAGCCGACCGTGGGGATGATCCACAGCTCGTTGCGCGTGGCGGCGCGGCCGTCGGCGCGACGGAAGCCCATAAAGGTCTCGGGCTCAACCGGCTCAACGACCGGATGCGTCGGATTGTAAACGTACTCGACCTCGCCCGAAAGGTTGGTCTTGACGTTATGCGTATGAAGCCACTGACCGGGCTGGATGTCGCCCGTCACATGGCCGATAGGAAGACCGTACTTGACAACGTTCTCCCCCGCCGCAATGGCACGCACCGCCATCTTATGGCCCTGCGGAATATCCTCCGCGGCCACGACCTCGCCCACCCCGGGAACCGCGACGGCGGTGCCCTTGGCAAGCGGCGACAGCGCGACGATCACGTTGTCGGCCGGATTGATCTGGATAGTGTTCATTGCAAATGGTCCTAACCCTACAGGTTGAGCAGAAGTCGAGACGCGGGCACGCCGTCCCGCGCCCGCGTCTGCGCCGGAAATTTACGCCTGAGCGTTGGCGAAGGCCTGCTTGGCACCCTCGGTGCGCACGACGGCGAGCGCACTGACGACAAACTCCTCAAGACCGGCGATCTGCGTAAGGTCCTCGCCCCACATCTGCTCGTTGGTGAGCACGTCGTGCACCAGCTGGGCATCGTCGGCACCGGCGTGGGCGGCGTAGAAATCGAGTACGAAGGCGTCGTCCTGAGCGGTGTACTCGGTGCCGTCGGAGCGACGCAGGTGCAGGCCGTCGCCCTCGCGGGACACGAGCTCCTGCGTGTAGAAGGAGATGAGCGTAGCGAGGCTCGTCGCCAGGCACTTGGGCAGGTTGCCGGTCTCGGCAACGTAGTCCTTGAGCGTGGGCAGGTCGCGAGCGCGCCACTTAGCCGTGGAGTTGAGGCAGATGGAGAGCAGCGCATGATCAATAAACGGGTTGTCGAAGCGGTTTTCGACGGCGGCGGCAAAGGCCTTGCAGTCCTCGACATCCAAGTCGGCGGCAAGCGTCGGAATGACCTCGTCGTAGAGCATGGTGTTCATGAAGCCGCGAATGGTCTCGTCATGCATGCAGTCGCGCACGATATCAAAGCCGGCAACCCAGGAACCCGGAACGAAGGCGGTATGGGCACCGTTGAGGATGCGGACCTTGCGCTTTTTGTACGGGGTGACGTCGGGAGTCACAAAGACGCCCGGAAGACCAGCCTTCACAAAGGGAAGCTTCTCGGCAAGCGACTCGTCGCCCTGGATGCCCCACATCTGGAAGGGCTCGCGCACGGCCAGGAAGGGATCCTCGTAGCCCAGACGCTCGGCAACCGCCGCGGCCTCCTTAGGATCGCGGATGCGGCCGGGGACGATGGTGTCGACGAGCGTGGTGCAGACGGTGCAGTCGTTAGCCATCCACTGCGCAAACTCGTCCTCCCAGCCCCAGTCGCTCACATACTGGTTCATGATGCGCAGCAACTCCTCGCCGTTGTGATCGATGAGCTCGCAGGCGAGGACGATGACGCCCGGCTTACCGGCAGCCCAGCGGGTGTGGAGCACCTGGGCAAGCTTGGCGGGGAAGCTCGCAGGTGGCATGTCGTCGGCCTTGCAGGACGGGTCATAGGCGATACCGGCCTCGGTGGTGTTGGAGACGATGATCTCTAGGTCGTCGGAGACGGCGACCTCCATCATGGCGCGATAGTCGTCCTCACGATACGGGTTAAGGCAGCGGCTGCAGGCGCTGATCACGCGTGACTCGTCAACCGTGTTGCCGTTCTCCTTGCCGCGCACCAGCACGGTGTACAGGTCGTCCTGGGCATTGATACCGTCGGCAAAGCCAAAGGCACCGCTGATGGGCTGCACCATGACGACCTTGCCGTTCCAGCCGGTGGCCTCGTTGCCCATGTCAAAGAAACGGTCGACGAAGGCGCGCAGGAAATTGCCCTCGCCAAACTGCAGAACCTTCTCGGGAGCATCCTTGGGCAGCAAATAGCCCTTGTAGCCGATCTTCTCGAGCGCATCGTAGCTGATGTTCTCCATCTGTGTCTCTCCTTAGATAGCTGTTAGCGTGCAAGCAAAACAGGGGCGCCGCGTGTGGCAACGGCGCTCCCGAGTTCGATGTGATTTGATGCGGGCTTAGGCCTCGACGGTGTCCAGGTCAAAGCCAAAGTAGCGGACCGCATTGTTGTAGCTGATGTCGCGTACAACCTCGCCCAGTAGCTCCATGTCGGCCGGGTACTTGCCCTGCTCGACCCACTCGCCGATCACGCTGCACAGCACGCGACGGAAGTACTCGTGGCGCGGATAGGACAGGAAGGAGCGGGAATCGGTAAGCATGCCCACAAAGTTGCCCAGCACGCCCTCGTTAGCCAGAGCCGTGAGCTGCTCGCGCATACCGACCTCGTTGTCGTTGAACCACCAGGCGGAGCCGTTCTGGATCTTACCGGCAGTCGGAGCCTCCTGGAAGCAGCCCATCACGGTATCGATCATGGTGTTGTCGATGGGGTTCAGACTGTACAGGATGGTCTTGGGCAGGCCGCAAGTCTCCTGAATGGAGTTGAGGAAATCGGCGAGCTGGTCGGACGGCGTGTAGTTGGAGATGCAGTCGTAGCCGGTATCGGGACCGAGCTTGGCAAACATGGCGCGATTGTTGTCGCGCTTGCAGCCAAAGTGCAGCTGCATGGCCCAGCCCAGACGGACATACTCGCCAGCGACAAACTGCATAAAGGCAGTCTTGTACTTGAGGACCTCTTCCTCGGTAAGCGGCTCGGCAGCCAGACCCTTGGCAAAGATAGCCTCGATCTCGTCGGCGGTAGCCGGGACGTACATAACGTAGTCGAGTGCGTGGTCGGATGCGCGGCAGCCCAGCTCGTGAGCAACGTCGTAGCGCTTGGAAATGGCAGCCTTCATGCCCTCAAAGTCGCTGACCTCAACGCCGGCAACCTCGGAGAGGTGCTTGCAGTAGTCGGCAAACTCCTGGCCGCGCTCGATGCGCAAAGCGGCATCGGGGCGCATGGCGGGAACGACCTGAACGTCAAAGCTGTCGTCGGCGGCAATCTTCTTGTGCCACTCAAAGCTGTCGGCGGGGTCGTCAGTAGTGCAGATCATGCGGACGTTGGACTGCTTGATCAGGTTGCGGCAGGTGAAACTGGCCTCGGCGAGCTTGGCGTTGGCAAGGTCCCAAACCTCCTGGGCAGTCTTGCCGTTGAGGACGCCCTCGTAGCCAAAGTAGCGCTTAAGCTCCAGGTGGCTCCACTCAAAGACGGGGTTGCCGACGCAGCGACCCAGGGTCTCGGCCCACTTTTGGAACTTCTCGCGAGCAGGGGCGTCGCCAGTGATAAAGCGCTCGTCGACGCCGTTGGCACGCATCAGGCGCCACTTGTAGTGGTCGCCGCCCAGCCAAACCTCGGTGATGTTCTCGAAACGCTTGTCCTCCCAAATCTCCTTGGGAGAAATGTGGCAGTGGTAGTCGACGATGGGCATGCCCTCGGCAAAGTTGTGGAACAGCTCCTCGCCGGTCTTGGTGCTCAGCAGGAAATCCTGATCGTCCATGAAGTTTTTCATCAAACAACCCCTTTGTTTGCGGAGCGGGCGCACAATACGCTCGTCATCCTCTAGGTGAACGTTCACCATACTAATCCATTACGACTCAAAAGGTGAACGTTCACCTAACAACCATGGGGTGAACGGTAGGTTTTGCCCGTTCAACGGTTGCCGGAGCTGTGACTTGCATGCATTGCGGACCGGTTGGCGTCCCCGAACACCGAACTTGAGCGCTTTTGCTCAGGTGGGTCATGTCCCGACGTACATTTTTGGGAGTATTCAGCATTGGAGCGCGCCGTGCGCCATCCTCAGCGTCCTATTTGGAACGCAGATAGCGCCCGATCGGCATAAAAAGTGCCCCCGATGGCAAATTACGCCATCGGGGGCACTTAAAACAGTCGTTCTGCACCTCATTCAGGGCATGCCAATGCTGAATACTCCCAAAAATGCACGTCGCAAGAGGGGGTACCTGCTCAATCGGCTAAATACCCGCAAGTTCGCAGTAGCGGTCGACATTGCTGGCAAATACCATCTCGACGGCGCCCTTCTGGACGGGCTCCGTCGGGGTCCTTCCCCACAGCAAATAATCGCCCAGTGTCTTGGCGCCGCGATACGCCAGGCTCGTCGGGTCCTTATAGACAATATTGGTAAAGATACCGCGGCGCAAGGCCAGGGCGCTTTCGGGAAACAGGTCGTTGCCGATCACCATGACCCGACCGGCCTTGCCGGTCGAGACGAGCGCGTCGGCAACCACTTCGGAACCAACGGCAAAAACGCTACAGATAAGTTCGGGGGCGTCCGGCGCACTCAAGCGCTTTTCGAGCTCATGCTCGAGTTGTTTGACTTGCGCATGGGCACCTGCAAGATCCTCAACCTGCCATGGAATATCACGTTCGCGCAGGTAATTGTGGAAGGCGCGGGCGGTTAGATAGTGCGAATCGGTATATGGGTCGCCTGTCAAAAGGAGCACGCGGGCGTCGGCCCCAGAAGCATGGACCAGGTTTGCCGCCTGCTCGGCCATAAGGCTGCCTGCCGTCGAATAATCGGCCAAGCTCGCACCCAAACGATTCAAATGCGGACGGTCGCCGTCGACAAGCTCAATCGTCACGCCCGCCTCGGCGATCTGCCCCAAAAGCTCAGTCGCACGATCGTCGCCCGGCGCATAGGCGAGCAAGCCATCAATCTTCTCGCCCACCTGCAGACGCTCGTCGATTTGCTCGAGTGCATCAGCGTAGCCGCCCACGCCAAATTCAACGCGCTCAACCGTAATGCCCCGGTCGATGACCTCCTGTTCAAAGCGATTGCAGCCTTCCCACAGGTAACGGAAAAAGTACGCTCCTTCGCGCGATGCGCGGGGCAGGCAAAACACCAGATTGATATCCTTGCGGCGCAGGCTTGAGGCACTTGTGTTGCGGTGATAGCCCATGGCCTCGGCCTTAGCGTTCACCTTGGCGCGCACGGATTCGCTCACGCCGGCCTTTCCCGTCAGAGCCTTGTGCACGGTATTGATGGAAACGCCAAGCTCGGCGGCTATGTCCTTCATGGTTACGCGAGCGCTCATGCGGTTACTCCGTTATAGATAAGTTGCCAATTAATAGTCCAGTTAACGATACCCCAAAAATACTCTTCGACTCGCCGTGCTCTCCCTCAAATGCACAAAGCGCCCCGCGAACGGATGCCCGCGGAGCGCTTGGATGTCCGGACCTTATTTGATACCGCGACCCAAGTCTTCGGCGATTTTGTCTACGCCCTTAAGTGCAGCGCACGTCTTTTTGTTGGAGCAATGCCCCGTGCAAACGCCACCCTGAGCGCAGTCGGCGCAGGTGCCCTTGCGGTAGATGCGCACGCACACGGCGACAAACGCAACGCCGATAACAGCCAGTACAACAATATCGATAGGTGCCATAGCAAGCCTCCTCTAGTTAACCATCACTTACTTTACCCCATTCTCCACCTACCAAAAAGGGACAGGTTTATTTTGGTTGGTTTTATCTGCGGAAACGCCACATCTCTCCCACCAAAAAGCCCGGGTATCGCGAAGATACCCGGGCTCGTGGAAAGGGGCTAATCCTTATTTGGACTTAAGCGGAAACTGCGGCGGAAGCGGTGTTGGTCTCGTCCTCGTCCGTCCAAGCGTGCTTGGGCATGGGACGAAAGATCTGGAAGAGCATCGCAACCAGCAGAACGATGGCTACAACCGTCCAAATACCAAACTGGCCAAGGACAAGCAGGTTGTAGAACTGGTTGATGAACAGGCCAATGACCCAGGCAAAGGCGCACTCGTAACCGATGGCGATCGCAGTCCACTTGCCGGAATCCATCTGGTTGCGGATGGTACCCATGGCGGCAAAGCACGGGGCGCACAGCAGGTTGAACGCGCCAAAGGCAACGCAAGCGCCCATGGTCGGGAACATGCCGGCGAACGCGGTCCACAGGCTCGGGTCAGTCTCGGCGGCGTCGGCCACGGACAGCAGCGAACCGGCGGTGGCGACGACGTTCTCCTTGGCGACAAGGCCAGAGACAGTCAGCGCAGTTGCCTGCCAGGTGCTAAAGCCGAGCGGGGCGAAGATCCAGGCAACCAGGTTGCCCAGCATGGCGAGCACGGAGTAGTCCATGAACTCCTCGGGGATGCCTTCCATCGCAGGCAGGAAGCCAAAGGAGCCGTTGTAGCTACCAAAGTTGGACAGGAACCAAACCACGACAGTGGAGGCAAAGATGACCGTGCCGGCCTTCTTGATAAAGGCCCAGCAGCGCTCCCACACGTGCAGCGCCCAAGAGCGGATCGCCGGGAAGTGGTAGGCGGGGAGCTCCATAACGAACGGCGTCGGGCGACCGGCGAAGAGCTTGGTCTTCTTGAGCATGAGGCCCGAGGCGATGACGGCAAAGACGCCCAGGAAGTAGAAGAGCGGGCTAATCCACGCGGCGGTGGTGGAAGAATCGCCGATGATAGAACCCATGAGCAGGGCGATGATCGGCAGCTTAGCGCCACAGGGAATGAACGTGGTGGTCATGACCGTCATGCGGCGGTCCTTCTCGTTCTCGATGGTCTTGGTGGCCATGACGCCGGGGACGCCGCAGCCCGAGGACACGAGCATGGGGATAAAGGACTTACCGGACAGGCCAAAGCGGCGGAACACGCGGTCCATGATGAAGGCGACGCGGGCCATATAGCCGCAGTCCTCCAGGAAGGACAGCATGACGAACAGCAGGAACATCTGCGGGACGAAGCCGAAGATAGCGCCCAGGCCTCCGACGATACCGTCGCAGACCAGCGAATCGACCAGGCCACCGTCCTCGGTGCCACCCGCCACGAGGGCGTCGTGCACCATGGTGGTGATACCCGGGACATAGGGGCCGTACTGTGCCGGGTCGACCGAGTCGGCGTCGTCACCCGCGGCCTCGACAGCCTCATCGTAAGCATCGCGGCCCTGACCGAGCACATACCAACCGTCGGTGCCAAAGAGCTGATCGTTGGTGAAGTCGGTCACCGTTCCGCCCAGGGTGGAAACGGCGATGTAGTACACGCAGAACATGATGACCACAAAGATCGGCAAGCCCAGGATACGGTTGGTAACCACGCGGTCGATCTTCTCGGAGGTGCTCATCTTGGCCGGGGCCTTGGTGAGGCACTCGTCGATGATGTGCGCGATGACGCCGTAGCGCTCGCCGGTGATGATGGACTCAGCGTCATCGTCGCAGTCCTGCTCGCACTGAGCGACCAGCTCTTCGACGCGAGCGGCCTTCTCCTTGGTGAGGTTGATGAGCTTGCAGGCGTCCGCATCGCGCTCGAACAGCTTGACGGCATAGTAGCGGCGCTTGTTGGCGGGAACGCTTGCAGACAGGTTATTCTCGATGTGGCCCAGAACGTCCTCGATGGAGGAGTCGAACTTGTGCTCCGGCACCTGGCCCTTGGAAGCAGCGGACTTCTTGACCTGCTCGAACAGCTCCTTGATACCCTTGTTCTTAAGGGCCGAGATCATCATAACCGGGCAGCCGAGCTTTTTGGAGAGCTTGTCCGTGTCGATCTTGTCGCCGTTCTTCTCGACCAAGTCGGCCATGTTGAGGGCAACGACCACGGGCAGGCCGGTCTCGATAACCTGAAGCGCCAGATACAGGTTACGCTCGAGGTTGGTGGCATCGACAACCTGGACGACAACATCGGGCTCGCCGCTCATGAGGTAATCGCGCGAGCATTGCTCCTCGGGGCTGTAGGGGGAAAGCGAGTAGATGCCAGGGAGGTCCGTGATGGTAACGTTCTTGTCGCTTAGGAGCTTGGCCTCCTTTTTCTCAACCGTGACGCCGGGCCAGTTGCCAACGTAGCCGTTGGCGCCGGTGATCAGGTTGAAAAGCGTGGTCTTGCCGCAGTTGGGGTTACCCGCCAACGCGACATGGATCTGAGAATCCGCCATTCAATCCTTCTTCCTTGTGTGCCCGCGCTGCTTTCTCCGCGCAGGCTGGATAATGTGCTTCAAAGATGCTGCATTAAGTTAGAAATACCTAACTTTATCTGCAGAAATATACGCCGTGAGCCCTTACTGGACCTCGACGACGGCGGCCTCCTCCTTGCGGATGGAAAGCTCGTAGCCGCGCACGTTGATCTCGACCGGATCACCGAGCGGTGCAACCTTCACGACCTTGAACGAAGTGCCCTTGATGAGCCCCAGGTCCATAAGGTGGCGGCGAAGCGCACCCTCACCGTGAAGCTTGATGATGGTGGAGCTCTCGCCCACCTTAACGTCACCCAACGTCTTCATTTACTTGTCCCCCTTTCAGTGCGTACAGAAATACCGTCGACTAACCGACGGTCATGATGTGCATGGCAACCTTGGAATCGATGCCAAAGCGTGCGCCCAGCACAGTGACGATGATATTGGCGCCACTCGAGCTCACCACGTGGATTTCGCTGCCCTCGACAAAGCCGAGGTCCTTGAGGTGGTGCTTCATATCCTCATTGCCCTTTACACGAGACACGCGCACGGTTTCGCCCGCTTTTACCATCGAAAGCGGCATTGCCGGCATCTGCGGTCCGCAAGACATGAGTGGCTCCTAACGTCAGTTCGTCCTCAACATCGACGCGATAAAAGTTAACCACGTCTATGTTCGCTTTAGTAAACTAACACGTGGTTAACTTTTTGGAAAGGGTCCCCGTTCAGATTTCGAAAAAGTTTCCTATACGAAACAAAAGGGCGCGGCAAAGGACCATCCTTTACCACGCCCTGTCATGCTTAAAGCGAGAGGTTTCTGATCGACGTGACGCAGGAAGCCTCATCCACGCCCGAAACGCGGAACACGACATCCTCGCCGCACTCGCCATAGAGGGCCATCAGGCCCATCACGTCGCGACCATCGACATGACGGTCGCCAATGCTGACCGACACGTCACTACGATGCTTGGCGATAATATCATAGAGCAGCGCAACCGGGCGGGCATGTAATCCCAACGGATCTTTAATCGTCTTCGTAAACTCGACCATGTCCCCTCCCGCGGCATCGCACATTCGGCCGGCAAACCCAGCCACGTGGTAGTTATTGTAGCGTTAGATGCTTGTTGAGGGCGGGACGGAAATCGCATCCCATTTCGAACGTCAATGATGGGACACAGTTTCCGCCAGAAGGCTCAACCGGAAAGTGCGACCCGTTATTTGGCTGGATTCTGGGACGCAATTTCCCAAAGGGGCCTGTTTGGGAAACTGCGACCCGTTTTGGACGCAAATTCTGGGACGCAGTTTCCGCGACGCCCAGTCAACCTATGCCCTCGCAACGCCCGCGCATAAAAAACGAGGGAAGGCACGCGTCCTTCCCTCGTTACGGGCAATATGTAGCCGCTCGCCTACATCAGGCGCAGGCTGACGTCCTTGAGCTGGGCGCCGCTAACGGCACTCGGAGCGCCCGACATGAGGTCGGAGCCGCTGGCCGTCTTGGGGAACGCCATGACGTCGCGGATGGAGTCGGAACCGGTGAGCAGCATACACACGCGGTCCAGGCCCAAAGCGAAACCACCCATCGGGGGCGCACCAAACTTGAGCGCCTCCATGAGGAAGCCGAACTGCGACTCGGCGCGCTCCTCGGTAAAGCCCAGGAGCTTGAGCATGGACATCTGCATCTCGGCGTTGTGGATACGCATACCGCCGCCGCCGGCCTCAAAGCCGTCCATGACAAAGTCGTAGGTGCAAGAACCGGCTGCCAGCGGATCGGCCTCAATCTTGGCGATGTCGGTCTCGGTCGGCAAGGTGAACGGCTGGTGCTCGGCTGCATAGGCCTTGCGATCCTCGTCCCAATGGAACAGCGGGAAGTTAACGACCCACAGGAAGTCGTGGCCCTCGCGCTTGATCTCGAGCGCGTTGGCCATGTGAGAACGCATGCCACCCAGGATCTCGTCAGAGAGCAGGCGCGGACCGGCGGCGAACATCACAAGGTCGCCGGGCTCGACGTCCATGCGCTCGCGCAGAGCCGCCATCTCCTCGTCCGAGAAGAACTTGACGATGGGGCTGTTGAGGGAGCCATCCTCGCGGAATGCGATCCATGCCAGGCCCTTGGCGCCAAACGTGGAGGCCACGCCGGCGAGCTTATCGATCTTGGCACGTGCCCAGGCACCGGCACCCTTGGCGTTGATTGCCTTGACGACAGAGCCCTCCTCGTTTGCGGCAGTCGCAAAGACCTTGAACTTGGAGTTGGCAAAGATGTCGGTCAGGTCGACCAGGTGCATGCCGTAGCGGGTATCGGGCTTGTCGGAGCCATAGGTGTCCATGGCCTCCCAGTAGTCCATGCGACGCAGCGGCGTGGGCATCTCGACACCCATGCGACCGAAGGCATCGGCCAGGACCTCCTCGAGCGCGCTCATGACATCGTTCTGGTCCACGAAGGACATCTCGATATCGACCTGAGTGAACTCGGGCTGACGGTCGGCACGCAGGTCCTCGTCGCGGAAGCACTTGGCGACCTGGTAGTAGCGCTCAACGCCACCGACCATGAGCAGCTGCTTCAGAAGCTGCGGGGACTGCGGCAGGGCGTAGAAGTTACCCGGCTGAATGCGGCTGGGAACGATGAAGTCGCGGGCGCCCTCGGGCGTGGACTTGAACAGGGAGGGTGTCTCGACCTCCATGAACTCACGGTTGTGCAGCGCCTCGCGAATGGCAAAGGTAAAGTCGGAGCGCAGCTTGAGGTTGGCCATCATCTCGGGACGACGGAGGTCCAGATAGCGATAGCGCAGGCGGGTGTCCTCGCTGGTCTCGATGCCGTCCTCGATCTGGAACGGCGGGGTGACGGACGTGTTGAGTACCTCGGCGTGGTCGGTCAGGACCTCGATCTCGCCGGTCGCGAGCTTGGTGTTGGTGGTCTCCTCGCCACGGGCGCGCACGACGCCATGAATCTTGATGGGCCACTCGGGACGCATGGTCTCGGCGATCTTAAAGGCGTCGCCGTCGGAGTGCTCGGGGTCGAAGGTGAGCTGCGTGATGCCCTCGCGGTCGCGAAGGTCGCAGAAGATAAGGCCGCCGTGGTCGCGGCGACGGCTCACCCAACCGGTGAGGGTGACCTCTTCGCCCACGTTCTCGAAGCGAAGCTCGCCGCAGGTACGGGTGTGCATAGAATGCTCATCGATGGGACGGGTCTGGCTCATACCAGTGATCCTCCTTTATGGATCTGTGCCGCCCCGTGTCGTTCCGGGCGGCGTCGTACAGATTTGCCCAGCCTGCGTAAACCGCGCAGCCAGACATGGCGTTCTATGTTATCGCACCTGCGCCGATGTACCGCGAAAAAGTAGCTCCTGCCCAAAGACTTGACGGAGACGAAACAATTGACGCGGCCTGGCCGTCGCCAAGGCGCGCCGCGTGCGACAATGTGCCCCAATACAACTGCACTCGGAAAGGCCCGCCATGACTGCACGCCTCATCGTTATGGATATCGACTCCACGCTCATCAACCAGGAGGTCATCGACCTGTTGGGCGAGGAAGCCGGCGTGGGAGAGCAAGTTGCACAGATCACCGAACGCGCCATGCGCGGCGAGCTTGACTTTAAGCAGGCGCTCGAGGAGCGCGTGGGGCTGCTTGCCGGCTTGGATGAGAGCGTGTTCGAGCGCACCTTTGAGCGCGTGACGTTTACTCCCGGCGCGCTGGAGCTTGTGCGCTCGGCGCACAGCAAGGGCTGGAAGGTCGGCGTGGTAAGCGGCGGCTTCCACGAGGTCGCCGACAAGATCGTGGCCGCCGCGGGCATCGATTTTTGCCTGGCCAACCGTCTGGAAGTCGTGGACGGCAAGCTCACGGGTAAGCTGGCGGCAGACATTGTGACCAAGGAATCCAAGCTCATTCAGCTGCTGGATTGGGCGGTTGAGTGCGGTGTCGACATGACCCACACCGTCGCGATCGGCGACGGCGCCAATGACATCCCCATGATTCAGGCCGCGGGCACGGGCATCGCGTTTTGCGCCAAGCCCAAGACGCGCGAAGCCGCCCCGTTTGCCATCGACGAGCGCAACCTGACGCTCGCCATGGATATCATCCTGCGCGACTAGTCGATCCTTCTAACAATAGAATCAGTCTGTCCTATAGTTTCCGAACAATTTTGTCTTAGTGTTCGGAAACATACCCTTTGAGTGCTAGACTTTGCGCCGTCGAAGGGAACATATATGGATAAGCGAGATCTAGAGCAGCTGCTGAGCGATGTTGCCGGCGGATCAGTCACCCCCGCCGACGCCCTTACGCGCATCCAGACGGCTCCGACTGCCGATTTGGGCTTTGCGCAGCTCGATCTTTCGCGCGGAGTGCGCCAGGGAGCCGGCGAGGTTGTCTACGGTGCCGGTAAAACCGCCGAGCAAATTGCCGCCATTATCGAGGCGCTGCGCGATGCCGGCCAGGAGCGCATCCTGGTCACGCGCCTGGATGCCGAAAAGGCAGCCCGCACCTCGGAGCTCCTCGGCAACGGCATCGACCTGGGATATGTCCCGGACGCGCAGCTCGCCCTCGTGGGCGGCAAGCCCTCCCCTACCGGCAACGGACGCATCGTCGTCGCCTGCGCCGGCACGAGCGACCTGCCCGTCGCCGAGGAAGCCGCGTTGACGGCCGAGTTCTATGGCAACGAGGTCGACCGCCTCTACGACGTAGGCGTCGCCGGCCTGCACCGCCTACTCGCGCATGCCGAGGAACTTGCCCAGGCACAGGTGGTCATCGCCATCGCCGGCATGGAGGGCGCGTTGGCGAGCGTTATCGGCGGCCTGGTGAGCTGTCCGGTCATCGCCGTTCCCACCAGCGTGGGCTACGGCGCAAGTTTTGGTGGCGTAGCCGCACTGCTCGCCATGCTCAACTCCTGTACCAGCGGCGTATCGGTCGTCAATATCGACAACGGCTTTGGCGCCGCTTACCAGGCAAGTCTTATCAATCATCTGAGCGCCGGCACACCCCGCGCCCGCTAAGGAGCATTCCATGTCCAATCATCAGCACACGCTTATCATCGACGGCACCTCGGGCATCAGCGGCGATATGACCGTCGCGGCCCTGCTCGACCTGGGCGCCAGCGAGGAGCACCTGCGCGAACAGCTCGCCACACTGCCGGTCGACGGCTTTACGATCGCCGTCACGCGCGTAAACAAGCATGGCATCGACGCCTGCGATTTCGACGTTCAGCTGGCAGAAGAGCTCGAGAACCACGACCACGACATGGCATGGCTCTACGGCAACGAAGCAGCTGCCGAGCACACGCACGAGCACGAGCACCACCATCATGACCATGACGAGCATGAGCACTGCCATGAGCATGATCATGAGACCCACGGCCATGGCCACGAGGGCCACCATCACGCCCACCACCATCACCACCGTTCTTTGGCGGACGTCACCGCCATCATCGACGGCTCGCAGTTAAGCGATGGCGCCAAGCGTCGTGCGCACGCCATCTTTACCGCGCTCGCCGCCTCCGAGGCCAAGGCCCACGGCAAAACGCCCGAGACCGTCATGTTCCACGAGGTAGGCGCCGTCGATTCCATCGTCGACGTCTGCTCTGTCGCCATCTGCCTCGATGACCTGGGCATCGAGGATATTGTCGTCGAGTCGCTCTCCGAGGGCCACGGCACCATCCACTGTGCCCACGGCCTCATGCCCATTCCCGTCCCCGCTGTCGTCAACCTGTGCCAGGCGGGCAATATCGCCCTCACGCCTGCACCGGTCGCCGGCGAGCTCGTGACGCCCACGGGCGCCGCCATCGTCACCGCGCTGTGTACGTCCGACCAACTGCCCTCACGCTACCGCATCGAAGCCGTCGGCTACGGCGCTGGCAAGCGCCCCTACGAGGGCTGCTCCGGTACGCTCCGCTGCCTGCTCGTTCACGCGGACGCATAGCCATGGATGCCCGCAAGGCAAAAAGCCGCGCTGCCATCGTTTCGGCGTTCTCCGAGCTGCTGCGCGAAGAGGACTACGGCAAGATCACCGTCGGCGACATCATCGCGCGCGCCCACGTAGGCCGCGCGACATTCTACGGCCTCTTTAAGAGCAAAGACGACCTACTGTCCGAGCTCGTGAGCGACATCTGCACCCACGCCCTCGACGACGATGGTACGCCGCTCGACGACCCACTCGTGCAAGTCGAGCATATCCTCAACAACCTCTGGGAACGCCGTCAGGGCGTTCGAGCCCTCGTAGCCGGCGCCGGCTCACGCGTCTTCGCCGACTGCCTCCGCAAGACCATCATGTCGCGCGCAGCCGAAACCGTCCCCGTCGACCCCGCAGGCCCCGCCGCCACCATGGACCGCAGCTTCTTACTACACCACATAGCCTCAAGCTTCGTAGGAATGGTCCAATGGTGGGCCTGGCACAACTTCCAAGCAGCCAAAGCCGACGTAGCCAAAGACTACCTATCAGCCATTAAGCCTCTCTTCAACTGAGTAAACCCCTCATCCCAAAGTTCCGACCTCATCTCAAAGCGCCGCCCCAACCCAAAGCACAATCCATCCCAAAGTGTCGACAGAAGCCCAACGCCCCTACCAGCAACAAGCCCCTCCCATCCAAATTCAGATATATATTGGGTTGCTTGTACGAACGCAACAAAGATCCCGCAGCTGTCCGCATGGGGTAACTTCCCAGCGCATTCCGCAGGACGCAAAAAGGCTCGCCGCACGAAGTGCGCAGCGAGCCTTTTTGCATGTCCGAGGACGCGCTGGGAAGTTACCCCATGCGGCCAGCGGACAACTATGTAGCCTCAGACTAGAACATGCCCAAGAAACCATGCACAAACAGCGCGGCCAGAGCGGCACCGACAAACGGAGCGATGCCAGGAACAAGCAGGCCATACTTCCAGTTGTTGTCGGCCTTGTTCTTGATCGGCAGCACCTGATAGGCCATGCGAGGACCAAGGTCACGAGCCTGGTTCATGGCGAAGCCAGTAATGCCGCCCATGCCCATGCCAACAGCCCAAACGATCAGACCGACGCAGATAGCGAGCATCAAAACGTTCTCGCCGGCACGGCTAGCGGTAGCCAGGATGGCGCTGATGAACACAAAGGTGCAGATAGCCTCGCAGAAGAAGTTGCGGGCATAGTTCGTGCCCTCGGTGGTGGGGTTGGTCGAGAAGATGTTGCGCTGGGCAATAGGGTCGACGACGCCGTCGGAAGCCTTGAACTCATCGGCATACATCAACCACGCGATCACGGCGCCCACATAGCCGCCGAGCATATCGGCAATCATGAAGGGGATGCAGCTGCTCCACGGCACCAGGCCCACGATGCACTGGGCAAGCACCATGGCGGGGTTCATGCACACGGCGCCGCCAAAGATAAACAAGGCGACCGAGATGCCAAAAGACCAGGTGGTGATGGCAAACATGTGGCCGGAGCCCTGATACTTGGTGCCCTTAAGCACGGTATCGCAGTGCACGCCCACGCCAAAGATGATCATGAGGGCCGTTGCGCCGAATTCGCAGAGGAGTTTGGTAAGCATAAAACCTTATCTTTCTTGTCGGTTATAAACGGTTCGTTTAGGCCGCGTACTAGTGCTGTGCGACGACAACGCCCAGGCCATCGGGAATGACGGCCACCTTGGCATCGGCACCCTTCATCTCAAAGGCGAGCTTGAGCGCCTCATCGAGGGTGTTAACCGGCGTCATGTGCATATCCTTGATCATCTGGTGATCGCACAGGTCGGTAACCATGATCACAGGGTGATGCGCCAGGATGCGGGCAAAGATCTGGCTCGTCCACTGGTCGGGCAGGGTCTCGTCCTTAGGACGGTCGATGCAGGCGCGCTCAAACTCTGCCGGATCATTGTCGGCGATGTTGTGATAGAAGCCCTCGCCACCGTGACCGTCGGCACAGCCGGCGACGTCGATGATCACGCCGCCCTCGGGAAGCGTGGCCTCGGCAGAGCACATGCCCTTCACGGCCTGGTAGATGTTCTGGTCGAGCGGGTAGCCGCCGTTGGTGGTGATGGCAATCTCGCACTCGACGGGCTCAACGCCGGCAAGGCTCTTCACGAACTCGCAGCCAGCCTCGTGCGCCTTGTGGATATCGCCGGCAAAGGAGCCGATGACCTCGTGCTTGCCGTTGAGCACCACGTTAAGCACAAAGGCAAGGTGAGCCATCTCGGCGGCAGCAAACATGTCCTCGCTCACGTGGTTGTGGCACAGGTTGCCGGCACGCGAGTGGGAATCATTCACAAACTGACCGTTGTGGTTGTACATGATGGTCTTGTAGCTGGCGATGCCAGGCAGGACGGACTTGCGGCTACCAGAGAAACCGGCAAAGAAGTGCGGCTCAATAAAGCCCTCGGCAAGCAGCAGATCGCAATCGGCGGCAATCTTGTTGATGATGCACTCGCCACCAGAAGGCAGGGTGCCGATCTTTTTCATCATGCTGTCGTCAGTCGCGACGTGCATAACGATTTCCTCGTTGGCAACGATCTCCTCGCCGTACTTGTTGACGAGTTCCTCATGCGTCGACGGACGATGCATACCCGTAGCAACCAAAATGCGCACGCGAGCCTCGGGCGCAGCAGAATGGATGTGATGCAGCAGAATAGGCATCGTCACACGCGAGGGAACGGGACGCGTATGATCGGAGCTAATAATGACAATATCCTTCTTGCCAGCACAAAGCTCCTCGAGCGACGGCGAACCATAAGGGTTGGCAAGCGACTCCTCTACCAGCTCTTCCTGCGATTTCGTGGTCTTAAACTCGTTTTGATGACCTTCCATCACACCCGCGAAGTTCTTATCCTCGAGCTCCAGATGCAACGTCTTGTGGTCAAACGGCAGTTCACATTCAAACAATGACGAGCGCCCTCTTCCTTTTCAACTGACACACTAGATAAACCGTTGGAAGGATACGCCGCTCACCGAAAAACACCACCGTCCACCGACTCATTAACACAACGTTCATATTTGACCCACAACAAAACGGCCGCGACCCCAAACGGGACCGCGGCCGCTACAGTCGTAAGGCGAGAAGCACCACATGCATCTCAATCCCGATCGATAAGGCGCGCGGCGCGAAGCGCCAAACGCGCCGCCGGGACAGACCCCATCCAAAACGCGCGAAGCGCGCCATTATTCCCCCAGCCAGTAATCCACTGAAGACCGGACATCGCAGGGCCCGCCATTAGTTTACTTTTAGGCACACTCCGCAGGACGCAAGAAGCCCTCGCCGCACGAAGTGCGCAGCGAGGGCTTCTTGCATGTCCGAGGACGTGCCTAAAAGTAAACTAATGGCGGGCCCGGACGACTACAGGACTATCGATTACCCCGTGTTCTGCAGTCCTGCCGAGACGCCGGTCACAGTCGAAAGAATCAGGCTCATGTACTCGGCCTTCTTCTCCTCGGCCATCTCGTCCTGGTTCATACGCACCTCGCGAAGGGCGCGGACCTGGGCGATGGACAGGGCGTCGACGTAGGGGTTACGTACACGGACGGCGCAGCCGAGCACGCGACGGCGCTGCAGCGGCCACTCGTCACCGACGATGGCAAGGACCCACTTACGCGTGAGCTGCATCTCGGTAAAGACCTTCTCGGACAGATCCTGGCGGTCGCCCAGGTGCAGATACATCTTGGCGATGCGCTGGTCGGTCTTGGCGATCGACATCTCGATGTTGTCGATAAAGGTGCGGAAGAACGGCCACTCCTGGTAGGCAGCCTTGAGCTGGTCAAGATCGCCAAGCTGCTCGCAGGCGGTGCCCAGACCGTACCAAGCGGCCAGGTTAATGCGCGCCTGGCTCCAGCTGAAGATCCACGGAATGGTACGCAGGTCATCGAGCGACTTGGCGCCCAGACCGCGCTTGGCGGGACGCGAGCCGATCGGCAGCAGACCGACCTCGGTCAGCGGCGTCACGGTCGAGAACCACGGTGTAAAGTCCTCGGTGTTCAGCAGGTCCAGATAGCGTTCGTGGCTTGCAGTGTTGAGCTTCTCGGCCATATCCCAGAACTTCTGCGTGGTCTCGGTGTTGGTCTTCTCGACACTCGGGGCCGACTGCAAAAGCGTTGCGGCGGCAACGGACTCAACATGGCGCTGAGCCAGCGTGCGGTTGCCGTAACGGGCAAAGATGACTTCGCCCTGCTCGGTGAGCTTAAAGAAGCAGTTGACCGAACCCTTGGGCTGCGCCAGCACGGCCTTGTTGGCCGGGCCGCCGCCACGGCCCACGGCACCGCCGCGACCGTGCATGAGCACCAGGTCGATATCGTTCTTCTCTGCCCACTTGGCGATGCGCTCCTGCGCGGAGTGCAGCGCGAGCATGGCCGTGGTAGGACCGGCATCCTTGGAAGAGTCGGAATAGCCCAGCATGACCTCCATGCGGCGGTTGGTCTGGGCAAGGCGCTTTTGCACCACGGGCAGCGTAAGCATCTGATCGAGCACGTCGACGCAGCCCTCGAGGTCCTCGAGCTGCTCGAACAACGGGATCACGTCGAGCTCGGGGACATCCTCCTCGTGTGCAAAGGACAGGTGCGCCAGCTCAAAGACGTCGGCCACATGCTGAGCGCTCTTGGTAAACGAGATGATGTAGCGGTGCGCCATCTTCTTGCCGTAGCGCTTTTGGATGGAGCCGATAGCGCGGAAGGTATCGATGACCTCGCGCGTCATGGGCTGCAGGTCGCCATGGATACCGTTCTCGTGGATATCCTTAAGGGCGCGGGCATGCACCACGGAGTGCTGACGGAACTCCATCTCGACCATATGGAAGCCGAAGGACTCGACCTGCCAGATGATGGTTTGGACCGGGCCGTAGGCAGCACGGACGGCACCGCAGGCGGCCAGCGAACGCTGGACGACGCGCAGGTCATCCAGGAACTCGTCGGCGCTGTGGTACATGGTGTCGGTGATACGACGGACGGTGGCGTTCAGGCGGTCGGCCATGACGAGCATGACGGCGCGATGCGGCTCGTGCTCGGAGATCAGCTCGGCGCGGGCCGTGTAACGAGGGCTCATCTCGACCTGATGGTTCCACAGGTTAATGAGCTCGGCCGACGGCTTGCTGTAGGTAGCCTCGAGCGTGAGGTTGCGGCCGATGTGGCGGCACTTGTCCTCGAGCTTGAGCACCATGTGCGTAAAGTACTTGGCGGCGACCTCACGGCTCACCTTGGCGGTGACGTTGGGGTTACCGTCGCGGTCGGAACCGATCCAGCTGCCGGGATGGAAGAACGCCGGGCACAGCGGCGGCACAGTACCGGCCTTGTCGCCCAGCACCCAATCGTCAAAACGACGATAGATAACGGGGATAACGTCGAACAGCGTGTTATCGAAGATGTCGATGATGGTATCGGCTTCCTCGACCGGCGTGGGCTTCTTGAGCGCGATGGGACTCGTACGCACCAGGGCGTCGATCTCCTGCAGCATATGGCGCTCGTTCTCCACCAGGTCGGAGCCGCCCAGACGCGGACGCTCCTCCAGCAGGTTGGAGATACGGCGGATCTTGCCCTCGACGGCCTTACGACGGGCCTCGGTGGGATGTGCGGTAAAGACAGGGTGGAACTCGAGCTTGTCGAGCAGCTCGTTGGCACCCTCGACACCCAGCTCATTCACCAGCTGGTGATAGGCAACGGTAAGCTCGTTGGCAGGATCGACCTCGGTATCGGTCGACGCACCGGCCTCGCGCTCGCGCAGCTGCGCCACACGGTAGTTCTCCTCCGACAGGTTTGCCAGATGGAAAAAGCTCGTAAAGGCGCGAACGATGACCTGCTGCTTATCGAGCGGCAGGCTGTCGATCAAATCGACGACCTCACGAAATGCCACGGCAGTGGGCTCGTCGGCGGTGGGCACGCCCTGCTCGTCGACGGCTTCGTCGGCAGCGCAGGTACCGGGGTTGCCGGCATTGACCACAATCTCGGCTGTCAAAATCTTGTCGAACAGGTCCGCGATCTCGGGATCATACTCGCTAAGCACACGGCGCTCCAGGCGCAAGAACAGCGCCAGATTGTCGCGCAGCTCCTCGGGGATCTCGATCTCGGCGAGACGCTCCCTGGACTCGGCATTCGAGCCGATTCGGTTAACGAGGCGGTTGACCACGGCAGCGACGCGCGCCGCGGCTTCGGGTACAGACTGGTTGCTTAGGTTCTCAGCCACGTTTCCTCCCATTCCTCCTTCTATGCACGTAACATGCGGTATTCATTATAGGCGCTTGAGAAATACTTTCGACACTGATTGCGCTTTACCACACAAAAGTATTTTCTGCATTGCAAAGGTTTTTGCCCTAAATGGTCGTATTTCTCGGTGGGCGGCATACGTAAACGGGGGCATTCCGCATAAAAGCGAAACACCCCCGTAACAATCGCTCTCCATGAGCAGGGCACGTTAGCAGGCCCGAAGCTCAAAAAGATGCGCTACAGACGCTCGCGAACCGCCTCGACGACGTTGGCCAGATCGACGAGAACCTCGTCATGGCTCTGCATGTCGCGCACCTTGACCTTGCCGGCGGCAAGCTCGTCGCCGCCCAGGACCAAGATGAGCTTGGCGCCTACCTTATCGGCCTGCTTAAACTGGGCCTTGAGCGAACGGCCCTGATAGTCGGCCTCGGTCACAATCCCTGCGGCGCGAAGCTCCTGCGTAATGGCAAAGACGTTCTGACGCAGCTCCTTGCCGGCATTGGCGACGTAGACGCACGGGACCTCCTCGGCACCCAGGTCGCTGCCAAAGGCCTGCAGGGCCAGCAGGGCGCGCTCAAAACCGACGGCGAAGCCGACGCCTGCCGTGGGCTTGCCGCCCTCGAGCTCGACGAGGCCATCGTAGCGGCCGCCGCCGCCGATGGAGCCGACGCCGGCGCCAGGGGCCTCGACCTCAAAGACAGTACGGGTGTAGTAGTCCAGGCCGCGCACCAAGGTGGGATCCTCGACATACTCGATACCGGCGGCGTCCAGATAGCGCTTGACTTGCTCGTAGTGCTCGCGGCACTCATCGCACAGGTTGTCACCCATCAGCGGAGCCTCGGCCATGATCTCGCGGCAGTGGTCGTTCTTGCAGTCAAAGGCACGCAGCGGGTTGAGCTCGGCGCGCTCGCGGCACTCATCGCACATCTCGTCTGCGTGATCGAGGATAAACTGCTTGACTTGCTCGCGGTAAGCCGGACGGCACTGAGCGTCGCCCATCGAGTTAATGAGCAGACGAAGCTTGGAAAGATCGAAGCCCAGGCGCTTGTAAAACTCCATGAGCATGATGATGCACTCGGCGTCTGCCGCCGGATCGGGAGCGCCGAGCCACTCGATGCCCACCTGGTGGAACTGGCGCAGGCGGCCCTTCTGGGGACGCTCGCCGCGGAACATGGCCTCGGCGTAGTACGCCTTAAACGGCGTGGAGCCCTGGGGCACCAGATTGTTCTCGACGACAGCGCGCACCACGCCGGCCGTGCCCTCGGGGCGAAGCGCCAGGCGCTGCTTGGGCTTGAGTTTGGTGTCGGTGCCCTCGGTAAAGACGCGCTCCAGGTTGGCACCGCTGAACACGCGGAACATTTCCTTGCGCACGACGTCGGTCGACTGGCCGATACCGTGGACAAACACGTCCACCTGCTCGATCGCGGGCGTCTCGATGGGTTTAAAACCAAACGGCTCGAACACGCCGGCCGCAATCTGCTGCATCTTTTGCCAGGCGCGCATCTCGGCGCCGATAAGGTCGCGGGTTCCCTCCGCCTTCTGTGCCTGCATGGGCAAACACCTTTCTTTTGTATCGCGTCATAGGTAACGGTCATTATACGGCACAAACACAAACCGCGGCGGTGCGTCAGGCCGAACGAGGGTATGGGGACTCGTTCGGCCTGACGCACCGCCGCTGTTTGCGATCCGCTTTCCTCCGTCCCCTTCGGATCACGTGATCTGTTGGGTGTTCCTATAGTTTTGTCAACCGTCGGGGCTACTCCCGGTAGGGCACCCGGTCGCGCATCACGGCGTATATCGCCCTGAGCCGCTTCCTCGCGACGGCCTTGAGCGCCCGCCCGTGCCCCATGC